>CAJJBH010000009.1 GCA_905182355.1 uncultured Paracoccaceae bacterium | reverse complement strand
GCCAAAAAAGGCCTTGCTACACTTTGTATCGGTGGCGGCATGGGTGTCGCTATGTGCCTAGAGCGTCCATAAATAGAAGTAAAACCACAGTGAAGGCAGCACTAATAGTGCTGCCTTTTGTAGTTTTCCGTTCGAGTTGCCAAAAAATATTAGCGCTCCCGGCGCAATATTGTTGCGCAAAGATCGTAAAATTCGTAACAACATTTCGAGTGTAATTTTAGGAGTTTTCAATATGTCCCGCGTCGCTCTTGTCACTGGTGGATCCCGAGGGATCGGTGCCGCAATTTCAACCGCATTGAAAGACGCTGGCTATTCGGTCGCCGCAACATATGCGGGCAACGACGAAGCCGCTGCAAAGTTCACCGCTGAAACTGGCATCAAAACATACAAATGGAACGTAGCTAGTTACGAGGAAAGCACGGCGGGCATTGCCCAAGTCGAAGCTGATCTTGGCCCTGTGGAAATCGTTGTTGCAAACGCTGGCATCACACGTGACGCGCCGTTCCACCGCATGACACCTGAACAATGGCATGAAGTGGTCGATACAAACCTAACTGGTGTATTCAACACAGTGCACCCAGTTTGGAACGGTATGCGCGAACGCAAATTTGGGCGTGTAGTGGTCATCAGCTCGATCAATGGTCAAAAAGGTCAGTTCGCACAGGTGAACTATGCAGCAACAAAAGCAGGCGATCTAGGCATCGTGAAATCCCTAGCACAAGAAGGCGCGCGTGCTGGCATTACGGCCAACGCAATCTGCCCAGGCTATATCGGCACGGATATGGTTATGGCTGTTCCCGAAAAAGTACGCGACAGCATTGTTGCGCAAATCCCAACTGGTCGCTTGGGAGAGCCAGAAGAGATAGCGCGTTGCGTTGTTTTCCTTGCCTCTGACGATTCGGGGTTCATCAATGGCTCTACTATTTCAGCCAATGGTGGTCAGTTCTTCGTCTAAGACGACACAATTACAAAGTCCAAGGCCGGCCCATGAAAGTGGTCCGGCCTTTTCCATCTAGTTTTTCAGCCGCGAAATTTGTTCTTTTAATTGAAGTTTCTTCTTCTTCATACCAACCACTTCCATGTCATCGCTGGCCGGTGAACGTTGTGCCATTTCAACCGCATGACTAAGAGTCGTGTGCTTTCTTTTCAGTTCTTCCAGATGCGAGTTTATGCTCATTTAATCCTCCTTGCTGATCAGTTGCACAAACAGTGAAACACGAATAAAACGATCTGTCACGCCGCAGGTGCATTATGACCATCGAAGGGATTAACTGCTGATTAAAACTTAAGCGCTGCACCATCTCTTAGAACTGCTTTTATTTCAGCAAGATAGCTATCGCCGTCGCGTTCATGGCGTTCGCCGCGGTGCAAAATACATGGCGAAAACAATTCAAATGCCGCGCGTCCATCTTTGCGTGCTCGTAAGATTACCAGTTCAGCCTTACGCCCGAAACGAGGTGTCAAAGGCAAAACTTGTATACTGCCCAAATCAGAGGGCACAGCAGCCATCAAGTCAGGCAACCGTTCAATACGGTGGATGAAATGCAAGTAACCCTTGGGTTTTAGTCTTTTAGCGGCCACCTTTATCCAAACAGACAACGGGGTGTCTTCGCCCAACGCGCCTTCGCGTCCAAGATCGCGTGCGGCAACACTGGCGTTACGATCAAAATAGGGTGGGTTGGCAATGACATGATCAAACTGATTTTGGCGTATCATATCGGGCAGGTCGGAAAGGTCAGCGCAAACCGTTTCTAATCCATTTCGTCGCGCCAGTTCTGCGTATTTGGGCTGACGTTCAACACCGATCAATTTTACGTCAGGTACACGTGCGCCAAGACACAATGCCGCAGCCCCTACACCACAACCCAAATCCAGCACTGATTGTCCCGGCGTCGCATTCACACTTGCTGCCAAGAATACTGGATCGACACCCGCTCGATATCCAAATTTAGGTTGTAATAACTTAACCTTACCACCCAAAAACGCATCTTTGGTCAGATCGTTAAAACCGCTCATAAGCCCAACGGAATCTCATTATCTGTCATCACACGAACCGCCAATTCATGCTCGTCAGTCCGCACCATAAGCCGCCTTGGAAAAATACCAATGCCACCTTCAAGCACGCTCATATTTACGTCCATTTGAAAGCAGGCTATATCCTCGCCAGACAGAAGAGCTGTGGCAAAAGCAATGATCGTTGGGTCGTTGCTGCGTAAGAGTTCTTTCATACGCAATGATGTAAAGAAATGCGGTCTCACAGTCGAGGGGTCACACGAGGATAACTGATGGCCAATACAACGATAGACAACCCAGCACAGCAAAAGCCACATGATCAAATGGCTGCATATTTAGCCGATGATCTGGATGCTGTGGATATGTTGATCCGTGCGCGTATGGCGTCCGAGCACGCACCCCGCATCCCTGAGGTTACCGCACACCTAGTCGAAGCAGGTGGCAAACGTTTGCGCCCAATGCTGACGTTGGCTGCAGCACATCTGTGCGGATATGATGGCCCGTTTCACATCCACCTCGCTGCGACGGTTGAGTTTATTCATACTGCCACATTGCTACATGATGATGTCGTTGACGAAAGCGCGCAGCGCCGCGGCCGCCCTACTGCGAACCTGTTGTGGGATAATCAGTCATCCGTTCTTGTGGGGGATTACCTGTTTTCGCGTTCATTTCAGTTGATGGTCGAAACAGGATCACTCCGCGTGCTTGATATTCTTGCAAACGCATCTGCCACGATTGCTGAAGGAGAAGTGTTGCAGTTGACGGCTGCACAAGACTTGAAAACAAGTGAAGGCACATACCTTCAGATCGTACGTGGAAAAACCGCTGCGCTTTTCTCGGCAGCGACGGAAGTTGGAGGTGTGATTGCCGATGCGGATGATAATGTTGTCAAAGCGCTTTATGACTATGGTGACGCACTAGGTGTTGCCTTCCAGATCGTCGATGATCTGCTGGATTATCAGGGCCAATCCTCCGCTACAGGTAAGAACGTCGGTGATGATTTCCGTGAACGCAAGCTGACATTACCCGTGATCAAAGCAATTGCGAAGGCCGACGCCGAAGAACACGCGTTCTGGAAGCGCACCATCGAAAAGGGTCAACAGGAAGACGGCGATTTAGACGCAGCCCTGGCGTTACTGAACAAGCACAACGCCCTAAGCGACACACGCGATGAGGCCAATGCCTGGGCCTCAAAAAGCACACGCGCCTTATCGTCCTTGCCCGATCATCCCATAAAACAGATGTTGATTGAATTGGCGGATTACGTCGTTGAGCGGATCAACTAACCTTTGAGAACTCTGGCTTCTGAAATCCACCAGCCGGGGTTGTTCGCTTTGATCCGCGCAGCGGCAACCGCACTGGCTTGTCGAGATGGATAAAGTCCAAAACAGGTCGCGCCGGACCCCGACATTCGGGCTAAAGATGCGTCAAAAAGTGTATGAAGCACATCTGCGATAATCGGCTGAATGCCTATTGCAGGGGCTTCCAAATCGTTGCGTTGGTCGCCAAGCCATGAACAGAATTCATTTGCCGTTTTCCATAACGGCAATGCATCTGCCATTGGGGTATTTGATTTGGATTTCAACGCAGAAAATACAGCGGGTGTTGGGACGCCTACCCCTGGATTGACCAGAACTGCCCACAGATCAGGCAAGCCACCGACCGGTTTCAACCGATCACCGATGCCCGCCATTCGTTGAGGTTCAGAAGACAAACAAACAGGAACATCAGCACCAAGAGACGTAATAGGTTTTTGTGGGTGGTATCCCAATTGCTTTGCACCACGAATGATCGCTGCCGCGTCCGCAGACCCACCACCAATGCCCGCCGCATTTGGCAAATGTTTGTCCAAAACAATACCCGCAGCCAAACCACAAAGCGCAGCAGCCCGCCAAACCAGATTGCTAGCGTCAGTTGGGACGCCGTCCGCATATGGTCCCATCACGTCCAGTGACATTTGATCGGATTGGGTTAGCCGCAACTGATCCCCGACATCAACAAAGACCACCAGAGAGTCCAGAAGGTGATAGCCGTCTTCACGTAACCCCGTCACATGCAGCGTTAAATTGACCTTTGCAGGTGCAAATATCTCAATCTTCATTCGCAACTTTTAAGGGGTTTGCCCCTTCTTCGACCAATACAGCATCCAATCCGATTTCTAGCTTTCGGCGGATGCGATCTGGGTCGGCTTCGCCGTCTGCATCCGTTGGATCAACAAAAGATAATGCACGGCTCCATTGGAATTCCGCCTCTCGTGTGCGCCCCACTGACCAATAAACATCCCCCAAGTGATCGTTAACCACGGGATCGACTGGCATCAAAGCAACGGCGGTCTCCATATGAACAACGGCCTCGGAATAGCGCCCTATTCGGAACAGGACCCAACCCAACGAGTCCACGATAAAGCCACTGTCTGGCCGTGCAGCAGCTGCACGTTCGATCATGTTTAGCGCTTCATCTAGATTGACCTGCTTTTCCACCATTGAATATCCCAGATAATTCAGGACCTGCGGCTGCTCTGGGTTAAGGGCCAAAGCCGCGCGAAAATCTGCCTCCGCCAACTCCCAATTATCAAGCCGTTCATGCACAATGGCGCGTGCATACAATACAAACCAACGGCCTCGCACACCATCGGGTGTTAGTTCCAGCGCCTTGCCGTATGAGGTCACCGCTTCGTCAAATGCTTCTTGTTCACGTAGGACATCGCCCAAGGTCGAATGCACAAGCGCCATATCAGGGAAACGACGCGCAAGTTGTTCCAGTACCTCGATTGACGCATCGGGTTTGCCAGCGCGACGCAAAGCTGCGGCGCGACCCAATTCGGCAGCATGTGACGCCGCGTGATCCGCTGGAACTTTTTTGTATGCCTCAATAGCAAGGTCGAATTGGCCCAACTCTTCCAGCAAGGCCGCATTCAGCAGCAATGCATCGATGTGATCGGGACGCAAAGCATAAGCCGCACGACCATAGAGTAAGGTGTAGCCAGCCCCGGCTTCGCCG
This sequence comes from uncultured Paracoccaceae bacterium, assembly GCA_905182355.1. Classification (GTDB taxonomy): domain Bacteria; phylum Pseudomonadota; class Alphaproteobacteria; order Rhodobacterales; family Rhodobacteraceae; genus Ascidiaceihabitans. Next base: position 66,187 of record CAJJBH010000009.1, on the reverse strand, counting down.
CGCAGGGCCTTCGCAAGGGAATAGAAAACTTCAGCCATGCCGTCTTTCGCAGAATTCGCATGTGTGAACGGTACAGTTTCGCCAGCTTCCAATGCTACAATAAGCTTGCTAAGTTCTGGATCAATTGCATCCCCAAACGCCAGATTTAACCAAGTAATTGCATCCGCATTCCGGTCAAGTTGTGACAGAACTTCTGCCCGCGCCATAGCACCGCGACGTGTGCTGCTGGCCGCACCCGCTTCTTCATCCGAGAACAACTTGTCCGCGCTGTCGAAGTCGCCAACCACTGCGTAAGCCATCGCCTTATGGTAAATCGCAAATCCCGCCATGCCAGGTTGTTTGGCCACTTCGTCAAATTCTTCAAACGCTGCGGCGGCTTTGCCCTGCCCTAACCTTGCCCATGCAGACACCAATGAATCAACCAACGGACCAATGCCATCGCCTTCACCGTCGCGCGCAATCACACTGTCATAATCCTCGTGCATCACCATGTCCGCTATCAACACTATGCTGCCCGTTTGGCTGCGTAATCCAGCCTGTTCAATCGCCTTCGCAATTGGCACTGCGCGTTCAATCTGGCCTAAAGACAGAAACGACAGTGTTGCGCCCTCCATCAATTCTGGATTGTTGCGGTCTCGCACCAGTGCTTTGACAAAATATTGCGATGCTCGCCCAAAATCCCTTTGTGACGCGGCCTGACGCCCTGCCAGATAAGCGCCTGAAACACTTTGCGCCATTGCTTGTGGCGCGCCAATAGCAAAGGAAAGGGTCGCAGCCAAAGCTGTAGACATCAAAAGTCGGATCACAAGGTTGCCTCACATTTGGTTTAGACGTAACGCTAGCATGTCAGTGAAAAGGTGCAATGGCTTGGCGGCTTTACCTGCCAAATTCGGCACACAGCTGCGTGAATGACAAAAAAAGGCGAGCCATTGCCCGCCTTTCAAATCATTTAGAGATTACGCCAATTACATGTTCGGATAGTTCGGACCATCGCCACCCTGCGGTGTTGTCCAGTTGATGTTCTGGCTTGGGTCTTTGATATCGCATGTTTTGCAATGTACGCAGTTTTGGAAGTTGATCACAAACTTGGTGTCTTTGCCCGCTTCTTCAACAAACTCGTACACACCGGCGGGGCAATACCGCGCTGATGGGCCTGCATATTTCTCAAGGTTCACACCAACTGGAATAGTCGGATCCAACAGGTGAAGATGCGCAGGCTGCGATTCTTCATGGTTAGTGAACGAGAACGCAACGTTCGTAAGCCGGTCAAAGGAAAGCTTGCCGTCTGGCTTTGGGTAATCAATCACTTTGTGTTTGCTGGCTTCTTCTGTCGCTTTCGCGTCAGTCTTACCGTGCTTCAACGTACCCAGCAATGAGAAGCCCAATGTGTTGCACCACATATCAAAACCACCGATGGTCAATCCACCCAGCAAACCAAAACGACCATTGAGCGGCGCAACATTGCGCACTTTCTTTAGGTCTTTGCCAATCGGTCCACTGCGCAGTTCTGCGTTGTAGTCTTCCAAAACGTCGCCACTGCGATCCGCCTTAATCGCTTTCATCGCAGATTCGGCGGCGGCTTTGCCTGACAACATCGCGTTATGATTGCCTTTGATCCGTGGCAAGTTCACCAAACCAACCGAACAGCCCAACAAAGCACCACCAGGGAATGCAGATTGCGGGATGGATTGGAACCCGCCTTTTGTCACCGCACGCGCACCATAAGCCACGCGCTTGCCGCCCTCTAACAAATCAGCAATCATCGGGTGATGTTTGAACCGCTGGAATTCCATGTAGGGGAACAGATGTGGATTTTTATAGTTCAGATCGACGATCATACCTACATAAACCTGATTGTTTTCGAGGTGGTAAATAAATGTACCACCAGTGTTTTTGGTGCCCAAAGGCCAGCCCATTGTGTGGGTCACAGTGCCTTCTTTGTGTTTGGCAGGATCGATTTCCCAGATTTCTTTCATGCCAAGACCAAACTTAGGCACGTCACAATCCGCTGCTAGATCGTATTTCTCGATAACTTGTTTGGACAAGGAACCACGCACACCTTCGGACAGGAACACATACTTGCCGTTCAGTTCCATTCCAGGCTCGGTATTCTCACCGATTGAACCGTCAGCTTCCAACCCAAAGACACCTGCGACGACGCCTTTGACTTCACCGTTGTCGCCGTAAACCAGTTCGGAGCAGGACATGCCGGGAAAAATTTCGACACCCATTTCTTCGGCTTGTTCAGCCATCCAGCGACATACGTTGCCCATGGATACGATGTAGTTGCCGTGGTTACTCATCAATGGTGGCATGATGAAGTTTGGCAACTTCATTTGACCCGCTTCGCCCATCACATAAAAATTGTCTTCTTTAACTGGCGTGTTCAAAGGTGCGCCTTTGGCTTTCCAGTCTGGGATCAATGCGTCCAAACCACAGGGGTCTAGAACCGCACCTGAAAGAATATGCGCACCAACCTCAGACCCTTTTTCTAAAACCACAACAGTGCAGTCTGGGTCCAGCTGCTTTAGACGAATAGCCGCTGACAGCCCAGCAGGGCCTGCACCAACGATGACAACGTCATAATCCATTGTTTCGCGTTCAATATTGGCCATCTGATGGGCTCCCTTTTCATAGGCGCCTGACACAGGTGGCCATGACGCAATAATCTTTCGTTACTGGCTAACGTAGCAGGCAAATCAATGCAATCTCGACACAACGTAAATCAGAGGAATTTCCCAAGCACGGGTCGAAATCACCAAAGTGGCGGCTGGGCGCACCAAACACGGTCAAATCGCAGGATCATCGCCCATCAGATACCTTGGTCCCGCCCCTTTTTGGGCAGCACTATCTGCAGGGTTATACAACGCGCATTTTGGCAGGCTAAGGCAGCCACACCCTATGCAACCATCCAAATTATCGCGAAGCCGCGTTAGTGTTTCGATCCGGGCATCCAACGACGCGCGAAAGGCTGCGCTAATTTTTGCCCAGTCCGTTTTCGTTGGTGTCCGTCCATTGGGAAGTGAAGCCAACTGTTCTTTGATCTGTGGCAGCGTGAACCCAAACTGCTGGGCGATCATGATAAAGCTAAGGCGACGCAAATCGGCCCGTTCAAACCGCCTTTGACCACCTTCATTACGCCAGGGGCGGATCAAGCCTTTGGCCTCGTAATACCTGATCGCTGAAACTGCCAAACCTGTACGTTCAGCCAATGCCCCAATTGTCATCCCATCTTTTGCCATTTTTTCCTCCAAATAAATTCCTTGACCTAAAGTTAGGTTTAGAAATTACGATAGGAAAATCAACCTTGAGAGGACACCCTATGACTGCACGTTTGGAACATACTAATTACACCGTCTCAAATATCGAAGCTACTGCCGCGTGGATGATTGACTTATTCGGCTGGAACATCCGGTGGCGGGGCGACAGCAAGACTTTGGGGCAATCGATCCACGTTGGAACAGAAAATCACTAACTTGCCCTTTATCAGGAACAGACATCGCAGCCCCAGAAAGAAATAAGCTATCATACGATTGGCGGGCTTAATCACATTGCTGTGGTTGTCGAGGATATTCAAATTATGCGCCAACGAGTGCAAGATGCTGGTTTCACCCCAGGGGAACACTATGACTACGAACCCGGCCAACGATTTTACTTCGATGACCATGACAGCATTGAATACGAGGTGGTACAATACGACAGCTAAGATTGGCCCAATTTTGCTTAGAAGGCTTGCAATTGTATACCTGTTTGGGTCATTTGGAACGTAACCTTTAACAGCGGCCCTTTTGTGGGCCGCTTTTCACAGTTGGACCGATGTTATGGAAAAGATCCCAATGACCCGCAAAGGGTATGTTAATTTGGAAGTAGAGCTGAAGCACCTAAAAACGGTTGAGCGCCCTACTATCATCAAAGCCATTGCTGAAGCCCGTGAACACGGCGATCTTTCCGAAAATGCAGAATACCATTCAGCTAAGGAAAAGCAGTCCTTCATTGAGGGGCGCGTAAAAGAATTGGAAGGTGTGATTTCGCTTGCTGATGTCATTGACCCTTCCAAACTGTCTGGCGGTATCAAATTCGGGGCTAAAGTCACTTTGGTGGACGAAGACACCGAAGAGGAAAAGACCTATCAAATCGTTGGTGAATATGAGGCCAGCATTGAAAACGGTTTATTGAACATCAAATCGCCCATCGCCCGCGCCCTTATCGCTAAAGAGGAAGGTGACAGCGTCGAAGTCCGCACACCTGGCGGCGTCAAATCATACGAAGTTCTTTCCATCGTTTACGCCTGATAGAGTCCCAGAAACATGTCCGATCAGCCCCCTAAATCACGCCCTACCCCGCTTGGAATATACGATCGTCCAAGCCATGGCGGGATCAGCGCGATCGAAATCGTTGCGATCATTCTTAGCGTGATTTGGCTGATTGGAGCTGCGATTTTCTTTCTGACCTTACCTGCTGACTCAAACCCAACGGCCGACAGTGGCGGGTTGCTGTTCTTGATGACGATGCTGGCGATATTTATGCCCGTTGCAATGATCTGGGTTGGTGCCACTGCGGCGCGGGCCAGCCGTGTGATGCGTGAAGAAAGCCAACGCCTGCAAGCTGCAATTGACGCAATCCGCCAAGCCTATATTGCGCAATCCCAAGGCCGCGATCTTGGCAACGAACCCTCAGTCGCGCGCAAGTTGGACGAAATTGCCGCTGCAGCACGCAAAACCGAAAGCACATTGGCCACCTTCTCTACCCGCCGTGATGCAGCACAAGAAGAAAAACGTGCGGCACCCGCTGCGGCGGTTGTTGCTGACGACCAACCAGCCCTCGCGCTTGGCACCACCGTGGAAGACATCACACCACCCTTACCAAACGAAGATTTCATTCGCGCAATGAACTTCCCCGAAACGGCTGAAGATGAATTAGGTTTTGCCGCCCTGCGCCGCGCCCTTAAAGATCGCGAAGCCAGCAAATTGGTTCAAGCAGCCCAAGACGTGCTGACCCTGCTTAGCCAAGATGGCATCTATATGGATGATTTGCGCCCTGACAGCGCACGTCCAGAAATTTGGCGCCAATTTGCAGTTGGCGCACGTGGGCGCTCTGTTGCTGCATTGGGCGGCGTTCGGGATCGCTCATCATTGGCGCTGACATCAGGGCGTATGAAACAGGATCCAATTTTTCGAGACGCAGCGCACCACTTCCTGCGCCATTTTGACAAGGTCTTTGCCGGATTCGAACCACGCGCCACCGACAGTGAGATATCTGCACTTTCAGACACCCGCACAGCCCGCGCGTTTATGTTGCTTGGGCGGGTTGCTGGTACCTTCGACTAGGTTTTGTCAGCGCATCCTGTGCCAAACACTGCCATGTTAGCCCCATCGAAAACCGCATTATAACTCGTTTCTTCAACGAGAACCGTCAAAATTGCCCCCTGCATTTCAGACACACTCACCCTTATTTGACCCAACTCAGACACGGACAGGCGGTCATCAACGTCAATTGTGAAACTCGCAGATGCGTTCCCGGCCAATCCGCCTAGCGGCATCCGAAGACCTTCGGCACCATCGGCCACGTCAAGTGTCATGTCCTCGCTTTGGAACGGCTGAAACACTTCGACCCCAACGCCACCATTTTGCGTATCAAAAATTAGTCTCCCCATAGACGGGCGTAAATCAAATGAAACGTCCATAGGACCGATAGCGGTCTTTGATGTGTTGGTCATCACAAACCGATCCACCGGAGCACCTTCAATAAAGCCGACACTTAGACTTAGGGCACAGGTGTGATTGTCAGCGAATGACACAACTGGTGCGAAAGACAGCGCAGCGACAAGCGTGAAAACAGACTTCATGAAATGCTCCATTTCTTTTTCGGGAGGTAGATCTGAAATCAAAAAAGGCAAATACAATTGCTTTGGGTCGCAAGGCGGAGTGTGCCATTTAAGTAATAAATTCACCTTTTGGCCTAAAAACCTTCAGGTAAATAATTTCTTAAGATGGCATATTCGGGAAGTAATCTTCGCAATCACCTTCACGGTACACATCCGCCGTACAGCAGTGCAAACCGCCACCAAAGGCATAAGCATCGCGCAATTCAACTTCGATAACGTTCATGCCAAGCTTGTCCATCTGTTCAGCCTGATAAACTTCTGATTTTTCAACGCAAACTGTCTTCGGGTCCAACACCAGCACGTTCATCGACAACCATGTTGACGAATAGCACAGCGCGGGTGGTGAATTATGCGCTGGCTGCGCCGCGTCAACGATTTCCCAGCCGTTATCATTGTACATTTTACGCTGTTCTTCTGGCAAACGACGCTGCGGGTTGTTCAGGATCAAACCAGGGCGCAGTGGTGTAAAGGTAGCATCGATATGGATCGGGTAAGGGTCGCCAGGGAAGTTCACTGTATGAACGCGGTGATCAGAAAAATGGCGGCGCAACCATTCGATCCCCTTAAGGTTCGTGGTAAATCCGTGCTGCACAACCAAATCCCTGCCAAAACGCAGAACGTCAGCGGCGTCAAACAACGGTTCTTCTTCGGTGGTGACAAAGAACTTCTCTTCCGCCCACTTCAAACGCTGGGTGTCGCCGATCTTTTCGCTTAGGTAATCGGGGTGGTAGTCCGCGTTTGTCAGGCGCGGTTTTGGCGCAGCTTCGTGGCGGAATTTCGGGTCATCCTCAAAGTACTGCTTCAGCAAGGGGCGATAGTTCAAATACTCAAACCAACGGCAGCGATACGACATTGTCGCTTCCAACATTTCCGAACCGACCGTCAGCAGCACGTCACGTGGAGGCATGCAGCCAAACTGACTTTCGGTGTGAAAATCGGGCGTTGTGACAGACGTTGAATGATCAATACTGTCTGGGCGATCCACACGGACGCCACGTTTGACAAGCATGTCTGCAAAGTTGTTGAGCAACTCGTTCGCACGATCAATTGTCTCTTGTGGACGACGGCCCCATTGGCCACGCATGTCGCTGTCTTCAGGTACCTTGGCGTCCAGCGCGGGTTCTTCCGGCGGAATGTGGCAATCGTCGGCACGGCCAACAATCACATGGTGCAAAGGATCCCATTCGTTCCAGCTGTTTACAACGGTCTTTGGGGCGGGGTTTTGAGGTATCTGTGTCATTAGGAATTGGTAGCCAGACATTGCACCTCAAACAAGGCCGCAAACGACCCATAGGCCATCCAAATGCGACCAAAGTTCAAAGATCTAAACTACCAAACGGAATGTAGCGCACCAGATCACCATCATTGATTTGCTGTGCACCCTCTGAAAGTTCAACCAAACCATCCGCCCAGCTAAGGCCACTGATACGACCCGAACCTTCGGAGCCAAACGCCTCGACCCGTCCATCGCGCATACGGGCCCGCAAATATTCACGCCGACCCGCTTTTTTGGATTTTGAAAAACCTGCAGGAACATCAAAGCCTACGGGATCTGACCACCCAGCACCTGCCAATTGCGCCATAGCGGGGCGCGCAAAAATTAGCGTACAAACCATTGCAGCCACGGGATTCCCTGGCAGGCCAAACACTGGCGTGTTGTTCCACATTCCCAAAGCCAACGGGCGGCCCGGTTTGATTGCGATGCGCCACAACTGCATCGCACCAGCCTCGGTCAAAAGGGCCGAAACGTGGTCTTCGTCACCCGAGGAAGCACCACCACTGGTAAGGATCACATCAGCCTGTGCTGCCGCATTATCCAACACTTCGCCCAAAGCCGCGCGATCATCAGCGCAACGCCCCATATCAACGGATTCATGACCCATAGAGGTAATCATCGCCAGCAACATCGGACGATTTGCGTCATAAATTTGGTCTTGTTTGGCGGACTGTCCCGCTTCGACCAATTCATCCCCTGTCGAAATCACCGCGACACGCAAAGGCTTTCGTACTGAAACCTCACGCACGCCTGTTGCCGCCATTATCGCCATATCTGCCACTGTCACACGACGTCCCACTTTCAGGATAATCTCATCAGCCTGCACATCTTCACCTGCACGGCGTGTGTTCGCACCAACCTTGATCGGGCCATTAAACGCGACTTGTCCTGCTTGCGTTGTCACGTCTTCTTGCAACACCACCGTGTCCACACCTACGGGCAATGCTGCACCCGTCAAGATACGCACGGCGTGGCCCTCGGGTACGTCAAGGTCTAGCATCGGCCCTGCTGCCGCACGTTCTTCTAATAAAAACAAGACATGCGCCCCATCTGGGCGGCCACCAGCAAACCCATACCCGTCCACAGCCGTATTCGGCAGCGGGGGATTGGCGCGTGAAGCAAAGACACTCGCAGCCAAAACCCGCCCCATCGCATGCGCGATCTTGATCGTTTCAACGGCAGTGATTGGCGTCAAACGGTCCCGCAGCATTGCCAGTGCGTCCTCGACAGGTGTCCAATGCACACCTGCGGGCAGTGCGAAACAGTCGTTGCGCAATGGGGGTGGTTTGAGTGCACTTGTCATGTGGTCAACCCGACGTTGGCCAAAATGAAATCGGCGACGCCCACTGTGTCGTTCAAGTCGAAGACAGGGCGATCCAGTTCCATCGGCTTGTCGGAAGCAATCGCACGAATTGTCGGATCATCGTTTGCGATCAAAGGGTTATTTGTTTCGCCACGAAACGCTTCCACTTTGGGATGTGCGTCACGTTTGTATCCTTCGATCAGCACCAGATCGACAGGTGCCAGCTTAGTCAACAGTTCCGCCAATGTCGGTTCATCTTCAGTCCGCAGCTCATGCATCAGCGCAAAACGATTACGCGAGGCAAGCAGGACCTCTTGCGCACCAGCAACGCGGTGGCGGTGGCTGTCTTTGCCCTCGTGATCTACGTCGAACGTGTGATGCGCATGTTTTACGGTCGAGACAGAGAAACCACGGCCTGTAATCTCTGTCACCAGCCGCTCCATCAGGCCCGTTTTACCCGCGTTCTTCCAGCCGACAACGCCAAAAACTCTCATAGCATCAACTCTGCTTTTGCCAAATCTTCAGGTGTATTCACATTGAAAAATGGGTCGTTCTGGCCGATTGGAAACATCGCCAGTTTGCCGTTATGGCCGTCTGTCCATTGCACAACTTTGCGCAATCCATCATTTAATGCTGTCCGTAAATCATTACGCAAGGCGACGGGCCATAATCCGAATGTTGGATGACGGGAAGTGCCACGTTTTGGATCAGGTGTCGCAGCCAAAGCCAGTGGATGTTCCATGCCAGCTGCCGCCAATTGCAATTGTGCAACCAGATCAGATGGGAAAAACGGAGTGTCCGCCGCTACCGTAACAATGCTGCTTGCGCCCTGCTTTGCCGCCCAATCAAGCCCTGCCAGAACACCCGCAAGCGGACCTGCAAAACCGTCAATGCTGTCAGCAATCACTGACAATTTCAAATGTGCAAAGCGGGTTGCGTCTCCATTTGCGTTCAACGCAATTTCGCTAACCTGCGGGGACAACTGCGTGATCACATGGCCCAACAATGTCGAACCACCCAAAGGCAATGCCCCTTTGTCACCACCGCCCATGCGTGTGGCCAATCCACCTGCTAAAATCACACCTAATGGTGCACTCATCCCTTGCCCCCTTTACGACCAGATTTACGTGGTTCTTCCGTCACGCTTGCTGGGTCCGTGTCCCAAATTAGGCGATCCTTACCGCTTAAACACATAAAACGTTGCCCACGCATTCGCCCAATCAAAGTCAGACCAACCTGTTGGGCTATCTCGACACCCCATGCAGTAAATCCTGACCGTGACGCCAGTACAGGTATGCCCATCATTGCCGTTTTGATCACCATTTCCGAGGTCAAACGTCCCGTTGTGTATAGTATCTTATCTTCGGCACTTACGCCTTCCCGCAACATCCAACCCGCTATCTTATCAACCGCGTTGTGGCGACCAACGTCCTCCATATAGACCAATGGGCGGTCTTGCTCGCATAAGACTGTGCCATGAATCGCACCCGCCTCAAGGTATAAACTAGGCGTACGATTGATCTTAGCCGCAAGGGTATAAAGCCATGAAGTGCGCACTGGGGTCGCAGGCAATTCCAACCCCTCAAGCCCTTCCATCATATCACCAAAGACAGTGCCAACCGCACAGCCACTGGTACGGGTTTTCTTGGCGAGCTTTTCCTCGTGATTGGTAACCGTTTCTGTGCGCACCACAACCGTCTCAAGTTCTTCATCGAAATCGACGCCTGTGATGACGTCATCATCCGCCAACATGCCTTGATTGCGCAGAAAGCCAAGCGCCAGATATTCGGGGTAATCGCCAATCGTCATCGCCGTCACAATTTCCTGACGGTTCAGAAAAATCGTCAGCGGGCGTTCTTCGACCACAGACAATTCCACCTCTGCCCCAAGATGATCTGTACCAACCACATGGCGTGTCAGCCCCGCACGTGCGGGATCGGGCGCTAAGATGTAATCACTTTTTTCATCAGATCTGGCCAATTGCATCCCCATCCCAAGACAGCTAATCGTTTGGGATAACCTAAGAGTTTCATATGACATCCACCACCACCAAATCCGCCTACTGGACAGGCGTTCGCGACGGGGCACCATTTATCTTGGTCGCTGCGCCTTTTGCTGTGCTGTTCGGTGTCATCGCAACCGAGGCAGGATTGAACCTGTTTGAGGTCATGAGCTTTTCTTTTGTGGTCATCGCTGGGGCAGCACAATTCACCGCATTAGAACTAATGATAAAAGAAGCGCCGACCGTTGTTGTGCTGATTTCCGCACTGGCTGTGAACCTAAGGGTCGCTATGTATTCTGCAGCGCTGACACCCTATTTGGGCAAAGCCCCATTATGGCAGCGTGCTTTGATATCCTACATGCTGGTCGATCAAAGCTATGCGCTAAGTCATGCCAAATTCGAAGACAAACCAAAAATGACAGTTCCAATGCGCACTGCATATTTTTTTGGCACGTGTACGTTGGTAATTATAGCGTGGTTTATCTTTAGCTTTTTGGGCGCAGCACTTGGAACACAATTGCCAGCTGGCATTCCAATCGATTTCGCGCTGCCCATCGCGTTTCTTTCCATGATCGCACCGATGATCCGCAGCCTGCCGCATTTGGTGGCTGCAATTGTCGCTATCATTGTCAGCTTAATCTGTATTCCAATACCCTATTCGCTGGGTTTAATTATCGCAGGTCTCGCCGGCATGACGGCAGGATCACAGGTCGAGGTTTGGATGACTAAGAAACAAGGGGCAGCGCATTGATAGATACTGGCACGCTTTGGATCGTCATTTTCACGCTGGGTATCGGCAGCTTCTTATTGCGATTTTCGTTTTTGGGATGGGTCGGTGATCGACCAATGCCAGCATGGGCGCTTAGATATCTGCGCTACACAGCAGTTGCTATCATCCCAGCATTGATCGCCCCAATTGTTGCACTTTCCAACGAAGCGGGGACCGGGCCAGAGCCAATCCGACTGATCGCAGCAATCGTGACCTTTGGTGTAGGGATAGCAACCCGCAACGTTATCATAGCAATTTTTGCAGGTGCATTTACGCTAGGCTTTGGCGTATTTCTATTTGGCTAAGCAGTTGGGGGTTCGGTTACAAGTTGACCTCAGCAATGCCGTCAACAACTGTGCCTTCATCATTCTCGAAGTACTTCTCGGTTTTCACACCAGGTAATGTTTCGAAATTTTCCATCAGACGTCTTGGGAACAATGTCCTTGATATGCCAGAAAACCCGTCCAATTGCTGCAAAATACCGATGGTCGATGCAGCACATTGCGTGCCAAGCACGCGGCCACGGGCTTTTGCCAACATAATCGCCTGTTCAGCAACAGCTGGGGAAACTTCAACAGTTTGCGACACAATATGGAATGTCGAACGTGCATGCGCACCTTTGTACGCTGCGTAAACGACGGGACGAATTCCATAAAGAACATCGTCGCGGCGCGGAACTTGTTCGTTTCGGAATGATCCAGCTGGGTCAAATATCACACGCTGTGATCCGTTGATCATCAAAGCCGTGTGCGCACCAGATTGGTCACGGTTGTTGATCATTGTGATCAGGGTCAATGTCGCAGGCCCTGACTCTCGATACGCTTTCGCTGCAATCGTAGCATCGCTGGCCTGTGGGCCTGCAGGCGCTGTCGCACAGGCGGCCAAAAATGCCAACAAAACCAAACTGGCTAGTATCCGCATTGCTCAAACGCCTCCAAGCGTAAGTGATGTATATTAGGTTGCGAAAATCGCCAAAAAGACAAAAATGGCAACTATGGAAATAGCCGCCCAAACGCAAAATTTGATGAACGCGTCATATGTGCCTTGCTGCACTTTAGTGTCCATGTCGCCGTGTTTATGTTCAGCCATGAGTCGCTCCTTGGTCGCAATAATTTTACGCTCATTACATCAACTGCCTGCCCCTGTCACCACGTCAAAGCGGCACAGTATAAAAACAATATACAATTGGATCAGGCATTTTCGATGGGAACTTCGTTCTCATCTTCCAAATCATGGGCCAATCGAAAGCCAATGCGATTAGGTTCGGCTTGTTCGACGGCCTTTGGCAGGGCTCTAAACATGACGTTTAGCTGATTTACGTGTTGCACAAGTTGGGTGTGCCCACCTGCAGGATCGGATCAATAGAATGTTAGGATATCAGGATCGTTGTATCCCATGCCCTCAATCCTAAGCACACCATCATCCCCACCCGTAAAGCCCATTGCGGCTTCCTGTTCGTTATCCAACTGTTCCTCGAAGTTCTGAAGGTAGATTATCAAACGCTCATAAGCCCACTGTGCTTGGCTTTTCTTCCCGACAGGTGTTTTTGCAACACCTTTGGGCACCGCCTTGTTGCCAGCATTGGGCATTGTTGGATCGCTATGAACCTCATGCACACGTGGCAACGCATCAGCTTCAACCGCTTCTGCCGCCGTCTTGACCTGATCGCCCATGCCCTATCCTTTGCTTTGGTACACCCACGCGCCGTCACTGCGCAGTTCACGTGTCGCAAGGCCCGTTTGGTAAAGGTGCGATAAATGCGCGACAGACTCAACCAGTGCTAGGCCATATTCCCCCTCACCTATCGGTCTTTTGAACAGACACGAGAAACATTCAGACGCTGCTTTGGGTTCTGCGATGTATTTTTCCAGCCTTTTCAGCGCGCTGTGATGGTTGTCGATCAACTGGCGCATGCGGTTCGGAAGGCCCGTAAACGGCAGCTTATGACCGCCCAGAACCAGATGATCCTCGCGCACCAAAAGGTTTAGCCGTTCGCACGCTTCCAGCCATTCGCCAATGGGATCAGCCATTGGTTCAGTGGCATAAACGCCGACATTCGGGCTAATCGAGGACAAGATTTGATCACCTGCAAGCACCAGATTGTCATCCCTGCTCCAGAATGTTGCGTGTTCAGGGGCGTGGCCGTTGCCCATGTGAACGTCCCACGTGCGCCCCCCCATTGTGATCTGATCACCTTGCTGAATACGGGTATAGCCCAACGGCATCGGTGCCACGATATCCCCAAAATTGAAGGGACGTTCCTTCGACCGCTTTTCGTATATATCAGCGCCCATACCAGACAATTTATAAAACGCGAGGCTTTCGGCGTTTGGCACCTCTTGAATGTCCAAGGTCAGCATCCGCGCGGTCAACCAAGCGGTACGCGTTGTGACCAGTTCAGCGCCAAAATCACTTTGCAACCAACCCGCCAATCCAATGTGGTCAGGGTGATGATGCGTTACCACAACACGCGAAATCGGTTTGCCGCCCAACGGCCCGTCCATCATGGCCTGCCAGATTGCCTTGCACTTTTTTGAGGCGAAGCCAGTATCGATAACAGTCCAGCTGTCGCCCTCGTCCAATGCATAGATATTGACGTGGTCCAACTTCATTGGCAGCGGAAGACGGAACCACAAAACACCTGGCGCTACCTCAATCGAAACACCTGTTTCAGGCGGAGTCGGCCATGGGTAATTTAGACCGTTCGGTGCGATATCAGCCATCAGGACGCCATCTCTTCAACGCTGATTGCGTACAGATCTTCCGCACCAGACTGTGCATGGGACAGCAACCCTATGTATTCTGGCATCAAGCGTTTAATGTAAAAACGGGCCAGCTTTTCACGTTTGCCTGCCGTTGAGTCGGCAAGCGCCGCTGTAAGATGCAAGTGTCCGCCAAGTATACGTGCAAATGCACGTAAGTATGGAACAGCACCCGCAAAACGTTGATTCAAATCACCCTCGGACGTCAACCAATCTGTGGCTTCGCGCAGGCTTTCACAAGCCTGCCAAACATCGTCTGCCATGTTGGGGAAACGATCCCGTGCGGCCTCTGCATGGGTTTCGATTTCGTCAACAATACGGTTGGCAACTTCACCACCGTCCATCATCTTGCGGGCGACTAAGTCCATGGCCTGTATGCCATTTGTGCCTTCATAGATCGCGGTGACACGTACGTCGCGGGCGTATTGTGCTATCCCTGTTTCTTCAATCACTCCCATGCCGCCGTGGACCTGAATGGCGGTGTTGGCGACCTCTATACCGACGTCGGTGCCGAAGGCTTTGGCGATCGGGGTAAGAAATGCCGCGCGGGATTTCCATTCGGCGCGCCCTGTTGCAGTTCCCATATCGATTGCGACAGCACACGACAGAGCGATGGCGCGGGACGCAAAAATGTCGGCCTTCATGGTCAGCAGCATACGGCGCACATCAGCATGATCAACAATGGTACCGCTGCCACCGGTCACAGATGTGAGGCCTTGTTTGCGATCAATCGCGTAGGCCAACGCATGTTGATATGCCCCTTCAGCCGCGCCAATCCCTTGACCGCCGACACCTACACGGGCGTTGTTCATCATGGTGAACATAGCGGCCATTCCGCCGCCTTCTTTACCAATCAACCAGCCTGTTGCTTCATCATATTGCATCACGCACGTCGGGGATCCGTGCAGACCCATCTTATGTTCTAGGCTGATCACACTTAACGAATTGGCAACACCAGCTTCGCCATTTTCATCTGGCAAGCGCTTTGGCACAAGGAACAGGCTGATGCCTTTGGTACCGCTGGGTGCATCTGGCAAACGGGCCAAAACAAGGTGGCAAATATTGCTTGTGAAATCGTTATCGCCCCAAGAAATGTATATCTTCTGGCCACTTACACGGAATGTACCATCACCACTGTCTGTCGCCTTCGACGACAACGCACCCACATCAGAGCCCGCCTGCGGCTCTGTCAGATTCATGGTGCCTGTCCATTCGCCAGAGATCAGCTTGGGCAGGTAAAGCGCCTTGATTGCATCCGATGCATGGTGTTCCAGCGCCTCGATCTGGCCCTGTGACATCAAGGGGGCTAGCTGCAAAGACAGACAGGCCGCACTCATCATTTCGTTAACTGCTGTGGTGACGGCCATTGGCAAACCCATGCCACCAAATTCGGGGTCTGCGGACATACCGATCCAACCACCCTCAGCAATTGCCTTGAACGCGTCGGCATATCCATCGGCTGTCCGCACAACACCGTTTTCCAGATAAGACGGCGTCAAATCACCAGCACGCTGAACGGGGTACATCACCTCTTCGCATAGTTTTCCTGCTTCGGTCAGAATGGCACGTGTCAGGTCGTCTGTTGCCTCTTCAAACCGGTCCGTTTCGCGGACTTGGTTCAGTCCTATAACGTGATCAAACAGGAAATTGTAATCGTCTAGGGGGGCGCGATATGGCATTTGGACCTCTTAAATTCAACGTATGTTTAACGTCGGTATTGCGTCGGTATTGCAGCAGTTTTTCAATCAGGTGTCTCAATCACTGGCAAACGCCAGCTTGGCAAGACGCAAACTGCCTTGTATTGGACGGGGTTAAGATCAGCATGGGGGGCTAAAGCCCCGCAAGCAACCCAAACGCGGCGTCACAGGGGGGATGCGAATGACCACATTACAGACGCTTCACCTAAGGGCAATTGAAGCCGATTTGAACATGGCAGCACAACTGTTAAGAAATGGGCAGTTGGTTGGGTTTCCAACCGAGACTGTATATGGGTTGGGGGCCGATGCCCGCGATGGCACCGCTGTTGCAAACATCTACGACGCCAAAGGCAGGCCCAGCTTTAATCCCTTGATTGTGCATGTCCCTGATGTCGCCAGCGCCAAGCGATATGTGCAATGGAACAATACAGCACAAATTCTCGCGGATCGCTTTTGGCCCGGTGCATTAACGCTGGTCTTGCCGCTGCGCGACGGGCACGGATTGTCATCCCTTGTAACCGCAGGCTTGAACACGCTGGCCATTCGCGTTCCGAACCATGGGACGGCCCTGCGCTTGTTGCGTCTGGCGGATGCCCCGATTGCAGCGCCTTCTGCCAACCCATCGGGACGTATCAGCCCTACCACTGCGCAACATGTGCTGGATGGGTTGGCGGGCAAGATCGCCGCTGTGTTGGATGACGGCCCTTGCAAGGTTGGATTGGAAAGCACGATTTTGGGGTTAACACCTGATGTTGCTTTGTTACGCCACGGCGGCGTTGAGTCAGAGCAAATTGAAGATGCACTTGGGATTACGCTTACCCAATCCACCCCGGAAAAGATCACGGCACCCGGGCAAATGGAATCGCATTATGCCCCGAAAGCACATGTGCGGTTGGACGCGTCAAATATTGAGGCCGGCGAAGTGTTGTTGGGTTTTGGCACAATGAACTGTGATCTGAACCTATCTGAACACGGAGATCTGATCGAAGCTGCCGCCAACCTGTTTGATCACCTGCACGCTTTGGACAAGACCGGAAAACCTATCGCAGTTGCACCTATTCCGCAGATTGGTTTGGGCCGTGCGATCAATGACCGTTTGCGCAGGGCCGCTGCCCCTCGTGGATAACGTGGGTTCGGATTAGGCGCGCCCTCCGGCAGACGACAAGGTCAAAGGGTTCACCCCGATACTGTCCAAAGCCTTGGACCACTTTGTGTCGTCATCCGTTCCAAATACCAGTTCGAAAGACGCTTCACAAACCAACCAGCCGTTTTGGCGAATTTCGGCTTCAAGCTGTCCAGCCCCCCAGCCTGCGTACCCAAGCATAAGTTGGGACTGTGCAGGCCCCGTGGCTTTGCCTATCTCTTCTAGGATATCCAACGTGCAGGTCATCCCAAAATCAGCATCCACATTCAGGGTTTGCAGGTTGGATTGATATTCACGCGAATGCAGCACAAATCCACGTGCAGTTTCAACTGGACCGCCTATATAAACCCGAGATTCGCGGACTTGCTGGCTGACGTCGATGTCCAACTGCCCCAGCACGTCCCCCAAAACCACGTCTTGCGCAGGCTTGTTGATGATCAGACCCATCGCACCATCTTCCGAGTGGGCGCACATGAACACCACCGATTGGCCAAACCGCAGATCGCCCATACCGGGCATGGCAATCAGCAGCTTGCCCGCCAAATTCCCTGAAAATTTAATTGTATTTGCCGTCACCTGACACTCCAAATTTTTGGCATACTTTAGGTACTTACGCCCAGTGTGCGGCATCGGCCCACTGTGGCGCAAGTGCCATATCCCCACGTTTGCAAGATGTGGCGAAACAAAGCTAACTCCATCGTGACTTGGCATTTGCCATCAAGATCGCCATTCATAACTTATGATCAAAACATCCCTGTCCGCGATTGCCCTATCTGCTTGTTTCGCTTTGCCCGCGATTGCCCGTGATCCTGCACCTGTTGCAGTAGAGGTTCTACAGGGATGGGAATTGGCCGATGGTCGCCGTGTCGCCGCGTTGCGTCTGATATTGGCAGACGGGTGGAAAACCTATTGGCGCGCCCCTGGTGATTCTGGCATCCCCCCCCAGTTCAGCTGGAATGGTGCGCGCAACATTGGTGATTTGCAAATCACGTGGCCCCAACCAAAGGTGTTTCACGACGACGGGACCCGTTCTATTGGCTACAAAGGCCAGCTGGTCATTCCGTTGCACATTGTACCCAAACGCGACGGCAAGCCGATCCGCCTAAAGGGCCGCATGGATATCGGCGTCTGTTCGGACATTTGCGCGCCATTTACTTTGACATTCGACACGATGCTTGAGGCCGCAGGTCGTACGCCGACGGCTTCAATTGCATCAGCGATGGCATCCGCGCCGTACTCGGCCAAAGAAGCTGGTGTGAAGGCGGTCACATGCCACATCACGCCAACGCAAGAAGGTTTGCAGATTGAGGCGCGTGTGACCATGCCAAGTGCCGGTGGGCGTGAAGAAGCGGTGATCGAGGCTGGCCAAGACGCCATTTGGGTGAGTGAACCCAAGACCCACCGCTTTGGCGGTCAAATTGTAGCTGTATCTCAGATGTATCACTCTGCCGGCCCTGCATTTTCGGTCAATCGATCCGATGTGCGGATCACAATCCTGGGGTCCAGCCATTCGGTGGATATTCGCGGCTGTAGCGCGGGTTAAGCCACCCGACGTTTGCGCCGCACGCCAAATTGAAATCCAAATGCAAGTGCAATGTAGGCTATAAGCACCAATATCGCGGAGCCTGCAATGAACAGGCCCAATGCTGCGATCATGGGTGACATACCGTCGACCATCGGGATTTGTGCAACAATCTGATCGGGCAGTGCGCCAAAGCCAATGGTATAGCCCAAAGTTACAGCACCCCACGTCAGAATAACCAGCCACAGTGCACGCAGGCTCCACGCCAAACCGGTGGCCCGTGCGCCAACGCCACGTCGCATCGCGGTGATGTGGCGTGATACGTCATGCTGCGCGGCAACCAAGGCGGGCACCACCAATAGAACCAGTAGCATTCCGAACCCCAGCCCGTAGACCAAGGTTATCACGGTTGGCATCAAGAACTGCGCTTGTTGTGATTGTTCGTACAACAACGGTGTCATGCCCAAAACCGTGGTGAGAGTTGTCAGCATTACAGGGCGCAAGCGATCCGCAGCGCCGTCAATGATGGAGGGCACCAACCCACGATCTTCGGCATATTCATCTATGGTCGTTACCAAGACGATAGAATCGTTGATGATAATTCCTGTCATTCCCAGCAATCCAACAACGGTGAACATACTTAACGGCACACCCCACGCAGCATGACCATAGATGGTACCAACCAGACCAAAGGGGATAATCGCCATCACCACCATAGGACGTGTCCAGCTGCCAAAGACCCATGACAACACCAGATAAATCCCTGTTAAACACAGGATCAACCCCGTCAAAGCGTCATTAAGGAACGTATCTTCTTGTTCGCTTAAGCCGGACATCCGCCATTCCACCTGACGGTTCGAGGCGATGTTGGGCAAAATATCTTCGGCCAAAACGCGATTTATTTCAGTCGCGCGGGCTGGATCATCCTCCGACACATCACCCGTGACGGAAATTAAACGGATGCCGTTTTCACGTCGTACCGTACTGAACCCAGTGCGGCGTTCGACACTGACCAGATCAGCCAGAGGCACGTAAATACCCGTGGGGGAACGCATCTGCATCCGTTCCATAAAGTCAGCGGTCAATTCACTGCTTGGTACTTCGACGCGAATACTTGCGCTGCGGGCACCATCGGGGAATGTTGCCGCTTCGATCCCATTCAAACGGTTGCGCAACGCACGGCCCAGCGTGTCAATGGTAAAGCCCAGCGCTTGGCCTTGGGCCGTTAGATCAAGGATCAATTCTTCCTTATCATAGGCCAGATTGTCTTCCATCGCGCTGATCTCAGGATAAATCGACAAGGCCTTTTGCAAATCTTGACTGGCAGATTTCAACACATCTGTGCCTGCGCCAAAGAATTGCACATCCAGACCATCACCGCCCGGACCAGAGCGCCATGACCGAAAGCTGACCGTTTCGACCAATGGATGATGCACCACCATGTCCTGCAATTCTGCGACAAACGCAAAGCTAGAATACCCTTTGCGAAGATCGGCATCGATCAACTCGATCGAGATGCCGCCCAGAAGGTCCGCGTCTTTGGACTCAACCCCTGAAAGACCGCGACCTGCGTTGCCGCCAATCTCAGCAATCACAAAGTCGACTGGACTAACGCCGTTATGTTCATCCGCATATTTCTTCGCCAACTCTTCGGTCGCGCGTTGCATTTCTTTCATCATAGCAAAGGTATCTTCGCGGTTGGCCCCCTCCGTCATCGCGAAATTGCCTGTCACCGATCCACGTTCTGGCGCATTGAAGAAACGCCATTGAACGTCGCCATTGATGAACAATGCCACTTGGCTGGCAAGCACTGCAACAACGCCAGCCAACACGACATATCGTCCGCGGATAACCAGACCCATGAAGGGGCGGAAAATTCGGGCGCGGAACCAATCAAAGCCAATGTTCACCACACGGCTAGGCAGGTCATACCAACGCTTTTTATCAATTGCGAGCAACGCATGGGACATGTGGTTCGGTAAGATCAAGAAACATTCGACCAAGGACGCCATCAAAACTGCAATTACTGTAAACGGAATGTCTGCAATCAGATCGCCGAACCGCCCGCCAACGGCAATCAACCCAAAGAAGGCAATCACAGTTGTAAGGGTTGCAGCAAATACTGGCATAGCCATACGACGCGCGGCATTTTCAGCTGCTACAACAGGGGCTTCACCGTAATGACGGGCACGGTGATCAGCGTGTTCCCCCACAACGATTGCATCATCCACCACGATCCCAAGCGTAATGATCAGGCCAAACAAGCTGACCATATTGATCGTCAGCCCACCAATGTACATCAGCGCAATCGCGGCCAAAAGTGCCACAGGAATACCCGCAGCGACCCAGAATGCCGTGCGTGCATTCAAGAACAAGAACAACAAGGCGACCACCAGCATCAAGCCGACCAAAGCATTGTCGACTAGGATATCAAGGCGGGCTGAAATCGCTTCGGCCCGCGCACGGATTAATCCGATGGTAACGTCACGCGGCAAGGTCAGTTGCAAGGTGTCCGCAACCTTTTGCACCGACGCTTGCATGGCAATCGCATCTCCGTTGTTGGAACGATCAACACGCACAGAAATCGCAGGGTTATCCCCAACAAAATAACCGCGATCACGATCGACACCACCGCGCATCACCCGTGCAACGTCGCCCACAGTCAGCGTGCTGCCATCCACGTTCGAACGTAAAACAACGCCTGATATTTCCTCGACACTGCGTTTTTGGGTGCCTGTGCGCACGCGTGCATTGGCGCCTGCCACATCCCCCGCAGGATCGGCGTTCACTTCTTCGGCAATCGCTGCCGCGATTTGGGACATGGTGACGTCATTGGCGATCAGTTGCGATGACGGCACTTCGATCATCACCTGCGGTGCTGCAACACCTCGAATGGTCGTTCGGGTCACACCAGCGGCAAACAAGCGGATGACAAACTCATCTGCAAACAAGCCCAATTGCTGTGGTGCGATTGGCCCTGTAATCACCACGTCGGTCACACGGTCACGCCATGCACCGCGCCGCACAGTTGGTTCCTCTGCCTCATCAGGCAACGTCGTAACCGTATCAATGACGGATTGAACATCGTCAGCGCCGCGTGCCATGTCCCACCCTGGGGTGAATTCCAGAACAATGTTCCCAAAGCCCTCGCGTGACACGCTGGACGAGCTTTCAACCCCCTCAACGGCCAATAACCCCGGTTCAAGAACCTGAATAATACCCGCGTCTATATCTTCCGCACCTGCCCCATTCCACTGGGTGCTGACCGTCACATTGTCGATAATCACATCAGGGAAAAACTGCGCCCGCATGTTTGGGATCGCAACCATTCCGGCCACAACCATGATGACGAGCAAAAGATTTGCAATCGTGCGGTGACGGGTGAAATATGAAAGGATGCCGCCAGCGGCGTTTGGGATAGCACGCATGTTTGTTACCCTCCTATACGACCTTCGATGCGCTCGACCATACGCGCGGGCACTTGTGCTTCACCCAACTGGGCAAGAACGCGGGCCTTCGCGGCGGCTGGCATATGTATGTTTCCCTCGATGAAAGCGACCAGTTTGGCGCGGCGTTCATCTGTAAGTTCAACCATTGAAGGAGCAGCAGGGATTTCATTCACACCGCGCAATGGCTTCACAACAATACCAACACCTAACAGGGGCGAGCGGGCCTCAACAACGTCACGGCCTTCAAGGCCACGGCCGCGCACAAGGATGTCGTCGCCTTGCCGACGTACAAGTTCAACTTCTATCGTTTCGAGACGATCTTCAGAACCAAGCACCAAAACAGTCCCACTTGCGTCTAACGAAGATGACGGCAACCGCACCACGTTTTCGACTGCAGGTTCCTGCACGCGCACTTGGACAAAATCACCTGTTTTGAACCCAACGCTGTCGTTCAGTTTCGCAAAGATAAGGCGCCCTGTTTGCCCTTCCCCCGCCCCAACGCTGGCACGGCTGATCTTCCCTGTGGCTGTCAGATCCACACCAGAAATATCCAAAATTACGTCCACGTCTGCGCCCAAGATGTCACCGCTGGCGTCCAACAGTCGCGCATATTGGGCGGTTGAAACGCGAAACGACACCTCTAGCGCGGCAGGATCAATCAATTCTGCCAATCGCTCGTTTGTGCCAACCAAACGGCCAGCCACAACGCTTGTAGCACTTAACTTGCCATCGAAAGGCGCAACCAAAGTCGTGTCCGCCAACCCACGCGTAGCATCTGCCAGTGCAATTTGCGCACGTGACAAGGCCGAAGCGGCCTGATCAATCCGCGCTTCAGCTTGGGACACAGCCTGACGGCGTGACAACACGGCCTGACGGGCGGAAGATGCGGCCAATTCCGCGACTTCGACAGCGGCAGCAGTTCCAACACCACGGGCCAGTAAGTCATTTTGACGTTTCTGCGCTTTCGCACGCAAGTCGGCTTGTTCTTGGGCTGCTATCTGTTCATCTTTGGCAAGCGCCAAAGCCCGAGCAGCGTCGCGCCCGTCTGCATTGGCGTCGGACATATCGGCCTTCACACGGGATACGGTGGATTGGGCGTCGGCGGGGTCAATCCGTACCAAAACGTCACCAGCCCTCACAGCACCACCGTCCACAAACTGATCGAACAATTCAATCACACGTCCCGCAGTTGCTGCGCGCAACTCAAGCGTACGACGACTTTTCACCTGGCCAAAGGTTTTAAGGACGGGGGTTTCAACGCCCAGCTCAGCCCGAATAACGTTTACCGCGAACACACGTTCTTGCACGGGACGCGCACGGTCCTCTTTGCTCATACGGTCCTGAACAGCGCCACCAATCATTTGCCCAGCAAATGCCAATAGCCCAAGCGTTAAGGCCGCCAGAAACACACCAACCAAACTTTGCCTTAAAAACCGCATCTCAAATCCTTGAATGGTCAGCCAATTCGGCCGATTGTTAACCTAGTTTGCTTTTCAAAAAAACCAAACCCACAGTGTTGTTACGGATGGCTGTGCTATTTCCGTCGCTGATGTTCGTCTAAACGCGGTAATATTTCGACAAAATTACAGGGACGGTGGCGAAAATCCAGCTGACGGACAAGAATTTCGTCCCATGCATCTTTACACGCCCCCGGGCTGCCAGGCAGCGCAAACAGATACGTCCCGTTGCGCACGCCCCCCGTTGCACGGCTTTGCACTGCCGAAGTGCCAATTTTTTGCATGCTGACAATGGTGAATACAGTACCAAAGGCATCAATTTCTTTTTCGTAAACATCGCGGTGCGCCTCAACCGTGACATCGCGCCCCGTCAAACCTGTGCCACCTGTGCTGATCACCACATCGATCTCGGGGTTGTCACACCAGTCGCGCAGCTGCACCGCAATTTCATCACGCTCATCAGTCAATATCTTACGATCCGCAAGGATGTGACCCGCCTCTGTCAACCGCCCAACCAGTACATCACCAGAGCGGTCTTCCGATAATCCCCGACTGTCGGACACAGTTAGGATAGCTATGCGTACAGAAATAAACACGGCACTCTCATCAATTCGGGTCATAATCTCTCCGGAGGTTAGCCCTGCAAACGGGCTTTTATGGACAATAGATCGGCCCAAGCATCGCGTTTGGCAATAGGATTGCGCATCAAATGATCGGGCGTGAACATCGGCAAGGTCGGCTTGCCAGCCAATTCGACCCAATCGCCACGCATACGGGTGATACCACGTTTTCCCAACATCGACTGACAGGCCGCGTTGCCCATCAAAATCAGCACATCTGGGTTCACCAACGCAATCTGGCGTTCAACAAACGGCTTCAACATCGCCAGTTCGTTTGGCTTTGGATCACGATCTTGGGGCGTGCGCCACGGCATCACATGCGACAGATAGATGGTCGGCGTGTCGCCCCTGCGGGTCAGGTCAATGGCTGCGAACATCTTGTCAAACAACTGACCCACGTCGCCGTCTAAAAAGACACCTGCACGATCGTCTGCGCGGTTGGGGGCTTCGCCAATCACCATCACTGACGCACCGGCAACGCCCGCACCAAACAACAAATTACGGGCACCACGTTTCAGTTCACAGTGATCAAAACCTCTAACGGCCTGCTGCAACGCGTCCAAATCACCCGCCTGCGCCGCCAATGATCGCGCAATCGCGACAACATCAACCTCAGCCACTTTGGCAAAGGGCACAGGTCTTGCAACTGTCTTGGAATCTGCGCCTGCTGCTTTCACGGGCTTGGCCAAAGCCGCAGGTAACTCATAGCGATTGATGGGCTGGTCACAGATTGCTTCATCTGCGCCCAACTCAACCTGCCATGCCAACATCGCGGCGGCGGAATGAAACTCTGCTGATTCCATGCACCCACTCTACCTGCAGAAAACAACAGACAAAACGCCCCCAATTTCTTTTGGCCTTAAATATCCTGGCCGAAGGCAATCTTTCTTAAAACCCCAACACTTGCCGCAACCCGTTCCCCCCACTATAACTCCACAAATATCACGAGGTTCCGCACATGACATTTCCGCACCGCCACCTTTTGGGGATCGAACAACTGCGACCGTCAGAGATCACAACGATCCTTGATTTGGCAGAAGACTATGTGGCCTTGAACCGTGGCACTAAAAAACATTCAGACGTGTTGGCAGGCTTGACCCAAATCAACATGTTTTTTGAGAACTCAACCCGCACCCAAGCCAGCTTTGAACTGGCTGGCAAACGCATGGGCGCGGACGTGATGAACATGGCAATGCAAGCCTCATCCGTCAAAAAGGGCGAAACGCTGATTGATACAGCACTTACCCTAAACGCGATGCACCCTGATCTGTTGGTTGTGCGCCATCCCCATTCAGGGGCCGTCGACCTGCTGGCCCAAAAGGTGAATTGCGCTGTTCTGAATGCGGGTGATGGACGTCACGAACACCCCACCCAAGCCTTGCTTGATGCCCTTACAATTCGCAGGGCCAAAGGACGTCTTCACCGCCTGTCCATCGCGATCTGTGGTGACATTGCGCACAGCCGCGTGGCCCGTTCCAACATCATGCTACTGGGTAAGATGGAAAATCGTATCCGCCTGATCGGCCCACCAACGCTGATGCCATCGGGGATCGAAGAATTCGGCGTTGAAGTATTTGATGACATGAACGAAGGCCTAAAAGACGTCGACGTTGTCATGATGTTGCGCTTGCAAAAAGAACGCATGGACGGTGGTTTCATCCCATCAGAACGGGAATATTATCATCGCTTCGGCCTAGATGCCAAAAAACTGGCACACGCAAAACCTGACGCAATTGTCATGCACCCCGGCCCCATGAACCGCGGTGTCGAAATTGACGGCGACATCGCTGACGACATCAACCGCAGCGTGATCCAAGAACAGGTCGAGATGGGCGTCGCTGTGCGTATGGCCGCAATGGACCTGTTGGCCCGCGACCTAAAGGGCCGCGCATGAGCAGGGAGCCAATCCAAATATGGCGACCCTCGTTGCGCGCCTTTGGCCTGCGCAGCCTTGGTATTTTTCTTGTGACATACCTGCTTTTGACACCTGTTTGGCCCTTTGTTGGCGGGATCGCTGCTTTTTTCACTGCCGTCAGTCTGTGCCTGGTTTACATGTTTGTGTTGGATGACTTCACTCACTGGTTTGACCACCGCAAAGCCAAATGGACGTTGACACACAACGAATTGATCTACGAAAACCCCGAAGAAGACCTTGCTGCGCATGCAATGTCTTTGTCTGAAATCGCGTCAACCCATCGGCGATTTTTCTGGAACGTACAGCTTCGCCTCTCCAACGGAACGGCTATAACCATGCATTATATTGATCGTCCAAAAATCGCCTGTCAGATACTTGATGACGCTATTGCTGCGCAGGCCATTCCATGAACAAGAAAAATGGAAGCACCCCAATGAACGTTCCAGCCTTTGAAAGTGGTGTGATCCGCCTGTTCGCAATTGATTTGCCCAGCGACCAAATAGACGCATTCAGAGCGTCGCAACATATCAACGACGACAAAACCCAATGGCCCCTCAAAGACGCCCTTGGGGCTAAATTCCTTGACGATGACTTTATCGAAGTCTTCCCCGTTGCCGATCTTGAAGGCCTAGGCCTTGCAGGCTATCTAAGCACAGGAAATGACGTACCCATCGATCAAATCAATCAAGTTTCCCATCACCTTGAGCGCGTCAAAGGTCATGTTTTGTTGGTGTTCTCATCAGCATTTGGAGGCCTTGAACAATCACTTGATCCAAGGTCGCCGCTACGCCACATCGCGACATTCTTCACCGAAGGTACCCCAGTGACATTTGAACCGCTCCCCGACGACAGTGCCCAGCTTGGCAGTGGCAATGACAATATTAAGCCTGCCAAGAAAAAACCATCTCAGGCTGCAATGTCAGGCCGCATCGCCACCTATGCCCTGTTATTAATGTTCGTCTTCACGGGGCTTATTATATGGATCGGGTCATGATGCAGTCTAAGCGCACACTTTTCATCAATGCACGATTGGTCGATCCAAAGGCCAAAACCGAAACGTTCGGCAGCTTGCTGGTTGAGAATGGTGTGATCCTAAAAGTCATTCACGATGACGGGGTCGACAATGAAGACGCGCAGATGGTTGTCGATTGCGGTGGCAAATACCTTGCCCCTGGCATTGTCGACATCGGGGTCAAAGTTTGCGAACCTGGCGAGCGACACAAAGAAAGCTTTCGCACTGCAGGCCAAGCGGCTGCTGCTGGTGGCGTCACCACAATGGTCACACGTCCCGACACTGATCCCACAATCGATAACCCCGAAAGTTTGGAGTTTGTAATTCGCCGCGCCCGCGAAGTGGCACCGGTTCACGTCCATCCCATGGCTGCCCTGACCAAAGGGCGCATGGGGCGTGAAATGACCGAAATCGGATTTCTTCTCGACGCAGGGGCCGTCGCCTTCACCGATTGCGACAGCGTTATCACCGACACCAAGGTATTTAGCCGCGCATTGACTTATGCCCGCTCGCTTGGTGCCTTGGTTATTGCGCACCCACAAGAACCAGTTCTAAGCCACGGGGCCGCCGCAACCTCTGGTAAATTTGCGTCCCTACGGGGACTGCCAGCCGTTTCAGCAATGGCAGAACGGATGGGACTAGACCGCGACATCGCCTTGATCGAAATGACTGGCGCACGGTACCACGCGGATCAAATCACAACCTCCCGTGCCTTACCAGCGTTGGAACGGGCCAAGGCAAACGGGCTTGATATCACTGCAGGTACGTCGATCCACCACCTGACCCTCAACGCTTTGGATGTGGCCGACTACCGGACGTTTTTTAAAATCAAACCGCCGTTGCGCGAAGAAGAAGACCGGATTGCCGTGGTGGAAGCTGTCGCCTCTGGCCTGATCGACATCATAAGTTCAATGCACACACCCCAAGATGAGGAAAGCAAACGCTTGCCGTTTGAAGAAGCCGCAAGTGGCGCAGTCGCCCTTGAAACATTCCTACCAGCCGCAATGCGATTGGTTCATGCCGATATGATTGACCTGCCAACGTTGTGGCGGGCAATGTCGTACAACCCCGCAAAACGACTTGGTTTGCCACAGGGGCGCTTATCGGAAGGTGCGCCAGCAGATCTGGTCATTTTCGATCCTAACGCGCCTTTTGTGATGGACCGCGCCACCCTCAAATCCAAATCGCGCAACACGCCGTTTGACGGGCAACGAATGCAGGGTAAGGTGATCGCAACCTATGTAAGCGGCAACAAAGTATTCGGGATTTAATCAATTATGCCAATTATCGAAAACACAGCTTTAATACTGACTTTGTGGGCCATCATCGGCTACGGGCTTGGATCAATTCCCTTCGGCATGATCGTCGCCCGTATGATGAACTTGGGAAACCTGCGTGAAATTGGATCTGGCAACATCGGGGCCACCAATGTCTTGCGCACAGGGAACAAAAGTGCAGCCGCGCTCACCTTAATTTTTGACGCTGCCAAAGGCGCAATTGTTTTGCTTTTGGCCCGTTATTTTGCGGGCGAAGATGCAGCGCAACTTGCTGGTGTGATGGCAATGGTAGGGCACTGTTTTCCGGTTTGGTTGAAATTCAATGGCGGAAAAGGGGTTGCGACCTTCCTAGGCATTATGTTGGCCTATTCATTTCCGGTCGGTGCCGCATGCTGCGCGGCTTGGCTTGTTGGGGCATTTGCATGGCGGATTTCGTCAATGGGCGCATTGGTTTCTGCTGCAGCGTCAACGTTCTTCCTAATATTTACAGGTTCTGGTTCTGCCCTCTTTATGGGCATATTCTTAACGCTGCTAATATTTTTCCGACACCGCGAAAATATCTCGCGTATTCGTGCCGGCACAGAACCAAAGTTCGGCAAAAAGAAAACGTAAGCCACCAATTTCTTCTGGCTTAAAATATTCCGGGGACGCGCAAAGCGCGGGGGCAGCGCCCCCCTATCTTTTTTATAAGACCTTATTCTTTAGTAAGAATAGTCTTCAAATACCCTTGTAATATCGCCGTTCCAATCACCATGATAGTGATCCAGCAACTCATCCGCAGGCGTTTTACCACTCTCGATGCTTTCATGCAGCGCGTTCAAGAAGTGTGTCTCGTCCGGAACCATTCCACCCGCACCGCTGCGGGCACGTGCAACCAAACCTTGATGGCTTAGCGCCACAGCCTCACGGGCAATGTCATGCATGTTGACGCCTTCAATTTTGGCCTGCAACCCGTCGACTGACGCGGCAACCCGCAAAGCCTCACGCTGTTCTGCCGTCCAGTTCTTGACCAAGTCCCATGCACCATCCAGCGAAGTTTGGTCATACATCAAACCAACCCAAAACGCAGGCAACGCGCACAAACGGCGCCAAGGACCGCCGTCGGCCCCACGCATTTCCATAAATTTCTTAATCCGCGCTTCTGGAAAGGCAGTGGTCAGGTGATCCGCCCAATCAGACATCGTAGGCGTTTCACCGGGCAATGCAGGCAATTTGCCCTTCATAAAATCACGGAACGACATGCCAAGTGCGTTAATGTATTTTCCATCGCGATAGACAAAATACATCGGCACATCGAGGGCGTATTGAACCCAACGCTCGAACCCCATGCCGTCCTCAAACACAAACGGCAACATGCCAGTGCGTGCATCATCCATGTGACACCACACACGACCACGCCAAGACTTATGACCATTCAGTTTGCCCTCAAAGAAGGGTGAGTTCGCAAAAAGCGCCGTCGCCACGGGCTGAAAAGCCAAGGCCACGCGCAGCTTTTGCACCATGTCTGGTTCGGACGCGAAATCGAGATTAACCTGAACAGTACAAGTGCGACGCATCATCGTTGTGCCAGACGTGCCCACCTTGTTCATATAGGCGTCCATCAGCGTGTAACGGCCCTTGGGCATCAATGGCATTTCTTCGTGCGTCCAGATCGGTGCGGCCCCAAGGCCAATAAACTTCACCCCAATCTCGTCAGAAATCTCTTTGACCTCGCGCAGGTGCGTGTTCACCTCATCGCAGGTCTCGTGGATTGTCTCGACAGGTGCGCCTGATAATTCCAACGCCCCCCCTGGTTCAAGCGAAACATTTGCACCGTCTTTTTCAAGGCCAATCAAATGGCCACCTTCGCGCACTTCGGTCCAGTTATGGCGATCCCGCAGGCCTTCCAAAACGGCAACAATTGACCGTTCACCCTCAAACGGCAGTGGCTTTAGCGTGTCTTTGCAATACCCAAACTTTTCATGCTCGGTCCCAATGCGCCAATCTTCTTTGGGTTTACACCCTTCGGCCAAATGCTCGGCCAATTGATCATGATGTTCGATGGGTCCGCCGCCGGATTGTGGAATGGACATATACTTGCTCCGAAGATTGGCTAATTTAGGTTTTTAGGGATGGTGCGGTTTGACAGAAGTGTCAATGTAACCTGACGTGTTCGGGACGCAAAGACCGCCGTTCCCAGATCACAACAGGTTGATCACCTGGACCATTAAGTTCGGCCAACATACGTTCTGTTTGCAACCCCTGCAACGTGGCGAAGGCATCAAACAATGCCTCTGATCCCGCCGCATTCACCGGAATAAGCAAACTTTCCTGCTGGGGGGTGTCCAGACGCCAATGTGCAGGTTTTAAACTGCGAACCAATGTCAGGCGTTCAAGATCAGCAAGTGCCGCCGCACCACCTGTCAAAGGTCCAAAATAGGTAATCTGTCCCTCATCGACCTGCACCGCCCCTGCCCCACCCGAGGCGCTGCGAAAACGTGCCCGTTGAACCCCAACCCAGATCAAAACAAACGCCAGCACGACAACAGGATACCCTAGTAGATACAACAACCCACGTGACCCAAATATCCACGACAGGCCCAGCAACAATATCGCACCGCCATAAAGCGCCTCACGCCAGCGGTTTAGTCCTGCCGCGGCTTCTGGTCTAATAAAACTCACACCCAATCCCCCAACGCCGTTTGCCACAATGTCAGTGCCGCAACCGCAGCCGTATC
This sequence comes from uncultured Paracoccaceae bacterium, assembly GCA_905182355.1. GTDB lineage: Bacteria > Pseudomonadota > Alphaproteobacteria > Rhodobacterales > Rhodobacteraceae > Ascidiaceihabitans. The sequence continues at coordinate 35,381 of CAJJBH010000009.1, read as the reverse complement.
CGCCCGCAAAATGCGGGGCCCCAGCTGCGCCACATGTGCGCAGGACATGGCCCGCAGCCGATCACGTTCTTTCTGCGAAAATCCACCCTCTGGCCCAATCAGAATGGCCCACGGACCAACAGATTGATCTTTTCCACCCTCAAACGGCGTTGCGGGATCATCTGCGGTTGTTTCGTCACAAAACATGATTTGGCGTGTCTCGTCCCAATCGGCCAAGACACGGTCCAGCCGTTTCATCTCGTCCACTTGCGGTACATAGGTTCCGCCACACTGCTCTGCCGCTTCAACTGAATGGGCCTGCAAACGGTCCCTTTGAAAACGGCTGGTGTTGGTGAATTCAGTTTGCACAGGCACGATTCGCGACGCACCCATTTCAGCAGCCTTTTCAACAATGAAATCTGTGCGGGCTTTTTTGATCGGGGCGAACATCAGCCAAAGATCGGGCGGCATCTGCAATGGGCGCGTTTGCGCTGCGATTAACAACGTGCCACCACGTTTGCCCGCCTCGACCACGTCAGCCAGAAACTCGCCGTTCATACCGTCAAACAACAGAACCTGCGCCCCAACCGACAGGCGCATCACCCCAAACAGGTAATGCGCCTGTTCCCGCGTTAAAGGAACCGATTGCGCGACGCTTAGTGGCGTGTCTATGTAAAGGCGGATTTTAGCTGTCATAAGTTGATACATATGCAAGACCACACGCCAGTACCAGATGGGCAAGTCGCAGATGCGGTAAAAGATAATTGGGTGGACACAACTGCACCCGCATGGACACGGCCCTATTTGCGCCTTTCGCGGGCGGATCGCCCTATTGGAACATGGCTGTTGTTGCTGCCCTGTTGGTGGGGTCTGGTCCTGGCAATGCTGTATGATCAGCGCATGGGCTGGCACGATCTTTGGATCGCTGTGGGCTGTGCGTTAGGTGCGTGGCTGATGCGTGGCGCTGGCTGTACATGGAACGATTTCTCAGACCGCGATATCGACGCCAAAGTTGAACGAACCCGGTCCCGCCCCATCCCATCCGGCCAAGTCAGCGGTAAAGCTGCATTGGTTTGGTTGGGCCTACAAGCCGTTATTTCCTTTGGTATTCTGCTGACCTTCAATTCTGCTGCAATCAAATTGGGTGTCCTTGCGCTGATTCCAGTCGCAGTCTACCCATTTGCCAAACGGTTCACATGGTGGCCCCAAGTCTTTCTTGGTTTGGCGTTCAACTGGGGTACTTTGCTAGCGTGGACTGCACACATCGGACAACTGGAAGCACCCGCTGTGGTTTTGTATTTTGCGGGCATCGCGTGGACCTTGTTCTACGATACGATTTATGCCCACCAAGACACCGAAGATGATGCACTGATCGGCGTCAAATCCACAGCACGGCTTTTTGCTGAAAAAACACCTGAGTGGCTGCGAAGATTTCTTATGACAACTGTCGGTTTGCTGGGAATCGCCGTAATTTTCAGCGCCTTGCCCAACGCATCAGTCCTTGCGATGGTCATCGCGCTTGGTGGACCATGGGCGATGGGATGGCATATGGCATGGCAATTGCGGGGCCTCGACATCAACGATCCGGCAAAATGTTTACAATTGTTTCGCGTAAACCGCGACACTGGCATGATTCCGCTGTTCTTTTTTACGGTAGCTCTGTTCGTTTGATTGAAACGCCCGACATCAGCACCTATTAGTACCTCAAGCCAACTTTGGCCCCATAACTCGAGTTAAGAATACGCCTATGCGTCTGTCCGCGATTGTAATTATTGCCATCACTTTTGTATCGGCTGCAGCCGTGTCTTTAGTGGCTGCCAACTTCTCAGTGAAACTGATCGAAGAAACCTCTGAAATCGGAGTGCGCGAAGCACTTGATACCGCGCAAATGCCGTGGGCCGAAGTTGAAGCTGATGGCCTACAGGTGACCCTAGAAGGGATCGCACCAACAGAAGCCCGACGTTTTGCCGCCCTTAGTATGGCAGGCACCGTCGTAGATGCGGCACGTGTAATCGACAACATGGAGGTCGAGGCAACGACCGCAATTGCAGCACCACGGTTTTCTGCCGAAATCTTGCGCAACGACTCTGGTATTTCGGTTATCGGCTTGATCCCATCGCAAACAGATCGGAAAGACATCCTCGAACGCTTCGCAAGCATGAGCGGGAATGGCAAAGTCGCTGATCTGATCGAAAGCGCAGACTACCCTACACCCGATGGTTGGGAAGACGCGATGGCCTTTGCCCTGACCGCGATGGAGCAATTGCCACGCTCAAAAGTATCCGTTTCAGCGGGCCGCGTTTCCATTACGGCAATTGCCGACAGCGTTGAAGACAAAGCCGCTATGGAAAAAAGGCTGACCCGTGCGTCCCCTCCAGGCCTGCGGTTAAGTATGAATATTGCAGCGCCGCGTCCCGTTATTACACCATTTACATTGCGGTTCTTGATCGATGAAGACGGTGCACGGTTTGATGCCTGTTCTGCAGACACAGAAGAAGCAAAAGCCATCATCCTCGCATCTGCAAAAGCTGCGGGCCTTGAGGATGAAGGGACCTGCGTCGTTGGTATGGGCGTGCCCAGCACCAAATGGGCGAAAGCCGTAGATGACAGTATCAAGGCGCTTGCTGAATTGGGTGGTGGCTCAGTTACAATTTCAAATGCCGACATCAACTTGATCGGAGCAACCAGCATCAAACAAGGTCAATTCGACCGCATCGTCGGCGAATTGGAAACAGCCCTTCCCGAAGCCTTTGCTCTTCATGCAAAACTACCAGAAGCTGTTGATCCGAACCAAGGCCCCCCAGAATTTACAGCAACCCTTAGCCCCGAGGGGCAGGTGCAATTGCGGGGTCGCCTAAGCAATGACAACTTGCGCACGGTTGTAGACAGCTATGCCAAATCGCGTTTTGGATCCGATAAAGTTTACATCGCAACCCGCTTGGTTGACGGCCTACCAAATGATTGGGCTGCCCGTGTTCTAACAGGTATTGAAGCGTTGTCAGGTCTAAGCAACGGCACCGTTCGCGTTACTCCAACAACACTTAGTGTGCGTGGCAACACTGGCGATGAACAAGCAAGTCGCGATATAGCATCGTTGCTTGCGACTAAGCTGGGTGAAGCGCAAGAATTTGAAGTCGATGTAGCCTATCTAAAGAAACTGGATCCTATCGCTGGCATCCCAACGCCTGACGAGTGCGAAGTTGGCATCAATGGCATTCTTGATTCTGGAAAAATCAGTTTTGAGCCGGGCAGCGCAACCATTGATGCGACCACTTTGAACACATTGGACAAGATTGCTGAGTTGCTCAAAACCTGCGGTGAATTGCAGTTAGAAATTCAAGGCCACACGGACAGCCAAGGACGGGAGGAAATGAACCTTGCCCTAAGCCAAAGCCGTGCCGAATCCGTTTTGAACGAATTGCGGGTGCGTCGCGTTCCAACGTCCTCATTCTCTGCGCAAGGCTACGGGGAAACTCAACCGATTCAGGACAACGGTTCTGAAGACGGCCGTGAAGCAAACCGTCGTATTGAATTCCGTTTGATCCGCCCTGCACCTTCTGTGACACAAGGCGAAACAACGCTGGAGTCTATTTCAAAAACAAGCAATATACCGCAAGCAGGCACAGAAGGAACATCAGATGAGCAGAACTGAATTTGTTATCGCTACAGCAATTATTCTGTTCGTGGCCTTTTGCCTAGGTTGGTTCGCCAACTGGCTGGTGCACCGTTTTACCCGCGTGGCTGCAGGCGATGTGGCTGAACTGGACCGCATGAGCCAAGAATTGCACGAGGCTGAAGAAACCCGCGATCAAGCCATCACATACTTGCAACAACGCGAGGCCGAGTTGACCAATCAACTTAGCCAAACCGAAGCTGAATTGCGGGCTGCAATGGACGGCCTGCGCGACGCACGTCACGAGACGGAAGAAATGCGGGCCTACATCGAAAGCCACACCCAAACGTCCTAACGGGTCTGATCTTTTTTTTGCGGTATGATGCACCTACGCAATACCAACGTGATATCTACGCAATGCCGATTGCATTTTCCCATTTATTTCAAATGCTAACCACAGTCTTCGCAAGGTTTGGATAACACATTACGAAACGGCGGGTTAATATCCTACCAACGCTTTAGCGCGTCTTCATCCTCGGACTTTGATGCAACCCATCCCTCGCCCTGTGCTGTGATCTCGCGTTTCCAAAAAGGCGCACGCGATTTCAGATAGTCCATCAGGTATTCAGCCGCTTCAAATGCGTCTTTGCGGTGCCTTGAAGCCGTCGCAACCATCATGATCATTTCACCTGGGATAAGGCGTCCATGACGGTGAATAACCAGCGCATCGCCCAACGACCAACGATCTACCGCGGTTTGCGCGATTTCAGTCAATGCAGCCTCTGTCATGCCCGGGTAGTGTTCGATTTCCATAGCAATCAGTGGATCGTCTGGCAGGTCGCGAACGATGCCTGTGAAGGTTACAATCGCCCCCATATCCTTGTGACCCGCTGCAAAACAAGATGTTTCCGCGCCAAGATCAAAGGCTTGTTCCTGAACAGAAATTCGCATGACCTAGCCGCCAGTCATGGGTGGGAAAAACGCCACTTCACGCACACCACTAAGAGAGGCATCGAAATCAGTCAGCTTCTGATCCACAGCAACACGCAGGGCACTTAGGTCCGAAAACGCCAGATCATATCGTTCTTCACGGCTGCGCAATTCGACCACCAGATCGGCAACCGTTTTCGCGGTTGTCTTGACCTGTTCGCGCGGCAACCCGATGCGTTCGCGCACCCATGCGAAATACAGAACGTCGATCATTCGTTGTCCTTTAAGTAGGGGATCGATTTGCGGAAATAGTCAACGCCTGTGATGGCGGTCAATGCGGCAGCAATCCACAGTAGAATCAACCCTATTTGACCTGACCATTGTGCGCTGGCCAATTTCCAACCTAATCCAAATATGTCTACTTCATCCCCGATTAGAATTGCGTTCACGGTTCCCTCGTCCATGCCCATGATTGACATGCCAAAGTAGTGTTCGAACACACCTTGAGAAAATAGCACTGAAATCGCAACCATTTGCAGTGTTGTTTTCCATTTCGCCAGCTTGGTCACTTTTAACGTACCAGCGGTATCCCCCAGAAATTCACGAAGTCCAGAAACGAACACTTCGCGAAACAAAATCACGGTTGCAGGCAATACCAACCAAGCTGACCAGCTGGAAAATCCGATGATGACCATCAGCGCAATAACCACCATCGCTTTGTCGGCTATCGGGTCCAGCATGGCACCTAATTTGGTTTCTTGCTTCCAACTGCGCGCAAGATAACCATCCAGCCAGTCTGTAAACGCCGCACTGACAAAAAGGACCAATGCGAACCAATCCGCATAGGGTCTTGTGAAATAAAGAAACATCAGCGCGACCGTAGGGGCCGCGAGCAAACGTATTACAGTCAGGATGTTGGGTATTGTCCAGTTCATAACAGTATTGTTAGCGATCCTTTGGGGTGGGTGGAAGGGCAGGTAGACTTCATCTAACACGAATTTTACCAAAAGACCTCAGGTCAGTTTGGCTGGAAGTGATCATATAGCTTTTGTGCCATTCCTTTTGAAACGCCAGGGACCGCTTCTAGGTCCGCCAAATTGGCGCGTCCAACCGCCTTTGCCGACCCGAAATGGGCCAGCAATGCCCGCTTACGTGCGGCGCCTACACCCGCGATTTCATCCAAAGGAGATGAACCAATCGCCTTGCTGCGTTTGGCGCGGTGCGTGCCAATGGCAAAGCGGTGCACCTCGTCCCGCATGCGCTGAACAAAGTACAAAACCGGATCATTGTGGCGCAGGGCAAAGGGGCGTTTACCAGTGCGGTAGAACTCTTCCTTGCCCGCATCACGGTCTTCACCTTTGGCGACACCCACCATCGCAATATCACCAACCCCATATTTTTGCATGATTTCGCGCACGGCACTGACCTGCCCTGCACCACCATCAATGAGCAACAGATCCGGCCACATGCCCCGTTCCCTATCAGGATCTTCTTTAAGCAAACGCCTGAAACGACGGGTTAAAACCTCTTTCATCATGCCAAAGTCGTCGCCCGGGGCTATGTCTTCGCCCTTGATGTTGAACTTGCGATATTGGTTTTTCACGAACCCTTCAGGCCCAGCCACGATCATTCCTCCAACCGCGTTGGTGCCAGAGATGTGGCTGTTGTCATACACCTCGATCCGTTTGGGCGGTTCGGGCAGATCAAAGGCTTCAGCCAGCCCTTTGAGCAGGCGGATTTGGCTGGCAGTTTCGGCCATCTTTCGGGCCAAACTTTCGCGCGCATTTCGTAATGCGCCATCGACAAGGTCCGCCTTTTCGCCACGCTTGGGCACCAGCACTTCGACCTTGCGACCCAGTTTGATCGACAAGGCATCAGCCATCAGATCAAGGTTTTCAATATCATTGGATAGGATCACCTGCTTGGGCGGCTCACGTGTATCATAAAACTGACCGACAAAGGCTTCTAACACCTCTGCCGCGTCGACATCAGGACCAACACGCGGGTAATAATCGTGATTACCCCAGTTCTGATTCGCACGGATGAAAAACACCTGAACGCAGGCCTGACCACTGTCGAGGTGCAGGGCGATGATATCAGCTTCTGATACACCTTTTGGGTTGATTCCTTGGGCCGTCTGCACTTGGGTCAGCGCCTTGATCCGGTCGCGCAAAGCGGCAGCGCGTTCAAACTCCATCTCTTCAGACGCATGCGCCATGTCCTTGGCTAGACGACCCTGAATATCGGTGCTTTTACCATTTAGAAACTTTTCTGCGTCAGAAACGGTTTGCTTATACTCGGTCGGGCTTATTTTCCCAACACAGGGCGCAGAGCAGCGCTTGATTTGATATTGCAGGCACGGACGGGTGCGGCTCTCGAACATGGAATTGGAACAATCACGAAGCAAGAACACGCGTTGTAGTTGGTTCAAGGTACGGTTCACAGCACCCGCACTGGCGAAAGGGCCGTAATAGCTGCCCTTCTCTTTCTTAGCACCGCGATGTTTCTTAATCTGCGGGTAATCATGTTCTGCTGTTACAAGGATATTTGGGAAACTTTTATCGTCACGCAGCAGCACGTTGAATTTGGGCTTTAGCTGTTTGATCAGATTCTGCTCAAGCAACAGTGCTTCGGTTTCGGTGCGAGTGGTCAGGAACATCATCGACGTTGTCATCGAAATCATACGTGCAATACGGCCCGAATGTCCGGTGGGACGTGCGTAACTACTGACTCGTGCGCGAAGGTTCCGCGCCTTTCCGACGTAAAGCACACGGCTTTCGTGATCGAGCATTCGGTAAACCCCAGGGGAGCCATCAATGGTATTCAGATAGGCTTGGATGACCTCATGACCCTGAGCGACAGGGTCGGTACCTTGAGGTTGCGGATCGTTTGGTGGATTTTCCATGAGTCGCACTCGATTCTTGCTTTGGCTGCACTGTAGTCCAAGTTGGATCAACCATTAAGTCATCCACCGTTCTTGTGGATAAGTCTGTATATAACTTTAGTGTACCTACCAAATTTCGTTAGTTTCTGGCTATTTCCACGGTTCGCCTAAAAAATGGGCATTGGCGTAACCCTTTGATAAAAAAAGATATTTTTATTCGCCTCTTACAACATACTGAAAACAAAAGCACTTTCGCAACGAAATCATAACTTTTTGTGAACGCGGTGCAGAACTAACCTAAAGGGCAGCTTTAGTCGACGCCAATCACATCTGGCGTTTCCCACCCTAAATGTTGCCCTCCATCCGTGCAAATCAACTGCCCAGTGACCCCTGGGGCATCTATAAAGTACCCCAATGCGGCCGTTATGTCGGATGGGTTTGATCCACGCTTCAAAACTGTCGCAGCCCGCTGCTTAGCAAAATTTGTAGCATCTTGATGGCCGCTCTGCAGTGTGGGACCCGGCCCAATTGCATTCACACGAATGTTTGGTGCTAACGCGCGCGCTGATGTTTGAGTCAACGCCCACAGTCCCATTTTGGCAAGTGTGTACGTCATGAAATCTGGCGTCAATTTTTTGACCCGTTGATCTATCATATTGACAATCAGGCCAGCAGAAATGGGTTCACCGTCATTGTCTAACTTCGCGGTCAAACCTTGTGCAGCCATCGCTTGGGTTAACAAAAATGGTGCGCGCAAATTGCTATCCATGTTCCTATCCCAAGAGGCGCGGGTTGCCGAGTTCACAGTGTCATGTTCAAAAATAGATGCGTTATTTACAAGAAGATATATCGGTCCGCCCAATTGCTCACTGGCCCGTGGCAGTAACGCCTGCGCTTGATCCCCATCCAGCAAATCGGCCTGCAAGGCAACAGCGTTGCGCCCCATTGCTTTAATCTCATTCACAACCTCATTTGCTGCTGTGGCGGAGGTAGAATAATGCACCGCAACATGGTGCCCACGCTGCGCCAAATACAGCGCCATAGCCCGTCCCAATCGATGGCCTGCGCCAGTCACAAGACTATGGGTCATGTGGGGTCCTTTTCGACATAAAAAAGCGTTACAATTTATTGCGTCCACAGCCACACGGGCCTTTGCCGATCCGAAACCGACCACAGGATTTACACTTAGCGTTTTGTAGGCGTTTTCCACCAATCCAATGCATTTTTCCTAACATTGCAAGGCAAGCAATAAACACCAAAAACAGCGTTACGATCTTAAAAATCATGCCCTACAACCCGAACTGCGCAAAGGCTGCGCGTTCTTCAACAGATGCCATCGCATCCTGCGCCATATGCGCCCCAAATCGGGACATAAACGAGCGTTTAAGGCCGTAATGACGAAACTTTACCTTCGTGCCAAAGCGTTCTTTCAGCAGTGGTTTCAGATGACCAATTCCGTCGATTAACCCAAGGTCCACTGCCCGTTTCGCCAACCAGATTTCACCGGTGAACAGTTCGGTTCCCTTGTCCAACTTATCGCCGCGCCGGGCCGTTATGTGGTCAATAAAATTGGTGTGTATATCGTTCAGCAACTCCTTGAGCCGCTCAACATCTTCGGGCTGTTCCGCCCGAAAAGGGTCCAACATAGATTTGGATTTACCTGCTGTGTATACGCGGCGCTCAATACCCTGACGGGCCAATAATTCATGCGCCCCAAACCCCGCAGAAATTACACCAATGGACCCAACAACAGACGAAGGATCAGCGTAAATCTCATCCGCAGCAGCCGCCAGCCAATAACCACCCGATGCCGCAACATCTTCGACAAATGCGATGACGGGAATGTTTTTTTCTTCAGCCAAACGCCGAATACGCGCCCCAATCAAAGACGATTGCACAGGGCTCCCCCCCGGCGAATTGACCTCAAGCGCGACGGCCACGGGTTTGCCACGGTTAAACGCTTTTTCAATCACACCACATAAGGCTTGATCGTTTAACGCGCCGCGCCCACCACTGGCGATCATGCCTTGAAGGCGAATAACCGCAACGGTCGGGTCGGATTTCAAAAAAGGGATCCAGCGTTTCATATTTACCAATCTAAGTTGCGACGCCTATTCAAACAAGGGTCCGCATGTTTGAGAATGTTCAGATTACGTGCGAATACGCCAACCCGTTTTGAAGATCCAGTAGACCGCAGCAAGGCACAGCGCGGTGAAAAAACCAATCGCAAGCAGACTGGTCAAAACAGGCACATCTTCCAGTCCAAAGAACGCCCAACGAAAGCCGGAGATCAAATAAACAACGGGATTAAACATTGAAATCGTTTGCCAAACTGGGGGCAGCATCGAAATGGAATAAAACGAACCGCCCAAGAAAACCAAGGGCGTGACTATCAACAATGGAACCAATTGCAGCTGCTCAAAATTCTTTGCCCAGATACCAATGATAAAGCCGAACAATGCAAAGCTTATGCAGGTCAGCACAAGGAACAGTACCATCGCGAAGGGATGTTGAATTTGGATATCAACAAAAAAGAACGACGTGATCATGATGATAACGCCAATGAACATGGCCTTGGTCGCCGCTGCGCCAACGTAGCCCAAAACGATCTCTAAAAAGCTAATCGGGGCAGACAACAGTTCATAAATGGTGCCTATGAATTTCGGGAAATAGATGCCAAATGATGCGTTTGAAATCGCTTGGGTCATAACCGTCAACATGATCAATCCTGGCACGATGAATGCACCATAGTTGACCCCGTCGACCTGATCGATGCGACTGCCAATGGCCGCGCCAAAAACCACGAAATAAAGTGACGTAGAAATTACAGGTGAAATCAAGCTTTGCAGAAAAGTTCGGAAAAACCGCGCCATTTCAAATACGTAGATTGCTTTGATTGCAGTCCAGTTCATGCTGCATCCTCCTGTACTAAGGTCACAAAGATGTCCTCAAGACTGCTTTGACGGGTCGAAACATCCCGCAAGGACAGGCCTGCTGACGCAATATCGTTCAACAATTGGGTGATACCTGTACGCTCACCTTTGGTGTCGTATGTATAAATCACAGCTGTTTTGTCAGCCGTCTGAGTCAGGTTGTACTTCGACAACGCTGCAGGAATCGCCGCCAGCGGTTCGGTCAGTTGAACCTCTAACTCTTTCTTGCCCATGCGGGCCATCAACTTGGCCTTTTCTTCGACCAACAACAACTCGCCCTTGGCGATCACACCAACACGATCCGCGATGGCTTCCGCCTCTTCGATGTAGTGGGTTGTCAGAATAATTGTAACGCCGTCAGCCTTTAGGTCGGCAACGATGTCCCACATATCTTTGCGCAATTCGACGTCAACGCCGGCAGTTGGTTCGTCCAGAAACAGGACCCGCGGTTCATGTGCCAACGCCTTGGCGATCAACACGCGGCGCTTCATGCCACCGGACAATTCTTTAATCGGATTATTGCGCTTATCCCAAAGCGACAGTCGTCTAAGAATATGTTCAATTGCGGCCTCGTCACGGGATTTCCCGAACAGCCCACGTGAGAACCGCACCGTGTTAATTACTTTCTCGAATGGTTCTAACGCAACTTCTTGCGGGACCAAACCGATAAGGCGGCGTGCCGCGCGAAAGTCATCTTTGATGCAGTGACCTGCAACTTTCACTTCGCCAGATGTCGCTGAGGTTATGCCGCAAATCGTTGAAATTAAAGTGGTTTTTCCTGCGCCATTGGGACCAAGAAGCGCGATGATCTCACCTTCGTTGATCTCTAACGTTACGCCTTTGAGCGCTTCAAAACCACCCTCATAGGATTTGCGTAGGTCTTTGATATCTAGAATGCAGGGCATTTTTATCTCCGCCAAAAGTTAGGGTTAAACTAAGGAGGTCACGGCCCAGTTGCCAGAGCGGAAATGCACAGGGACTGCGCGTTATTCTTTGCCAGTCAAACGACTGATCCAACCCTTTTTCTCGCCTGTTTCGGACGCTTCAATTGCGTCAGATTCTGCTGGACCTTCAAGATGTTCCTGAAGGTTTGTGAAAAACTGATCTGCCATTTTTTTGGAAAACCCGTCAATAATCCGGCTACCCAGTTGGGCAAGTTTTCCGCCTACCTTCGCCTCAACGTCATAGCTTAGTTCGCTACCTTCAGGCGTTTCAGCGATACTAACTTTGGCACCACCCTTGGCAAACCCAGCGGCACCGCCTTTTCCCTGACCATCAATGGTAAGCGACTGATTTTCAACCATATCTGAAAGTGTGACCTGCCCTTTGAACGTCGCTTTAACAGGACCAACCTTTTGGGTCACCGATGCTTCAAAGCCGTCTTTAGGATTGCCTGTCACTTCCGTCGCGCCGGGCACACATGCTTTCAAAACCTCGGGGTCCAGCAGGGCGGCGTAGACCTCAGCAGGGGTGGCTTTGATCGGGCGGGTGTCGGTCATTTTCATGGCGTTTTGTCCTTCATTCGTGTTGACGAAGCTTAACTGCTTCTATGACACAAAGCTATTGCTGAAAATGGTTTCCGTGATAGGGCTTAGGCCATGAACACAGCACCGCAAAACAACGCAAATATCGGCATCCTATTCGTTCTAGGGTCCGTTTTTTGTATTTCAATCAATGACATGCTTATCAAACAACTGTCTGGTGGTTATCCGCTGCACGAGATGGTTTTCACCCGTTCATTCATTGCCATTTTGTTCAGCTTTGTCTTTGTTCAACTGGAAGGCGGGTGGCGCATTTTACGGACCAAACAGCCCGTTTTACATATTTTGCGCGGGCTTTTGATTGTGACGTCCAATATGACGTTTTTTGTAGCCTTGGCAGCCATTCCTTTGGCGGACGCGACGGCGCTTTTTTTCGCGGCACCCTTGTTTATCACGCTGCTGTCGATCCCGATTTTAGGTGAGAAAGTGGGGCCATTGCGCCTTGGTGCGGTGGTCTTTGGTTTCATTGGTGTCATCATTATGCAGCGACCGTGGGAGGGCGTTGATACGTTGGGGGCGTCCCGCGTTATTTTGCTGCTGCCAGTGGTCGCTGCGCTGACCTATGCGTTGAACCAATTGCTGACCCGAAAGCTGGGCGTTCAAAGCAAGGCGTCTGCGCTTGCCGTCTACATTCAAGCCACCTTTATCATTGTTTCCATTGGATTTTATCTGATTGCAGGCGATGGGCGATTTGCACAGGGGTCTGACAATGCATCGATCCAATTCCTGCTGCGGGCATGGGTTAGGCCCGACCAAAGCGACTATTGGCTGTTCGCAGTTTTGGGCCTGAACGCAGCCATCATTGGCTATGGTCTAAGCCAGGCGTACCGCATGGCAGACGCCGCGACAGTCGCCCCGTTTGAGTACATTGGACTGCCCTTAGCAGTGTTCTGGGGTTGGATGATTTTCTCAGATCTTCCAGTGCTCGAAGTCTGGATCGGGATCGCTATGATCCTTGCCTCAGGGGTGTTTGTGTTCCTGCGCGAAGCACAGAAAAAACGGACGTTGGTGCGGGGCAAGATGAAGGGGCGTTAACGGACAGTGCGCTGGCCAAAACAGGCCCAAATGTACAATTTTACCCGTCATTTGTACAATTTCGCTTGGCAGAATAATCCAAAAACAGCGCTATTTCAGTGCTTTGTACATATAGGGGGCGGATATGTACAAACTGGCGTCCAAAGCGCCATTCATACATCGTTAACAATTGCGCCGCGTTAACCTTTGGATCAAGCAGTTAACTATCGTTTAAGGTTTTGAGATTTCCACAACAACCTTGCCCGTCGCCTTGCGCGTGCGCAACAATTCCAACGCTGCGTTCGCGTCTTCCAACGGCAGCGTCGCGCTGATGTGTGGTTTGATTTGTCCGGCGCAGTACCACTCGATCAAAGTGGCAAAACTGTCTGTCAGAACCTTTGGATTCACACGGGTATAACCACCCCAGTAAAAACCAATGATCGTCAGGTTTTTGACCAACAGATGATTGGCTGGGATTTGCGGCACGTCACCCGATGCAAAGCCAAGTGGCAAAATCCGTGCTTCGGGATTGCAGGCCCTGAGTGCCGCCTTGAATTGGTCGCCGCCAATGGGATCATAAACGACATCAGCCCCACCCAAGGATTTTACGATCGCGCGAATATCGTCGGTGTCGGAATTGATCAGATGGTCGGCCCCTGCCTGTTTGCAGATTGCCAACTTTTCGATCCCGCGCGCACAGGCGATGACTTCGGCACCCATCAGTTTTCCCAATTCGACCGCTGTCAGACCAACACCGCCCGAAGCACCCAAAACCAGCAAGCGTTCACCCGCTTTCAAATGTGCTTTGTAATCTAGGGCGACGTGGCTGGTGCCATAAGCGATCAAAAATGCAGCTGCGTCGACGGGGTTCATGTCGTCAGGCAATGGCACACAAAGGTTGGCGCGGATTGCTGCGAAATCTGCAAGCCCACCAAAGCCACAGTATGATCCGATTTTCTGGCCCACTTTAAGGTGCGTAACCCCTGCGCCAAGGGCGGTGATTGTGCCGCATATCTCCATGCCGATGGTGGCAGGAAGCGCCGGTTTTTCTTGATAGGTGCCTTTGATGACCAACAGATCACCAAAATTCAGACCGCAGGTGTGGATGCGCACCAACACTTCGCCCACTTCGGGCTTTGGTGTATCCACCTCGTTCATTTGCAGCGGTTGGCCCAGTTCTACAACTTGCATCGCCCGCATCATGAACTCCCTCAAATTACCTTAAAATTCAGCAGCCCGTTCTTCACGCGCCATGTGATCTAGCACTGCGTTCACAAAGCTGGGTTCTTTACCGTCCGGGAAGAATGCCGCTGCCACGTCAACATATTCTTTGATTACAACCTTTGGCGGGATCGACATGTCGCGCATTTCGCCGCCAGCCGCGCGGAACAAAGCCCGCAATGTGGGGTCGATACGGCCCAATGGCCATTTGGCAACCAAAGCGCGATCGGTCTGTTGGTCGATCTGAGCTTGATAGTTGACCGAGTCTTCGAGAACGTTGGTAAAGTGTTCGATGTCTCCATCTTCCATCTGCGCACCCTCGTAGGTTTCGCCGAACCGGAAGTTCAGGAATTCAGCCCGCACAATATCGATGGTTTGGGAAGAATGTTCCATCTGGAACAGGGCTTGCACCGCGTAAAGCCGCGAGGCCGAACGCATTTTGCGCCGCTGGTTGCCAGATAGGTTTGAGTGAACGCCGCTCATGCTGTTGTATTTCCGCCTGTGCTGCCTGCCATCAGGGTATTTTCCGAGGCAGGTTTGAATCCGATACCTTTGCTTTGGTTGCCCCACTTACGGCTGAGGGCGATCAGATGCAAGGCGGCAGCGGCAGCACCGCCCCCTTTGTTTTGATCCGCGGGATCTGCGCGCACTTCAGCCTGTTTGCGATTCTCGACAGTCAGGATGCCATTGCCGATGCAAAGGCCTTGTAATCCTAGCAGTTGGATCGCCCGGGAGCTGTCGTTGCAAACGGTTTCATAGTGGGTAGTTTCACCGCGAATGACGCAACCTAAAGCAACGTAGCCATCAAAATTGCTGCTACAATCAGAGATACCGATGGCTGTTGGAATTTCCAACGCGCCAGGCATTTCGATCAGGTCCCATGCGCCACCGGCAGCTTCGATTTCAGCCTTGGCGCCAGCAACCATGTTGTCCGCGATGTCTTTGTAATAGGGTGAGACGACAATCAACAGCTTGACGGGTTTATCAAAGTTGGGCCGTTCAAGGATGTGATGTTGTTCTGCGGATGCCATTAGCTTTTTCCCATAATCGGACGTGTGCCGGTGATTTCGAGGCCATACGCCTCAAGCCCCACATAGGTGGTCATTGGGCTATCTGTAAGAAGTGTCAGTTTCGTAAGTCCTAATTTCGCCAGCATTTGTGCCCCAAGCCCAGTGTTTTTCACAACCTTTGGTCCATCTTCGTCGCTGCTGAACAGCTCTTTGCGTGGTTGACGGAACAGGCAGATGACGCCGCGCCCTTCGGTGGCGATGATTTCCATCGCGCGGGGCAGTTCGCCCACGGATTTAGTGCCAAGGCCAAGGATATCGCTGACCTCGTTCATCGCGTGGGTGCGCACAAGAACAGGCGCGTCGGTGGTGATGTCGCCTTTGGTCATGACCACATGTTCGATGCCATAAGTCTGGTCGGTGAAAACCCGCATGTCCCATTCGCCGCCGTGCTGGGAGGTGATTTTACGCGCGTCGGTTTCGACCACAAGGTTATCGTGTCGACGTCTGTAGGCGATCAAATCACTGATGGTGCCGATTTTCAGATCATGTGTTTTGGCGTATTCAATCAGGTCGGGCAGCCGCGCCATTTCACCGTCGGGCCGCATGATTTCGCAAATGACTGAGGATGGGTAATGCCCTGCAAGGCGCGACACATCGCAACCCGCCTCAGTATGCCCTGCGCGTACCAACACGCCACCTTGACGGGCGCGAAGGGGGAAGACGTGGCCCGGTGTGGCGATGTCAGCAGATGTCATTTCGGGATCGATGACTGTGGCCACGGTTAAGGCGCGGTCGCCTGCTGAGATTCCGGTGGTGACGCCTTCGCGGGCCTCAATAGAGACGGTAAACGCGGTTTCGTGGCGTGACGAATTGTGCATGGCCATCATCGGCAGGCCAAGTTCCTCGATCCGCTCGGCCGGCAGTGTGACGCAGATCAAGCCACGTCCGTGCGTCGCCATAAAGTTGATCGCATCGGCGTCGGCGAAATTGGCTGGGATCACCAGATCGCCTTCGTTCTCGCGATCCTCGTGATCCACCAGAATAAACATGCGGCCCGCTTTGGCATCCGCGATAATGTCCTCTATCGGGGAGATCGCTGTGGCCAGATCGGTTTCAACGGGTCCGGGGGTCTCAAAACTCATGGGGGCACCTTCGCTCAGATTCCCTTGCTTCATATCGGACCAAAGAGGTCAAGGCCAGCAAGGACGCTGCGTGCGTTACCCTACTTCGGCAAGGCGCGCAACGTAGCGGGCCAGTGTGTCGATCTCTAGGTTCACCGCGTCGCCCAAAGCAACGTCACCCCATGTTGTCACGTTTTTGGTATGGGGGATAAAGTTGATGCCGAAGATGTTGCCCTGCACTTCGTTCACCGTCAACGATGTGCCATTCAGCGCCACGGACCCCTTAGAGGCAATGAAACGGGCCAAATCATCGGGGGCCTGCAGTTGCACGCGGGTGCTGTCGCCCTCGTCCACAATGCTGATCACTTCGGCCACACCGTCCACGTGCCCCGAAACGATATGACCGCCAAGTTCGTCGCCAACTTTCAATGCGCGTTCCAGATTAACGCGTTTGCCGACGGTCCATGCTCCAAGATTGGTCATGTTCACGGTTTCAGCGCTGATCTGCACATCGTACCAATCAGGCCCCAAATCGACCACGGTCAGACAAACACCGTCTGAAGCGATTGAAGCGCCCATGTCGATCCCAGTCGTGTCGTAACCGGTTGTGATCCGTGCACGTAGGTCGCCCTGTTGATCAAGAACTGAAATGATGCCGATGTCGGTTACGATGCCTGTGAACATGAGGGGTCTCCGGTTAAGTCATAATTCAGGTATCGTTGATAGAAGGGGCTGGCAAGTCTGGCGAAATGTAACGATTGGCCTTTCGCAACATTTGCGCAGATTTCCCTGACAGTCTGGGATTTTTATGCGCTATTGGTTCTGAAAGTCATATTTCGGCCCTGTTTCAGGGGCAAAGTGTTAACAAGTTGAGCGGTATTAGAGAGAATTAGGTGCATATTTCGCCAGAAAATAGGGTCTTTTTGTTCCTTCAGGGACCACACGGACCATTTTTTAACCGCCTTGGCCGCATGTTGCGCAAGGCGGGGTCAAAGGTATGGCGTGTTGGATTTAACGCTGGCGACCGCGCATTCTGGTTCCATCCAAGCACATATATCCCGTTTCGTGGCAAAGCGGATGACTGGGCGCAGACCTTTGTTGACCTGATCGAAGACAAAGGCGTCACCGACATCGTTTTATACGGCGACACCCGGCCCATTCATGCATCCGCGGTGGCGGAGGCAAAGCGGCGCGGCATTTGCGTGCATGTGTTTGAAGAAGGGTACATGCGCCCGTTTTGGATCACCTATGAGCGCGACGGCACCAACGGCAATTCGCGCCTGATGGATATGACCATTCCGCAGATGCAAAAAGCGCTGTCCAATTCCAACACGGAAACACCCCTGCCCCCTGCCCGCTGGGGCGATATGCGCCAACATGTGTTTTACGGGGCATTGTATCATTGGTTTGTAATGTTTCGGAACGGCGACTATCGCAATTTCCAGCCGCATCGCGACCTAAGCGTGACCAAGGAATTCCAGCTGTACCTGACCAGATTGGTGTTGATGCCATGGCAAGCGATTGAACGGCGCATTTCAACGCTGCGGATCAAACACGGCGGTTTTCCATATCACTTGGCCCTGTTGCAATTGGAGCACGACAGCAGTTTTCAAAAACATTCGCCTTTCGATACCATGGCAGACTTCCTTGATCTGGTGATCGAGGGATTTGCCAAAGGCGCGCCACAGCATCACCATTTGGTGTTCAAAGCGCATCCTTTAGAAGATGGGCGTGCCCCACTTCGGCGCAGCATCCGCAAAATGTCCATAAAATACGGCGTCTATAATCGCGTGCATTTTGTACGTGGCGGCAAGTTGGCCCAACTGCTGAACGACGCCCGCACGGCTGTGACTGTGAATTCGACAGCTGCCCTGCAGGTGTTGTGGCGCGGTATCCCGCTGAAGGTGTTTGGCACCGCAGTATATACCCAGCCAGAATTTGTGTCCGAACAGCCATTGCCCGAATTTTTCGCAGGGGCCGGCCGCCCTGACAATCGGGCCTACAAAGATTTTCGCCGCTACCTTTTGGAAACCAGCCAATTGCCCGGTGGATTCTATTCAGCCCGTGGTCGCCGCCAGCTTATGCGTCAGGTTGTGGATATGATGCTATCATCCGAGGATCCGTATGATGCGTTGGAACAAGGAACAGCGGCACCAAGGCAACAGTTGCGTCTTGTCGACTGACAAACACCACCCCTAGCGGTAGCAATTCAATTTTGATTCCGCTATGTTTTACCAAATCACGTCGGGCAAACCGTCGTAACCAATCGGGAACACCCGATGGCCCTGAGGCAGATAAAATATAGGTTGAGGAGACCGGAACATTGACTTTAACAGGTTTTCGCTGGGCGCGTCCCATTTCTATGATTGTGGCATTGGCCGTTATGTCGTCTTGCGGCTTGCCGCAAGCTGGCCCAAACAAACGCCAGATCTATCAAGGATCGGTCCAAAAAGATGGCGACGCGTTTATCGTGTCCGTCAATGACCGCGTGACACGCGCCACTGCTGTGACCGAAGCCCTAGGGTTTTCGGAAGCCTTCAAAAATGCGTCCACCCTTGGATCAGACACTATTCGCCCGGCGATATATTAGGTCTAACCATTTGGGAAAACGTCGATGATGGGTTGCTGTCAAGTGAAGGCACCAGCGCCACCCTTTTGGAAGAAATCCAAGTTGACGGAAATGGCTTTATCTTTGTTCCATACGCTGGGCGGATACGTGTGGCGGGAAATTCACCCGAAGCCATACGTCGTATCATCACGCAAAAATTGGCCCTTCAAACCCCTGATCCCCAAGTTCAGGTGCGCCGCGTTGCCGGTGACGGGTCTACCGTTTCCTTGATCGGATCAATCGGCAGTCAGGGCGTAATCGCTATCGAACGCCCCACCCGTACTTTGTCCACAATGCTGGCGCGTGCTGGCGGTGTTACAATCTCGCCAGAGATCGCACAGATTACTGTCCTGCGTGGCAAGGAACGTGGCAAGATTTGGTTCCAAGACCTTTATGATCATCCAGAGCTGGACATCGCCCTTCGTGGAGGGGACCGAATTTTGGTTGAAGAAGACAGCCGTGCCTTTACCGCCCTTGGCGCTACGGGCGGCCAATCGCGTGTTCCTTTTGAAACACAAAACCTGTCTGCCCTTGAAGCAATCGCCCAAGTGGGTGGCTTGAATGCAGCAACGGCTGATCCCAAAGGCATCTTCATTTTCCGCAACAAACCTGCTGAAGTTGCAAATGCTTTGATGGGTCGCAATGATCTGCAAGGTGCCCAGCGTTTGGTATATGTTCTGGACCTGACCCAGCCCAATGGTATGTTTCAGGCCCGTGACTTTGTGATCCGCGATGGCGACACGCTTTATGTGACCGAAGCACCGTTCACTCAGTGGAACAAAGTAATTGCAGCACTTACGGGGTCCGCCGCGTCGGTGAACTCACTGTCATCCGTCACTGGGCAATAAGCTTTGCTGGCCGATGTGCCGTATGACTATGACGCCGGGCCTGAAACGGTCCGGCGTTTATACGTTTATAATGGCGGTTTTCTAACCCAACCCCGTTTGCGCCGCATCTTGGCCTTATCAGGCTATCGTGTGCCTTTGGGTCTGCCACGCGACGGTGATTGTGTTGGTGTTTGGGGCCGAAGCCCAACAGCGCATCGCGGTGAAGCAATAGCTGCAAAATACGGCGCTCCTATCGTTCGTATTGAAGATGCGTTTTGGCGATCTTTGCACCCGGGTCGCGCTGAAAAATCCCCCCTTTGGGTTTGATAATTGACCGAAAAACCGTTCATTTTGACCCTGAAGTTCCGTCAGAGTTGGAGGTGTTACTGGCCACGCATCTGCTTGACGACACGGCATTGCTGAACCGCGCACGTGGCTTGATCGCCCGTATGCAAGAGGCGCATCTGACCAAATACAGCGCCATAGATGCGGACATTGCCGCTCCACCCGCAGGGTATGTTTTGGTGATCGATCAGACCTATGGTGACGCGGCGGTGAAGGCCAGCGGCGCAGATCGCAATCGTTTCCTTGAGATGTTGTTTGTCGCCCAAGAGGAAAATCCCGGTGCCCGCATTGTGATCAAGACCCATCCCGAAACGGCGAAGGGTTTGCGCGAGGGGTACTTTGAGGGCGTTGAACCCAGTAAAACCGTTAGTTTTATTGATACACCGATCAGTCCATGGCGGTTGTTTGAGGGCGCAATTGGCGTTTACACCGTGTCCTCCCAAATGGGGTTCGAGGCGATATTTACAGGCCATAAACCCCGTGTTTTTGGCCAACCTTTTTATGCGGGTTGGGGCCTGACAGTTGATGAATTTCCTGTACAACGGCGCCAACGCACCCTGACGCGGGCGCAATTGTTCGCCGCCTCGATGCTGCTTTATCCAAAGTGGTATGACGCCTTTGAGGATCGATTGGCCACTGCAGAAGAAGCTGCCGAAGCCTTGATTGCGCAGACGCGTGCGTGGACCGAGGATCATCGCGGTTGGGTCGCAAGCGGTATGCGACTTTGGAAACGCGGGCCTTTGCAAAAAATTTATGGTCAACACAAGCGTATGATATTTCAGGATGATCCTGCAAAGGCGCGACAGGCAGATCGCCCTTGGATGGTCTGGGCTGGCAAAGCCGAAGTTGGCCACCACGATGCTGTGCGGGTCGAAGACGGGTTTATCCGGTCACGCGGGTTGGGCGCAGAATTGGTCCCGCCCCTGTCACTGGTGACCGATGATATTGGGATTTACTATGATCCCAGCCGCCCCTCGCGTCTTGAAAAACTCATCGAAATGCGCGGCGAAATGCGCCTTGACCAAATCACGCGGGCCGACGCATTGATCCAGTCCCTGAGCAGCCAAGGCATCAGTAAATATAACCTTGGTGGCGCTGAGGTTCAGTTGCCCAAAGGAGAGCGGGTTTTGGTTGTTGGTCAGGTTGAGGATGATGCGTCCATACGCCTTGGCGCTGGCGAGATTTCAACCAACAGGGCCTTAGTGGAAAACGCCCGTGCTGCGCATCCTGACGCGATACTAATTTACAAGCCGCACCCTGATGTGACCGCTGGATTACGTGCAGGGGCGTTTAACGCCGCAGAACTGGCCGACCTTGTGCTGCCAAATGCAGATATTTCCACGCTGCTTAGCGAAGTGTCCAAACTTTGGACCATGACATCCCTCACCGGATTTGAGGCATTGTTGCGGGGCATTCATGTTGTGACCACAGGTGCGCCATTTTATGCAGGCTGGGGGCTGACGCAGGACTTGGGCGACGTGCCACCCAGACGTCGCGCAGAAATCACCTTGGCTGGTTTGGTCCATGCCACGCTGATTGATTACCCGCGTTACTTCGATCCCAAAACAGGTTTGGCTTGCCCCGTCGAGGTGGCCGTCAAACGTTTGGCAAACGGCGATGTTCCCCATCCAAATGCGTTGAACCGATTGATATCAAAATTGCTGGGTGTGTTAGCAAGCAGCGCCCATCTTTGGCGGTAGGGTCCAAAATACGCGCAGCCTAGACCGCATCCATTTGCGAAGCTCGCGTCCAAACATGCATTACGTCTGGACCAACCTGACGGGTTTCACCCAAGGTAAACCTGCGCGCCATGTGAAGCTTGTCCAACCCCAAAGCCCCAATGCCAGCCAATCCTTCGACCCCTATTACGAGACCTGCGGTGAAGCCCACCAACTGATCTACCAAGTCGTTGCGGATCAATGACGCAGCAAGGGCACTGCCCCCCTCGCAAAAAATGCGGGTCAGACCATGTTTGCCAAGTTGGTTTAGCACGTCTTCGGTATCGAGTTGATTGTTCACGACGCGGCAGGGCAACAGATGTGCGCCAAGATCAGTCCATGTTTTTATCAATGTCGAATCCGCGTCTTTGCCGTGGCACAAGATGACCGGGATATCTTTGGCAGTCCGCGCCAGCTTGCCCATCAATGGCAGATCAAGACGGCGTGAAATGACCACACGCGCAGGCTGCTGGTCAATCCCGAGGCCGCGTACATTCAATGATGGATCGTCGTGACGTGCAGTGCCGCCTCCGACCATAACCGCATCGTGGCGCGCGCGCATGGCATGGACAAAACGGCGTGCTGGCGTGTCAGTGATCCATTGGCTTTCGCCTGTGCCCGTTGCGATCCGCCCATCGAAACTGGACGCCATCTTAAGTGTCACCATCGGACGACCCGTCACCGTGCGGCGCAAAAAGCCATCATGGTCTGCAAACGCCTGATCGCCCAGCAATCCGGTTTCGACAGTAATGCCAGCGTCGCGCAGCATTTTTGCACCAAGCCCGTCCACACGTGGATCACTGTCGGGGATTGCCATGACAACACGGCCAACACCTGCGTCGATCAAGGCCTGTGCACATGGTGGAGTATTTCCGTGGTGGGCGCAGGGCTCCAGCGTGACATAAACGTCAGCGCCGCGTGCCTGCTCGCCAGCCTGGGCCAAGGCCACAGTTTCGGCGTGGGGGCGGCCAGTGGATTGTGTCCAGCCGCGCCCAACTATTCGATTATTTTTGACGATGACACAGCCCACAGCAGGATTGGGCCACGTTGCCCCCTGCCCGCGCCGCCCTAAAGATAGGGCAAGCGCCATGTAGCGTGTGTCGGCGTTACCGCTCACTCTTCCGGAGTAGCGTCTGGGCGCAACTCGGCAACAAATTTATCAAAATCATCCGCCTCTTGGAAGTTTTTGTAGACGGATGCAAAGCGCACAAAGGCAACAGTGTCGATGCGGGCCAAGGCCTCCATCACGATCTCGCCAATTTGGCCTGATCCGATGTCAGTTTCCCCCATGCTTTCCAATCTGCGCACGATGCCAGAAATCATTTGATCAATCCGCTCTGGGTCGATTGGACGTTTTTGCATGGAAATGCGAATGGAGCGTTCCAGCTTATCGCGGTCAAAATCTTCGCGTTTACCACTGGTTTTGATGACCACAAGGTCGCGCAATTGAACGCGTTCGTATGTGGTAAAGCGTCCGCCGCAAGCGGGGCAAAAGCGTCTACGCCGGATGGATACGTGATCCTCAGCTGGACGGCTGTCTTTTACTTGAGTGTCGATGTTACCACAAAATGGGCAGCGCATTGGCCGTTCCCCTATATATCGTTCCTGCCTGTGGTGGGGTTCGACCCCCACTTATCCACAGTTATAGGCCAACCGCTAGGGTTTGGGTAGAGGGGAAATGTAGACGCAAAATAGAGGGTTGGCAGAAGGAAAGCCAAGGGGATTGGTGCGCCCCTTGGCCGGCCTGCCATCTATTTTTGATCAGAAAATATCTGTTGCTATATAGTCATCACAAAAATGCAATGCGTGGCCTGAACTAAGGTTATAACCAGCCTGACTGATAGAAACCGAATAAGAAGGGGCAACATCTCCAAAGGGAACAGTTGTAAATTGTACAGCTTTGCGGCCGGGTGATGTTACGCTGGGCCCACGGCCAACTGCGATGTAAATTCTACCATGTCGGTGTCCAAGTGTGATTTCAACATGACGCGCTGCAGCGCACCAATAGGCGCGTGGCCCAGCACCTGGTCCCTCGATTACTTCGAAATTCGTGGTTGAGATGGGTTTGGCCGTTAGAATCTGGGGATGATTAAAAAGGCCAAATGCTGACCCTGCAACCGGAAGGGTGGTGACAATAAGTGAGAATAGAACCTAACGCATGAAATTTTCCTTTTTTGCCTACCTGATACATAGGGGTGGTTTCTATCACTTCAAAATCACGAGACAGTGGCCTCGATCAACGTTCTGTTAATAAACAGTAATTTATCTACTTTTAGTGATCAAAATCTTTGCACTGTGATCTTGGTAACGCCTCATTTGTGAAAAGTGTGATTGGAGTTTGGAGTTTGGCCCAAAAAAAACAGCCCACATCACTTAAGATATGGGCTGTTTTTAAACATGGGCCGAAAAAGCGTTTACTGATCCAAGAAGCTGCGCAGCTTGCGTGAACGGCTTGGGTGCTTCAACTTACGCAATGCTTTTGCTTCAATTTGGCGAATACGCTCACGTGTGACCGAGAACTGTTGCCCAACTTCTTCCAGCGTGTGGTCAGTGTTCATGCCGATGCCAAAACGCATCCGCAAAACACGTTCTTCACGTGGTGTAAGCGAGGCCAGAACCCGTGTGGTCGTTTCCTTGAGGTTTTCCTGAATGGCGCTGTCCAGAGGCAGCACGGCATTCTTGTCCTCGATGAAATCGCCCAACTGGCTGTCTTCTTCGTCGCCAATGGGGGTTTCCAAGGAAATAGGTTCCTTGGCAATCTTCATCACTTTGCGCACTTTTTCCAAAGGCATTTGCAGCTTTTCTGCCAATTCCTCTGGTGTTGGTTCGCGCCCAATTTCATGCAACATCTGGCGACCTGTACGGACCAGTTTGTTGATGGTTTCGATCATGTGCACAGGAATACGGATGGTGCGCGCCTGATCCGCGATAGAACGCGTGATAGCCTGACGGATCCACCATGTGGCGTATGTCGAGAATTTGTAACCCCGGCGATATTCAAACTTATCAACGGCTTTCATCAAGCCGATGTTGCCTTCCTGAATAAGATCAAGGAACTGCAAACCACGGTTGGTGTATTTTTTAGCAATCGAAATAACGAGGCGCAGGTTGGCTTCGACCATTTCTTTTTTTGCTTGACGGGCTTCTTTTTCACCCTTTTGAACCTGCTGCACGATGCGGCGGAATTCAGGGATGTCTAGACCGATGTATTGACCGACTTGCGCCATTTCACCGCGCAACTCGACAACTTTGTCCTGTGAGCGTTCAACAAACATCTGCCAGCCACGACCCGGACGTTGGCCCATTTCTTCAAGCCAATTAGGATCAAGTTCGCGACTACGGTAAGCTTCAACAAATTCTTTACGGTTAATCCGTGCTTGGTCAGCCAGTTTAACAACCGCGCTATCGATCTGCATGATACGACGGTTGATGCCGTACAGCTGATCAATCAAGGCTTCGATACGGTTGTTGTGCAGGTGCAATTCGTTCACCAACAACACAATTTCAGACCGTAACTTTTGATAGGCTTTTTCGTTCATAGCAGAAAATGAATTGTCTTCGTTCAGCGTCGCAGACAAACGGCTGTCCTGCATTTCGCTAAGCTTCACATAGTCGTCGGCAATAATATCAAGCGCGATCAAAACCTGTGGTTTCAACGCAGCTTCCATTGCGGCCAAAGACATGTTGGCTTGTTCATCCTCGTCGTCATCGTCAACTTGGATCGGGTGACCGTCGGCATCAAGCTCTGGCGGTGTTTCCACAACAGGTGCAGCAGGAACCACTGGCGTAGTCTCTTCTTCGCCCATTTGATCACCAAAGGTGGCGTCAAGGTCGATAACGTCGCGCAAAAGAATGTCTTCTGACAAAAGCTCGTCGCGCCAGATTGTAATCGCCTGGAACGTCAGGGGGCTTTCGCACAGCCCTGCGATCATCGTATTGCGCCCTGCCTCGATGCGTTTGGCAATCGCGATTTCACCTTCACGAGACAGCAGCTCGACCGAACCCATTTCGCGCAGATACATCCGCACCGGATCGTCGGTACGGTCCAGCTTTTCCTGACCTGTGCTACCAAGCGTCAGATCACGTGTACCTTCGGCGGCAACCAGGTCAGTTGGGCCTTTGGCCTCTTCTTCTTCGGCGTCTTCGTCTTCGATGATATTGATGCCCATTTCGGACAGCATCGACATCACGTCTTCGATTTGCTCAGAACTTACCTGATCAGGAGGCAAAACCGTGTTTAGCTGATCGTATGTAATATAGCCTTTTTCACGGGCATCACCGATCATCTTTTTCACAGCAGCTTGGCTCATATCCAATGAGATATCGCCATCTGCATCGTCGCGTTTTGCGTCGTCGTTGTCTTTCGCAGCCATCGAGTGCTCCTAGTCAGAACTTCGTAAGTGATTCGAAAACGAATCAGTTAGAGAATCATTCACGCCTTCGGGTGATTCGGCCACCCTAGTACCGTCTTTTTCCTAAGGAATCCTGTCCAAACGTACTTAAGTGCCGCCTTTTGAGAACCGAATCGTTTCCATCAGTGCGTCGAAGGCACTGCGTTCGCCTTTATCCATCTTCGCGCCGTTCGCGCCAAGGTCGAATTCGACCTTCGTTTCTTCTGTGCTTCTAACCGACTCTTGCACCGCTTTGGCGGCTTGTAACAGCCGATAAGTTACGTCCTCATCAGCCACACCTGTCAAATCTTCGGCTGCATCGGCAATTTCAGCATTTAACCCCCGCACAGCATCAAGTTTCGCGAGTTCTTCGGTCACAGTCATGCGTACCATTTCAACGTCGCCGGGTGTGCGGATGCAGGGTACAATTGCGACATGGCCCGCGTTCAGCAAATTTTCAAGGGCGAACGGTCCAAGTGCTTCGAAAATATTTTCACGCAACAGCCCTGCATCGGCCCCAATGTTGCGCAAAATCAGGCGACGAATATCCGCATGATCGGTGCTGCGACAGGTCATGCTTTCGAGGCCACGTTCGAATTCTTCCGTCACCTCTGGCGTGCCAATTAGGGCCGCTAAAATTATCGCTTCACGCAAGTGTTCCGTGATCTCGGGGTTCAACGCACTGGCCAGCACAGATGATTTGGTGGCCGCCATTGCATTTTGCGGCGGCTGCCACTTCCCGCCTTTGAATTTGCCACGTGATCCAACATATTGGCGTGCAGGTCCAACCCGTTTGGTCGTGAACAATTGCCAGCGCAGGTCTTTAATCGCCTGCCCATAATGCCCACGAATGGAGGGATCTTTGATCAGTTTGATCTTTTCACGCAGGGTTTTATCAAGGGCAGCTTTGCGTTCAGGGCTGTCGTAAACCTGCCCTGCTGTTTCGCGCTGCCAAAGCAGCTGAACCATAGGAACCGCACCATCGATCAGTTTTTGAAAGCCCGGAGCACCTTGAGCTTTTAGCAGATCATCGGGGTCTAAACCTTCAGGCATCAGTGCAAACCGCAACGATTGTCCCGCTTCAAGTAGGGGCAGTGATAGATCAATCAGGCGCATTGCGGCCCGCAGGCCCGCCGTATCGCCGTCCAGCGCGATGATCGGTTCGGATGACACACGCCACATCATCTGCAGCTGGCTTTCAGTGATGGCCGTTCCCAACGGTGCCACTGCCCCGCCAAATCCATGCTCGCCCAGCGCAATCACGTCCATGTACCCTTCGGACACAATGAGCGGCTGACCTTTGCCGACAGCCGTCCGAGCAGGTCCGTGATTATACAGGCTGCGGCCTTTGTCGAATAATTCGGTTTCGGGTGAATTCAGATATTTTGCGTTGTCATTGGGGTCCATCGCGCGGCCCCCAAATGCCGTGCACCGTCCCCTAGCATCGCGGATTGGGAACATGATGCGCCCGCGAAATGTGTCGTAAGGTTTGCCACCCTTTTGGCTGGGTTTTCCAAGGCCCGCCCCAAGGATCAAATCCGGTTCAATATTCTTGGCGATCAGATGATCCCACAGGCCTTGCCATGTGTCAGGTGCAAAACCGATTTCCCAGCGACCTTGGGCTTCAGGTTTCAGGCCGCGTTTGTCTAAATAACTGCGGGCGTCCGCCCCTGCGCCAGCTTGCAACTGTAGCCGGAAGAATTTGACTGCCTGTTCCATGACGTCAGCCAGCTGGGTTCGGTGGTCTGACTTTTCCTGCGCTTTGGGATCTTGGGCTGGCATCGGCATACCAACTTCGTCGGCCAAGATACGCACGGCCTCCATGAAACCTACGTTTTCAGTTTCGCGCACAAAGGATATCGCATCACCTTTTGCCTGACAGCCAAAGCAGTAGTAAAACCCTTTTTGGTCGTCGACATGAAAGCTGGCAGATTTTTCCTGATGGAACGGGCAAGGTGCCCACATGTCGCCTTTGCCCTGATTGGACTTGCGCGTATCCCACATAACTTTACGTCCGACCACTTGGGACAGGCTGGCGCGGGTGCGCAAATCATCAAGGAATCCGGGGGGCAAGCTCATGGCGTATATATTGGGGCTGCGGCGCTCAAAGTCTAGTCGTCACTCACGCGAAAGACAGGCTTCTTTCCATTGTACGCCAAGGTCGGTCTTTTTAAGATCACGGCGTTTGATCTGGTAAATAGAGCCACCAAGAATAGGAATAGCGTTGTTGTACTGGTCGGGCCATGCGGGATTCGTCTGTGCAATTGCGTCGGCCAAGTTTGCCTCTTTCACACGGTTCAGACGCGCCACTTGGATCGCTGCCACAACGTCAGCCTGATATCCACAATCGTCTGCTTTGCTGATTTCGGCGACAGCCAAGGTTGGCGATGCAAATACAAAAAAGACGGTGAAAAGAGTAAATCGGGTCATAAGTGGCTCCGGTCTGTTCAGGAATTAGGTTTATTTAAAGGGATGATGTTAACCGCGCGAGGCGACACCTTCCATAGCACTTTGCAGATCATGCAGCAGTGTTCCCGCCATTGAACGGAAAACCATGATCATAAATGTGTCATCCGACGTGCGCGTGATCGATGACGCCATGTGCATCAGGTCGGTCCGTGCTGTGTGTCCACGTTTAAAAATAGCGGGGCGCAAATCCAGTGGGGTCAACCGCGCCAAGACATTAGCGGCCCCCGCGCCTTGCAATTGCACCACGGTCCAGCCATCTGATTGATCGGTCAACGCAGCATGAACAGCCAATCCAGTGTTCGCGTCTATTCCAGCTAGAATGCATTGTTCTCGCCCAAACCAAATAGCCCTGGCCTCTGCGCGCCCTGTTGCACGATTTGCTGCGGGCATGGCCATCCCATGCGCGGCTTTCAACGCAGCAGACAGCGCCTTGCCTTGCCCTTTGTACGGCGAGATTGAGGTCATTGGCCCCAAGTCGATCTCACTTAACGTTACAGTCCCAATCGTCATTGGAGCCATGCTATCCATCGGTGTTTTTAAGGTTAACTTAGCCACGGGTACGGTCCCCCTTTGGATCAAAGAAGACGGGATCGCAAACTTCTACAATCGTCTCAATCTCGCGCACGTGATCCACCATTCGCATCCGTTCTCCGTTGCGCGCCTGCCCGCCCCGCACAAAGCCCTGTGCAAGGAAATGCCCGAAGGTTGGGGAAAACGCCACCGAGGTTAGATAACCCCGATTGAATTTAGTCAGGGCCTCGTCCCCTTCGTTATAAAGATGCGCCCCGCCAGTCAGTTGTTTGACTGCGCCGACAGGCTTGAACCCCATCAGCTGTTCGCGATCCTCATTGAGCAATCCCACCCGATTGGACAATGTTTTGCCGATGCAATCCTTTTTGGCGCTGACCATCCGCTCCATTCCAATATCAAACGCAGTGACGCGCCCGTGAATTTCGCCGTGCGTGATAAACCCCTTTTCAATACGCAGCACATTCAACGCCTCCATCCCATACGGTCCACCGCCCAGCGCCTTAGCCTTGGTCGTCAGCAGCCGAAAAAGACTGTAACCGTATCGCGCAGGTACAGCGATTTCATAAGCGTGTTCGCCAGAGAATGAGATGCGGAACAACCGCCCTTTGACCCCAGACAGGGTCACATCACCACAGGCCATGAACGGCCACGCTTCATTGTCGAGCGGATCATCCAATAGATCATTCAGCACCTTACGCGCCTTTGGCCCCGCTACCGCAAATTGCGCCCATTGTTCGGTGACAGACATCAGGCGAACATCCAGATCGGGCCGCAAAACTTGGGTCACGAATTCCAGATGCCGCATCACGGCACCCGCCGCCGCAGTTGTCGTCGTCGTGACAAAATGATGTTCTGACAGACGCGCAGTCGTGCCGTCATCCATCACATAACCGTCTTCGCGCAACATCAGGCCATAGCGCACCCGCCCTATTTTGAGGGTCGAGAACACATTGGTGTAAACCAAATCAAGCAGCACGCCCGCATCCGGTCCTTGAATATCAATTTTGCCCAGCGTGGACACATCACAAACGCCAACAGCATTGCGCACATACCCAACTTCACGGTCACATGATTGCCGCCAATTCTTTTCGCCATTGATCGGGAAATAGCTGGGGCGATACCACAAGCCCGCCTCCATCATCGGCGCACCTGCATCAACTGTGGCCACATGGCTGGTTGTCTTGCGTTCGGGCGCAAAACCCTTGCCCTCGGCCCCTGCCCCAAAAGCCGCCATCGCAATCGGGCTATATGGGGGGCGGAACGTCGTGGTTCCCGTTTCAGGAATGCCGCGCCCCGTCGCATCGGCCAGCAAAGCAAGAGCGGTGACATTGGAATTCTTACCTTGGTCCGTTGCCATTCCTTGTGTCGTATAGCGTTTCATATGCTCGACTGAGCGAAAGTTTTCTGTGGCAGCTTGCGTTACGTCTTTGACCGAAACATCATTTTGATAGTCCAACCATGCGCGACCTTTTCCTGGTACCGCCCAAAGTGGTTCCAGATTGTAAGGCGCATCTTCTGCCTCTGGCAACGCAACATCTGCAGCTGTCTTGCCCAGCGCAGATAGTATTTTTTTCGCCGCCTCAAGCCCTGCTCTTAGGCAGGCATATGTGGAAAAGTCACCGTTACACGCCCCAGCCGTGATCATGCTTGGAATGGACCCATCAGTTGGAACAAAGCTGGCGATGTCCTCACGCCATTTTGGGCGGCCATTCATATGACAGGTCAAGTGCACAGTCGGGTTCCAACCCCCAGACATTGCCAAACAATCAGTTTCTATGGTGTCAATGCCTGTTGATGTGCGGACCGAAATACTTTCCAGCCCCTTGCGCCCACTTGTACCAGAAACATGGGCACCCTTGATCAGGTGATAGTTTCCCTGTGCTTGGGCAGTCGCACGGCTGTCGATCACAGCGGCCACATGCACCCCGGCGGCCTGCATATCCAGCGCGGTGCGGTGGGCGTCGTCATTGTTGGCAAAAACAGTAACCGTCTTCCCAGGGGCGACACCCCACCGGTTCAGATAACTGCGCACAGCACCCGCCATCATAATTCCGGGGCGATCGTTGTTCTGAAACGCAATCGGACGCTCCAAGGCACCCGCGGCAAGAATCGATTGCTTTGCAACAATGCGCCAAAACGTTTCAATCGGGGCTTTTCCATCGCGAATATCAGTGTGATGGTTGACCCGCTCAAGCGCGCCAAACGTGCCTTGATCGTAGGCACCTGCGATGGTTGTGCGTGGCATCAAACGCACGTTGTCCATTGCCGCCAATTTACCGACTATCGTTGCAGCCCAATCGGACCCTGCTTGGCCGTCTATTAGAAAAGTCTCGGCGTTCAGACGGCCACCCATCACGCTATCTTCGTCCGCTAAAATCACATCAACGCCGGATCGCCCCGCCTTCAATGCAGCCATCAAACCGGTCGGCCCTGCACCAATCACCAACACATCACAGTGTGCAAATGCCCGTTCGTACTTGTCTGTTGGCGCCTTGCCGCTGAGCGCACCAAGACCTGCGGCGCGGCGAATGATCGGTTCGTATAATTTTTCCCAAAATGCCCGGGGCCACATAAATGTTTTATAATAAAATCCAGCGCCCAAAAATGGCGCGGCCAGATCATTCACTGCCATCACGTCAAATCCTAAAGAAGGCCACGCGTTTTGGCTGCGCGCCTCCAGACCTTCATAAATCTCTTGAACTGTCGCGCGTACGTTTGGATCAGTAGCGCCGTCCCGGCCCACTGTGATCAAAGCGTTCGGTTCTTCGCTGCCAGCGGTCAACACCCCTCGCGGACGATGATATTTGAACGAACGGGCCATCAGGCCAATGCCATTGGCCAATAAAGCTGAGGCCACCGTGTCACCCTGAAAGCCGCGATAACTGACGCCGTCAAATGTAAACGAAACAGGGGCGTTGCGGTCAACCGTACCTTTGTCACGAAGTCTCATGCCTGTGTCCTCTTGATATCAGTGGCAAGAACCGCACCCGACACCAAATGTGTTACTGTATTGCGGCTGACAACAATCCACGCACCACAGCCACTTTCATGCTGCCACAAATCACGGTGTTCTCCAGGCTGATTGTCACGCAAGAAAACATAATCCTGCCACGCCTGTTCACCTGCATCCGGCGCTGGGCGGTTCAACGCCACATCCGCACCTTGATAATAAAACTCGCGAATGTCGCGCTCCCCACATATTGGACAAGGCAGACGCATTATATCACTCCATCAAAGGGCAATTGCCCTTCATTCTTTTGACCCAAATTACTCCCGCCGGAGGCATTCATCATCTTACCCCCCTAATGCAAATTGTGCTGCGAACCTGTCGCTTCTTCATCCATCACACCAACACCAGTGCGAAACCGATCCAGGCGGTGCTTCACAGCCACAGGATGCGGATTTCCCGTTGCCATCAAGTGCGCAAAGACATGGCCCGATCCCGGAGTCGCTTTAAATCCACCATAGCACCAGCCGCAATTCAGATAGAGCCCATCGATATCGGTTTTATCGATTATGGGGGATCCGTCAGAAGACATATCCATAATCCCACCCCAACTGCGCAGTACTTTGGCCTTCGTAATTGCGGGCATCAATGTGCATGCCGCTTCGATCACATGTTCGGCCATCGGTAGATTCCCACGCGAGGCATAACTGGAATAAAGGTCCAAACTGCCACCAAAGACCAAACCACCTTTGTCGGATTGACTGATGTAGAAATGGCCCGCCTCGTAAGTAATCACGTGGTCGATAATTGGTTTAAGACCCTCGGTTACAAACGCTTGCAGGATGTGGCTTTCAACAGGCAGGCGCATGCCTGCCATTGCAGCCACTTGGCTGGAGCGACCCGCAGCGACGATGCCAACTTTTTTGGCACGGATCGGGCCACGTGTGGTTTGCACACCTTTGACCACCCCGTCGACGACATCGATGCCTGTCACTTCACATTGTTGAATCAAATCGACACCGCGTTGATCGGCGGCACGAGCAAATCCCCAAGCAACCGCATCATGGCGGGCGGTGCCGCCACGTGGCTGGTAAAGGCCACCGTAGATGGGGAAACGTGTCTGATCGTAATCTAGGTAAGGTAGCATTTTGCGTACCGCTGCGTTGTCCATCAAAACCGCATCGTCTCCTTGCGAAGCCATTTGATTGCCACGCCGTGCTGCAGCGTCACGGGACCCATCGGAGTTGAACAGGTTTATGACCCCACGTTGGGAATGCATCACATTATAGTTCAGGTCTGCCTCAAGACCTTCCCACAATTTCAGCGAATGACTGTAAAATTCTGAATTGCCTCGCAGACCATAGTTTGCACGAACGATTGTCGTGTTGCGCCCCACATTGCCCCCGCCAAGATACCCTTTCTCTAGAACGGCGACCTTGGTGATACCGTGGACGGACGCAAGATAGTGCGCTGTGGCCAAGCCATGGCCCCCACCGCCAATGATAATAATGTCATATTCAGCTTTGGGTTCGGGATTGCTCCAGTGCGGCGTCCAGCCTTTGTTGCCAGTCAGGCCTTCTTTTAGAACGCGTAGTCCGGAAAAGCGCATATTCGATCCTTTGCCTCGCAGTGACCGCTTACGGATAGAACGGCGTAGCGGTTGTACATAGTGGTATCAATGCGCAGATCACACACAAAACCTTTTTTGTTAGCAACCCTTAATATGAAACGAAAAACGCACCCTCCCAATCAAAGGGGGGGTGCGTTAGTTTTTATCGTTTTAATCAGGGATTAGCCGTCAGCTCTACAAACCTTTGGCACGGTAGCTGGCAGCCACTTTTTCAATAGAGACCAAATAGGCTGCGGTCCGCAAATCATGGACATCGTCACGCCCATGCCAAACTTCCCGCATGGATTGGTATGCAATACGCATCGTGTCATCCAAACCTGAACGCACCAATTCCAACTCGTCCGCGCCGCGTAGATAGCGTTCCTTGAAGTTAGGGCTTAGTTGCCAGCCAACGCCTGAATCCGCACTGAGACGTTCAAGTTCGTCAACAACCAATTGGTGGCGCGATTCTTCCTGACGGCGTTGCATACGGCCAAAGCGAATGTGGCTAAGGTTTTTGACCCACTCAAAGTAGGATACCGTCACACCACCTGCGTTGGCATACATGTCAGGAATGATCACGGTACCTTTGTTGCGCAGGATCTCGTCGCCACCGGCGGTCACAGGTCCATTGGCGGCTTCAATGATTAACGGTGCTTTGATGCGATCCGCGTTAGATACATTAATCACGCCTTCAAGCGCTGCGGGGATCAGGATGTCACAATCTTCTTCAAGCACCATAGCGCCATCTTCAATAATATTGGCATCCGGATACCCCGAGATACCGCCGTGTTTGGCGATCCATTTCTGGACCGCATCAACGTCAAGTCCACTAGCATCAACCAACGCACCATCATGTTCAATAATGCCAGTAATTATGCACCCATCTTCTTCCATTAAGAATTTGGTCGCGTGGTAACCCACGTTGCCAAGCCCCTGAACGACGACACGTTTGCCTTTCAGTCCGCCTGTCAATCCAGCCTTCTGCATCCCCTGTTCATCACGGAAGAATTCCCGCAGCGCATATTGCACACCGCGCCCCGTTGCTTCGACACGACCTGCGATACCGCCAGCGTTCAGGGGTTTGCCCGTCACACAGGCCCTAGCGTTGATGTCTGTTGTGTTCATACGCGCGTATTGATCCGCAATCCACGCCATCTCGCGTTCGCCAGTGCCCATGTCGGGGGCAGGCACGTTTTGTGACGGATTGATAAGGTCGCGTTTGATCAACTCGTAGGCAAATCGACGCGTGATCAATT
This sequence comes from uncultured Paracoccaceae bacterium, assembly GCA_905182355.1. Lineage (GTDB taxonomy): Bacteria > Pseudomonadota > Alphaproteobacteria > Rhodobacterales > Rhodobacteraceae > Ascidiaceihabitans. The sequence continues at coordinate 431 of CAJJBH010000009.1, read as the reverse complement.
CAAGTTCGTGTTCATCATAAAGGCGTGGATCGATACAAAGACCACCTTTTGATCCGCCAAACGGGGCTTCGACCAAGGAACACTTGTACGTCATAAGAGCCGCAAGTGCTTCAACCTCATCTTGGTTAACACCCAAAGAAAAACGAATACCGCCCTTTACAGGTTCCATATGTTCGGAGTGAACCGATCGATACCCTGTGAATGTCTGAATTTGTCCCCGCAAGCGCACACCAAAACGAACGGTGTAAGTCGCATTGCAAACCCTGATTTTTTCTTCAAGTCCGGGTGGCAGGTCCATCAACGCCACTGCGCGATTGAACATCATGTCTACACTTTCACGAAAGCTCATCTCTTGGGGAACACTCACCTGGCAACTCCTTTTAGGTCACAACGACTCGACTTAACGCCGATCTGTGACAGCAGCATATGAC
>CAJJBH010000008.1 GCA_905182355.1 uncultured Paracoccaceae bacterium | reverse complement strand
TGCTGAGGGGGAGGTGTATGCTGTCGTTGTTAGGCTCGAGCTCTACCCCACACAAGTCACACAGGATGGCCTCAACTATGCGCTCATAGGTGACCTGGTCAGCAGGTCTTCGGGCCCGTTTACGTGTCTGATGAAAAAACTCATACCCGCTCATTTGGACCTGTACTTCTGCGATGAGCGCCATCAGGTTATCGGTCTTTGCACACAAGAACGGGTTAAATGCTCGGGCTTTGTTCATTGATACTTTATCCAAACAAAATTCATCACCACACCCGCTCCAAGTGCTCCCGCATGACCTCCAAAGCATACCCTGAGCCATAGTTGGCAGCCACTGTGTTGGTGCTGTGCCCGAGGATGGCCAGGGAGATGGCCTCAGGACAGCCCGTGTTGCGCAGCTTGTCCTTCATGCGGTGGCGCAGGGAGTGCATTGTCACCTTCTTGTCGGTGATACTCCGACGTAGCCGCTTCATCAGCATGGCGGAGGCAGCATCTCTACCACGAGGGCGTGCGTAGTCCTCGAAGATGGGCTGGGTATCCCCCTTCCCTCTTCGATGCTCCTGCAGCACCTCTAGGGCACTCTGGCTTAAAGGCAGTGTCCGCTGTGACCCTTTGGTTTTCAGCGTTCTGATACTGTTTGGTCTGATTGTGATAGACCGCTCCTGCAAGTCGACATCCTGCACCTCAAGGCCCGTTATCTCTGACAGGCGTGCGCCTGTGTCTGTCAGCGTGACAAACAGAGCATGGGCCACAGGGTCATCTTTGAAGTTGGGTCGTACCATGACCAGGTCTTGGTCACCCATAGGTAACCTGTCATCTACACTTGCCGAAGCCCCCTTGATCCGAAGGCCGTTAAAGACATTGGGAATGTTGAGACTATGCTCTGAGATGACGTAGTTCACTGCAGCCCTGACGACAGTGATATACCGATGCACTGAGCTCGGCTTCATGCGCTGCAGCAAGTAATCTCGTAGGGCGTTCGCATCAGCCCGGGTAATCTCATTCAGGGGTGTGTCCGCAACCCTCTGCTTTCCGATGGCTGCTCCAAGGTCCTTGCGAAGCCTGACCACCCGCAGCTCCAGCTCACGGCTCTCTCCTGCATCGTCTGTTTTATATTGCTGATATTCTCCAAGAGCCTTCTGCAGGGTCAAGGCTGGCTGCTTCAACCGGCCCGTGTAGATCTGCGTGACAATATCCTTGGGCAGCTTCCCAGCAATATCTCTGGCCAGCTCATTGAGCGCATAGTCCTCTTGGCTGTACTCCACCACCTGCCCCGCCAGCACCTGCTCCGCCACATCACTGCCCAAGGCCCCTCGGATGATCGCCAAGGCCCGTTCACTGGACGGCACATGCGCTTCATTGCGAAACAGCTTTTCAATCTCACTGTGCACCTGCGGTAGGTTCCGCATTGCCTCTGCGTAGCCCTCCCCGAGCTGACGATAAAGAGTGTCCTTACCAATTAGGCTTTTCAGTTTTTTGGGAACGTTGCGTTTGTACCTGTACGAACCATTGGCTCGGCGGAAAACATAGGAGGGGAGCTTTGGCATTTGCTTGTCCATGATTCGATTGTCAGACCAATCATCTCCTGATTCAAGCGCCGAGTACGTTCGTCTGTGACAAATCAGGTGGAGAACACGACTAAGTGGTCCCGAAAGCGGTCCCGATTAATGGTCCAATACACTGATATCGTGATATTTATCTTATTTCTAAGTGGTAAATGGTGCCCCCACACGGACTCGAACCGCGGACCTATTGATTACAAATCAATTGCTCTACCAGCTGAGCTATAGGGGCACTGAGGGGCGTCTAATGCGATTACTCGGGTCGTGCAAGACGAAAAGTCACCACTCATTGAAGGTTTTATTCGAATACAAATTGGATATAAGGAAAATAAGCTTTTTGAGGGATCTAAAAGAGACATGCAGCTCGTAATTCACACTGGTGCACACTTCACTGAAGAAGAACGGCTGATGAAATGTCTGCTGCGCAACAAGTCCGCGTTCTCCAAACAAGGCATCGCCGTCCCTGGACCTGGGAAGTACCGTCGTTTGTTAAAGCAAACCTTAGGTGCTCTAAAAAGCGCCCAGGCCGCTGAGGGTGCGCGTGATGTTCTGTTGGACGCTATTATGGACGAGGAAGACGCTGACCGTCTGGTTCTAAGCAATGCACATTTCTTTGGGGCACCACGTGCTGAGTACGAAGTGGCATTATGTACCCGTCAGCACCTGAGCGCATGAAGCAAATCCGCAATTTGTTCCCACATGACGAAATCGAAATGTTCATGGCACTGCGCAATCCCGCATCCTTGTTGCCTGCGATGTACGGACAATCCCCTAAGACCAGCATGGCTGGCTACTTGGGTGTTAGCGACCCTAGAAATATTCGCTGGTCTGATACTTTACATGCCATCCACAACGCAGTCCCAGATGTTTCGATCACAGTTTGGTGCAGTGAAGACACACCTTTGATTTGGACGCAAATCGTGCGCGAAATCGCGGAGCTTGAGCTTGGGCAAGGCATCGTTGGAGAGTTCGATCTTTTGCGAGGAATCATGAGCACTGAGGGTATGAGACGCTTTGAGGCCTACCTTCAATCCCACCCTGACATGACGGAAATGCAAAAACGCCGCGTGATATCGGCTTTTTTGGACAAATTCGCGTTAGAAGAAGAAGTTGAAGAAGAAGTTGATCTGGCGGGCTGGGATGATGACCTGATGGATGACATGACTGATGTCTATGACGAAGACATGTTAGAAATTCAGCGCATCCCCGGCGTAACTTTGATCGCGCCATAATCTTTGTTCTTACAAAATAACAGTTGGAAAATTACATCCCCAACGCTTCTTTGTACATCTCCAAAACTGCTTCTTCTTCGGCAATGTCATTTTCGTCGCGTTTTCGCAGAGCCACAACTTTACGAATAACTTTGGTGTCATAGCCGCGCCCTTTGGCTTCGGCCATTACCTCTTTTTGTTGCTCGGCCAAGTCTTTTTTCTCGGCATCTAAACGCTCGATCCGCTCAATAAATGAACGTAGTTCATCCGCGGTGACGCGGTAGCTTTCGGCGTTTGTTGCAGTTTCGGTCATTTCAAAGCTCCTAGGCGGGATCAACAAGGCCTTCCAGATACCTGCCGATTGAAGTTGCCGCAATGGGCGTTCTTGTTCAATTTAATAAATTAAGCTAGCTGGACCATATGGAAATGAAAACGACCTCAATATTTGAGATGATAATATGGGCTGGTGCATCTGTTTCGGTGATCGGCCTGCTTGGCATCGTGTGGTGCATTATACGTGTCGCGCGCGCGCGCCGCGCAGATCTGGCCGAAGATGAGATGCAAGCCACATTGCAATCCGTCATTCCCATAAACTTGGGTGCTCTGTTTTTGTCAGTTATTGGATTGATGATGGTTGGTGTTGGGATCGCGCTCTCATAGGGCTTTGATAGTAAGGTTAAACCTAAACGACGAAGGATTAAAGATGATACCAATGGATTGGGTGTTTGGTTTGATTGGTGGATTGCTGATCGGATTGGCCGGTGCAGTTTACTTACTGGGCAATGGCCGTGTTATGGGGGCGAGCGGAATAATTGGTGGGTTGGTTGATAGATCTGCTGGCGGCACGTGGCTCGAAAGATTGGCCTTCCTCGCCGCGCTTCTGACTGTCCCCGCCATTTTGCAAGTTGAATTTCCAATTGACACAGCAACGGCCCAAGCCCCCATTTTGTTGGTGATTGCTGGGATCTGTGTCGGTGTAGGCACACGTATCGCCAAGGGTTGCACCTCTGGCCATGGTGTCTGTGGTATTTCACGTTTTTCCCTGCGCGGCATTGTTGCAACCTTAGTTTATATTGGCGCAGGTGCCTTAACCGTTCTTGCCCTTCGTTTGTTTATAGGAGCTATATAATGCGCATTGTTTTGGCATTGGCTGCTGGTGGCTTGTTTGGTGCAGGTCTGCATATTTCTGGAATGACTGACACTGGAAAAGTTCAGGGGTTTCTCGATTTTTTTGGTGAATGGGATGTCACACTTGCGTTTGTCATGGGCGGTGCAATTGTCCCAATGGCCATTGCATGGCGTATGGTTCCAGGACGCGCACCTTTGGTCGGTGGTACATTTACCCCTGCCCCTGACCCTGCATTGGATCGTCGCCTTATTACAGGATCCGTCCTATTTGGCATTGGTTGGGGATTGATCGGACTTTGCCCAGGCCCTGCGATTGCTTCACTTTCGTACGGCGGATGGACTGGCGTATTGTTCTTGGTCGCTATGTTAGGCGGCATGATGATAGCCCCTGCGGCGGCACTACGGTTAGACAAATTAGGCACACAGGCATAGGCAAACATCATGAAAATCAAAGCAATTACCGATCATTATTTTGTAACGCCGCAAATCTCAGTTGATGATGTGCCGGCGATAGTGGAATCAGGGTTTAAAACTGTGATCTGCAATCGACCTGACCGTGAAGTTCCACCCAGTCATCAAGCACACACGCTGGAAGCTGCAGTGCGCGCTGCTGGTCTTGAATTCCATGCACTACCAATGACCCATCAAACTATGACGCCCGACGTAATCGCACAACAGATGACGCTTTCACGCTCTGATGGTCCAGTCCTTGCATATTGTGCTTCTGGGACACGTTGTACCGTTGCTTGGGCAATTGGAAGTGCCGTTGAGGGGCAAGACATCGATCAGATTCTATCCGCAGCCCAGGCGGGTGGGTATCCCCTGGAAGGGTTACGGCCAACACTGGAAGAGGTTGCGCAAAAAGCGTGATGCCAAAGAGGCTGATCGGCTTTTTGTGCAATGATTCCGACCCATTTTCATAGGCTGTTAACCAGCTTGGCTTAACTGTGTGATGTCAGCCAAGTCTGGAAAGTCATCAAGTTCGGGTAGTCCGATATCTTCGTGCTCCGGAATCTCATGACCCGCTTGAGCTGCTCCCCGCCCCGCCACATTGTCATCATTGGTTTCACGATCCCTCAAGCCATCCACCTGATTGGTTAGATCATTCCCTAAATCCCCGTCAAGCGACACATTATCAGCTTTTTTGACAGCTAAAGATTCAACATCGTCATACTAAGGAAGAGCTGTGATTTCAGGCAAATCAAGTTCAGCCAAGTCTGCCTCGCGGCGGCGAGGCTGTGTTGCGTGGACAGACACCCTTTTCAACCTTAGTGCGCGTATCCCGCTCACTTGTCCCAGAACGCAAGAACCAATGGTTGCGCCAGTTAACGATACAATCTCAGTTTCGGGGAAAGTGTTGTGCGGCAAATGCAGCGCTTCACCCACAGCCAACTGCTTTACCTGCGAAAGTTCGAGTTTCACTTTACACAAAACCATATTTAACTCCGTGGGTAGGTCCATCACCACTTCGTTCATCTGCGGGATTGAAGGGCCAACATCTTCGCCATCGGACAAGCCATCAGACGTCTTAGCTGGTCCCGTTCTTGGAAGTACTAAGGTTAGTTCACACTGTCTGGCCCCACCAGACAAATCCAAAGTTAGCCAGACAACGAAATACTCCGGCAACTCTAATGCCATCTCCAAAGTACGCACATCTTCAAAACGCGCCCCAAAATTAAAACCGCCAACGACATCACGCTCTGCCTTCACCTCAAGCATTGGAGCGACGCGTTCAAATAACGCATCCAGCAATGGGGCACACATCGCGGCATCAGTCTGTGTCATTGGGCGCGTGGTGCCGCTTACTGGACTAACCCGACCCATCGTTTGTTGTTGAATAAGGCCACCAACGATATCTGCACCAATGATCGCGGCACCAACCTTACCGTCCTCCCCTTCTAGCAAGCAAAGAAGCGAGGCATCATCGATGAGTTTGAACAAGTCAGACGCTTTGCGGTCCTCCGTTATAGCGCCAATGGCTGACAAAGGCATCTCGAACAATTCCTTACCAAGCTTTGCAATGGATTGGCGCATCGCTTTGGCCACAGACATCGCCCGAGCCTCATGCTCTTGCGTGCCTAGCGCAGCTTTGCGACGCAAAATCGATTGTGCTTCAATTGAAACCATTGACGCGGCTCGTCCTATTAACTGTTCATAGGTTAGATACGTCAGGACTGGTTACCAACGGATTTATACGATTGATTTTATGCAAAGTATTTGCGGCACCTAAAGCGGCAGGTGGACCGCAAACTGGTTACCCTTGAGGATTGGCAAATGTTCAATTTTCCCACCCAAACGCGCTACAATCTCGCGACAAATGGCAAGACCAAGACCCGCACCACTCCCATCTTGATCGTTGATCCGTGAAAATTTTTCAAAGATTAGGGCGCGCTTATCTGCAGGAATTGAAATTCCATTGTCGGTAAATAGGACGACAACCTCGTCGTGCTTAACAACAGTTTCGATCACCAGCGTAGGGTTTTCAGACTTACAGTATTTCTGGGCATTGCTGATCAGGTTAATAAAAACCTGCGACAAGCGATCCAAGTCAGTCGTTAAGACAAGCGCGCCATCGATACCGCTTTTGTCGATCGTAATAGCACGGATTGCACCGGCTTGAGTTGTGGTTACCGCGTGATCAATCACAGACAGCAAAGCCCCTGTGGCGGGGTTCAAACTAACCTGTCCGTTTTCCAAAACACTTAGGTCCAGAAGGTCATCTAGCAAGCGCGTCAATCTGATCGCCTCCACATGGATGATCGAGGCATATTTGGTCTTATCAACCGCTTCCAACCCATCGGAATCCCGCAAAATCTCGGAAAAAGACCGAATAGACGTCATTGGCGTACGTAATTCATGTGAAATCTGGCTTAAGAACGCATCTTTTTGCACAGAAAGCTGCGTTAGCTTCGCGTTGACGTCGCGCAGTTGTAGCGCCGTTGTCGAAAGTTCCGAAGACTTCGCCTCGAGCTGACTTGAATATTCAAGCATTTGTGCGGATTCATGCGCAACAGCCATCAAATCCTGAACAGAAACAGATGTCCCCCCAACAAGTTGGCTGATCATAGCATGTGCGGTTGCAGCCCCAACCGACGCAGACATTTCACGTTCAAGCCGTTGCAAGAAATCTGGCGTTGGTTCTGGTAGATGCCCATCTTGACCTTGTTTTTGGGCCTCACGACGAAACAATTTTTGGGCCTCAGATCCACCTAAAATACGTTGAGCCATAACCATCAAGTCTTCGCTTTCCGCGACAGACCCGCTCCACCCACGGGCATGGCCAGAATGGGCGAAAATATTTACGAATTGCGCGCCTTGAAGGCGCTCTAACGGGTTGGGAAACGATATTAAAGACCCCAGGACAAATGCACTGGTGTTCAAAAAGAGCGACCAAAATACAGCGTGAACAGTTGGATCAACACCCTCGATGCCAAATAATGATTGGGGACGCAGGAAGTCGATGTCAAATGGCCCTTGATCTAACAGCGCTTGGCTCATTACGACATCTGCACCAAAGCTTGGCAGCAACGACGCATAAATCCAGATCGCAAACCCAACCAATAACCCCGATAACGCCCCGACACGGGTCGCTCCACGCCAAAAAATCCCACCCATCATTGCAGGTAGAAACTGCGCAACCCCTGTAAAGGAAATAAGGCCAATTGCAGCCAAGGCCCCACTACCACCAGAAACACGGTAATAAAGATAGCCCAGCGCGATGATGACAAGGATCGACATGCGGCGCGAAAAAAGCACTACGTTTCGCACGTCGCCCGACACAGCCGCGCCCTGCCCTTGAAAAGAAAGCCAAATCGGCATGACCACGTGATTGGAAACCATTGTTGAAAGAGCAAGTGTCGCGACGATCACCATTGAAGTGGCTGATGAGAACCCCCCCAGGAAGCTAAGGATCGCCAACCCATCTTGGCCTTGGGACAACGGCACAGTTAGAACGAACAAGTCGGGGTTTGCATTGGCTGGTAGTAAATCAAGACCAATCACTGCGATCGGCACAACAAACAAGCTCATCAACATCAAGTAAATAGGAAACGCCCACGACGCGATGTGCAAATGCCTTTCGTCATCGTTTTCCACAACCAAAACTTGAAACATACGGGGCAAGCATAAAAATGCTGCTCCCGACAGCACAGTCAACGCAGTCCAACGGCTGCTATCTACTTCCCACTGCCCAATCTCAGAACTGTCGATGCGGACCATCATTTCGCCCAAGCCACCAGCAACACCCCAAACCACAAAGATGCCAACAGCCAAAAGCGCCACCAGCTTAACGACGGCTTCCACGGCGATTGCAATGACGACACCATCGTGACGTTCGTTTGCGTTTAAGTTTCGGGTCCCGAACAAAACCGTGAACAAGGCAAGGCCCAGCGCCACCCAAAAACCAGCTGACAGCAGGTTCATCCCCCCGTCCGTTACCCCTGTTGGGTCGGCGAAGATCGAAAGTGACAGCGTAACTGATTGCAATTGAAGCGCGATATAGGGTGTTACGCCGACCACAGCCATGACGGTAACGATGATCGCCAGCACGTTGGATTTGCCATATCGAGATGAGATTAAGTCAGCCACAGATGTAACACGTTGGGTTCGACCGATCCGTACCAACTTGCGCAGCATCCACCACCACCCGATCATAACAAGTGACGGTCCAAGGTAGATCGTAACGAATTCCATCCCTGATCGTGCAGCATACCCGACCGCGCCATAAAACGTCCAAGCCGTGCAATAGATCGAAAGGGACAGTGTATACACCAGTGGAGACCGCAGCCAATTGCCCCGACCGCGCGAAGCCGCACGTTCAGCGGCAAACGCGACAGCAAAAAGGAAAGCAACGTAGATCAAACAGACCGCGATCAGCAGATTAACAGATGCCATTATTCAGGTTCCGAAGTCGCGTCAGCATCTAATGGTGCGGGCATTTCGCCACCCGCCACCAAATAGCGCCACAATAGCCCACCAGATAAGATCAAGCAGACCCAAACGCCAAAGACATAGATTATTGCTTGGGACATCTTGACGGGTTCGACCCCGCCATCATCTGAAACAGACCAAAGCGTTGGTAACAACCAAAGAAGCAAGCCGATCACTGGTAAAAGACGCACGGCATCCATCATTCGTCTTTGGCGATAACTTCGACGTTCTAGAAAAACGGGTTGATTAAGATCAATTGACATCGGTTAAAGGCTCATTAAATCGCGGACAGCAGCCAAAACCTGCGTATTAGAAAACGGTTTGGTCATAAAACGGCTGACACCCGCCGCCTCGGCTTGAGCACGATCACGCATTTGACCACGCGCCGTAAGCATCAAAATAGGCAACGCAGCAAACTGTTCGTCGCTGCGCAACTCAATCAATATGTCCAAACCGCTTTTTCCTGGCAACATGTGGTCCAGCATAAGTAAATCAGGGCGCAGATCATTTACACGCTCAACAGCTGTTGCCCCATCAGTATGGCTTTCAACCTTCCACCCTTCACGGCTTAGCAAAAAGGTAATCGCTTCAATAATGTTTGGTTCGTCTTCAACCAATAGAACACGTTTTCCCATGCTCGTTCTCCCCCTGTTTTGAAACCACCTTAGCCAGTCTTATTGCCGCCTGTTGTGTGGTCGCAAAGTTACATCAGCTATTCCCGCTTTTTGCTTGTCTGTCAAAAGCATATTAGAAGCCTTCGCTTAATATAGAGGGTTCGCGACGGGCTGGGCACTTTGCACGTGAGCAAACGCGACATGTCGATCCGATCTCATCTGCGTTTATGTGGTCAGCCTTGTCTGCGGATTGGAGTGGAACAATCAACATCGTGGCCTGCATCAATGGCAGTTTGTTATACTCTGTCGTTTTTGTGGGTTCGGCCACAGCATAACATTCAAATTCTGTATCAGTGCGCCCTGATTGAACAACGCGGCGGCGCAACACCTGACCTGCATTTCCCAAAACATCAAAAATCGGCCAAAGAGGGCACACTGCTCCAAAACGAGGGATCGAAAAACCGGTCGTCGATTTGCGGAACAACAAACTCCCCGATCGATCGCACACCACAATACCAGCCTGCAAATCTGGTAAAGCCCCTAATCGGCGCAAAATTAGTGGAACCGGCACCTTAAAATGAGAAGCCAAAGCCACGGGGTTCATTCCAACGGTTTCCACCTGCGTCCGAAGCAATTCCAAGTTCACTAACCGCGCATCTGCCGCAACTTGCTGCAAAATTCCAGTTCCGATGCGACGTGCGGCGACCGAACTTAGCTGTTCAGCTTGAGAGATAATATCAGCAACAACTACATTCCCATCTTCGATTCCTTGAAAAGAATAATTATTAGCTTCAAAAAACGCCTCAACTTCCTCCTGAGGGGAGCTGACGGATCGCGCAGCGTTGTCGCCCTCCTGTGTGTCCAAATAAGTCACCAACGCCTTTGAGGTGTCGGCAAGGCGGCGACTGTCTTGATCTAGATTAACATGAAAGCGGTTCCGCCATTCTGCGGTGATGTCTTTATCATCTGCCAGAATTGACGCAGTTGATCTGATCGCCGCTGCGGTCGTCAGCAGTTCGTGTACAGAGGCTGCCAATTTTGGATCAAGCGTCAAGCGGTCCGATAAAACTTCAACTGTGCGTTCCAATGTGCCAATGCGGCGATGCGCGGCAGAAAGGACTTCGGCCCAGCCCGGAAAGCGACCAGCGAACTCTTCAGCGCGGTCAACTTCCGCATTAGGCATATTTGCATCCGTTGCAGCCACGCGCAGGTTTGCGATTAATGCCGCTTCAGCCCCTTCTGTTAATGCAGAAGGCTCCACACCCAAAGTGGACGCGATCGTTAGCAATAACTTTCCGCCGATTCTGCGGCGGTTGTGTTCGATCAGGTTAAGGTAGGATGCGGATATACCGACCTTACTGGCCAATTCGGCCTGTTTTAGACCCGCAATCGCGCGACGCTCGCGAATTCGACTGCCGGTAAGTCCCTCTTTGGCCATACCCCCCCCGTAGCTTAGCAAATAAATTTGTCGCGTTTCCAATGACTTTCCGCGCCGCAGCATAACTAACTTTACAATATATACCTATGTGTTGTGCAGTTATTTACAAAATAATTGTGATTTTCAAGGCACTTATTGCGCAATTTTCTAAAACTGCGCGATACTGCACTTGCATGAAAAATGCGCGCGCGGCTGGGGCTGAGGAGACTCATTCGCGCATTTCAACATAAGGGAGGATATTTAATGTCCACATCTAACTTCACACGTCGCGGCGTGTTGAAAACAACTGTAGCTGCGGGCGCTGGCCTTGCACTGCCAACTTACCTGAATGCTGCTGCCCACGCTTATACCAACGCGCCAACTGGTTCGTCTGTTACGCTTGGCTTCAACGTTCCACAATCTGGCCCATACGCTGATGAGGGTGCCGACGAATTGCGCGCTTATGAGCTGGCAGTTGAGCACCTGAACGGTGGCGGTGACGGCGGCATGATGAACACATTCTCGTCCAAAGAATTGACCGGCAACGGTATTTTGGGCAAGAAAGTTGAATTCGTAACAGGCGACACGCAGACTAAATCTGACGCGGCGCGTGCTTCTGCGAAATCCATGATCGAAAAAGATGGCGCAGTGATGATCACTGGCGGTTCGTCTTCCGGTGTTGCCATTGCTGTTCAAGGTCTGTGCCAAGAAGCTGGCGTTATATTTATGGCCGGTCTGACGCACTCAAACGACACAACTGGTAAAGATAAGAAAGCCAACGGTTTCCGTCACTTCTTTAACGGTTACATGTCTGCTGCTGCTTTGGCACCAGTGTTGCAAAGCCTGTACGGTTCCGATCGCAACGCTTACCACCTGACAGCTGACTATACATGGGGCTGGACACAAGAAGAGTCTATCGCCGCAGCAACAGAAGCTATGGGCTGGAACACAGTGAACAAAGTACGTACGCCACTCGCGTCTACTGACTTCTCTTCCTACATCGCTCCTGTTCTGAACTCTGGTGCTGACGTTTTGGTTCTGAACCACTACGGCGGGAACATGGTTAACTCTTTGACCAACGCTGTTCAGTTTGGCCTTCGCGACAAGATCGTCAACGGCAAACAGTTCGAAATTGTTGTTCCATTGTACTCTCGCCTGATGGCGAAAGGTGCGGGCGCAAACGTTAAAGGCATCCACGGTTCTAC
>CAJJBH010000007.1 GCA_905182355.1 uncultured Paracoccaceae bacterium | reverse complement strand
AGAAAGAGAGCGCCATGACCAACCCAAACCAAAGCCCGCGAACTGCTGGTGTGATCTTTGTTGTGGTGTCCGCAATCGTTTTCAGTTCGGCGGGTATATTCACCAAAGGCGTCAGTGCCGATGCGTGGACAGTCATCTTCTGGCGCGGAATTGCCGCCGCCACATTCACCTTGCTCTACATGACCTGGCGCGGTGGATTTTGGACCGAAGTTCGCGCGTTTGGAAAGCCTGCATTGCTGGTGACACTCATGGGGGGCGCAGGAACTGCCGCTTTTATCCCCGCATTCAAACTTAGCACTGTCGCCAATGTCGCGCTGATTTATGCAGCCGCCCCCTTTGTTGCAGCTGCACTTTCATGGATATTTATTAAGGAAAAACCAACACGCACAGTCATAATCGCCAGCATTGCCGCTATGTTTGGTGTGCTCATCATTGTCTCGAAATCCCTTGGAAGCAGTCAAATTCTGGGCGACCTACTGGCGTTCTGGATGACTCTAATTATGGCGGGTATAATGGTGATTTACCGCAAATACCCCGACACAACAGCGGCATTGCCTGCTGCATTATCCTCGATCATCTTGCTGCCATTCGCAGTTCTTTTCAGCAATCCCACAGATGTTTTGTCCAATGAATTGCATTTCTTAGCCCTGTTTGGGTTGGTCTTTGCCTTGGCTTCAGTCACCTTGTCTGAAGGTGCGCGTCGTCTCCCATCCGCAGAAACTGCATTACTTTCGATTTTGGAAATGCCCCTCGCTCCGATCCTTGCCTTGTTGATCTTATCCGAAGTTCCCACACCCCAAGCAATCGTTGGCGGTGTGATCATTTTATGCGCGGTCCTTTGGTCACAAACACGCAAAGGTGTATGAACTCACGCAGCGTCCCACAAAAGCGCACAGCCACGCCCCTTGCGCACAGCGCTGCAAGCCATAGGTTATCGGCAACACACTAACAAAAAGGTTTTGCCATGAGCGATCTGACATACACGCCCCCCGCAGTCTGGACATGGGAAGAAGGCAGCGGTGGTAAATTTGCCAACATCAACCGCCCAGTTGCCGGCCCGACCAGCGAAAAAGTATTGCCCATTGGCAAGCACCCGTTGCAGCTGCATTCCCTCGCCACACCTAACGGCGTCAAAGTCACCGTGATGCTGGAAGAGCTTTTGGCGATGGGATTTGAGGGCGCAGAATATGACGCTTACCTTGTGAACATCGGGGAAGGTGATCAGTTCACCTCCGGCTTTGTCGAGATCAATCCAAACTCCAAAATCCCCGCGATGACGGACCGCTCCGGCGACAAGCCCGTGCGCTTGTTCGAGAGCGCATCAATCATGTTGTACCTTGCGGATAAGTTTGGTGCTTTGATCCCGACGGATCCAATAAAACGTGCGGAAACAATGAACTGGCTGTTCTGGCAAATGGGAAGCGCACCATACTTGGGCGGCGGCTTCGGCCACTTCTACGCTTACGCGCCCGAGAAGTACGAATACCCAATCAACCGTTTCGCAATGGAAACCAAACGTCAGCTCGACGTATTGGACCGTCAATTGGCCGAAACACCATGGATCGCAGGAGATGACTATACAATTGCCGACATCGCGATCTGGTCTTGGTACGGTCAACTGGTTCTTGGGCGTTTGTATTCTGCGGCAGAGTTCCTTGACGTCGAATCCTACAAGCACCTGATGGCTTGGGCGAAAAAGATCGACGCACGTCCAGCAGTGCAACGTGGCCGCATGGTGAACCGCCCATTTGGTGATCCATCTGAACAACTGCACGAACGCCATGATGCGTCAGATTTTGATACACAAACACAAGACAAAATCGGCGAAAAATCGTAAATTAAGAGAAGGGGCTTTGCCCCCGCGCTTCGCGCTCACCCAGAGTACTTATGGCCAAAAGAAATAAGAAAACAGTAAGTTTATTTGGCCGTATATATTCCGGAGCGCGAGGCAAAGCCTCGTATCTACCTTTATGCCCTGCGCCCAACTTGACGACAGATCAGGATTACAGGCAGCAACCCCAGCGCAACAATCACCAAACTTGGGACCGCCGCACCCTCTAGCCGTTCATCCGACGCAAGCCGGTAGGCTTGAACTGCAAGCGTGTCATAGTTGAATGGCCGCATGATCAACGTCGCAGGTAGTTCTTTCATCACATCAACAAAAACGATCAACAACGCCGTCAGAAGGCTTGGTGTCAGGATGGGTAAATGCACACGGCGCAACGTTCCAAACGGGGTCTGCCCCAATGACCTGCTTGCCGCATCCATATTCGCGTGCACCATCGCCTGCCCACCTTCATAGGCCCCAAGAGCAGCAGCCAAAAAGCGCACCATATATGCAAGGATCAGCAACCAAATCGACCCCGTGATCAACAAGCCTGTTGAGATATCAAAGGTACTGCGCATCCATGCATCAAGCGCATTGTCGAAGGCTGCAAATGGAACCAATAGCCCAACAGCCACAACACCACCCGGGACAGCATAGCCTAGGCGCGCGATATACGCTGCTCCATTGGAAAACGGGCCAGGCCTTAAACGTTGGAAAAACCCGACGGCAACTGCGGCGCTTACCGTCACGACGGCTGCAATTCCCGCAAGGATCAATGAATTCTGAATGAACCCAAGATACCGTGCGCTTAGCAGGTCCTGTTCAGACCCTAACCCCATGCTGAACAAGACCACAATGGGCAGTACACATCCAAACAAGACAGGGATTAAACACAAGCCAATCGCCAAAGCAGCCTGCGTGCCCTTCAGCTGTAATTGCACTTTATCTTGCGACTGGCGTGACGGGTCATAGTATTTCGCCCTCCCCCGTTGAATACGCTCCAACATAGCCAGCAGCAGCGCAAAACTTAGCAAACATAACGCCAATTGCGCGGCCCCCCCACGGTCCGCCAGAGAGAACCAGCTGGTATAGATGCCCGTCGCAAATGTCTGGACACCAAAATACGCGACCGTTCCAAAATCCGCAATTGTTTCCATCACTGCCAAAAGAACGCCACCCGCAATTGCAGGACGGGCAAGAGGTAAACTGACCCGAAAAAAGGCGGCCCACGCGCTGCTGCCCAATGCCCGAGCCGCTAGAAAAGTGGTGCCACTTTGTTGCAAGAATGAGGCGCGCGCCAATAGGTAAACATACGGGTAAAGCACAAGGATCAACATCATTGCGGCGCCACCCAAAGACCGCACCTCGGGGAACCAATAATCGCGCGGCCCCCAACCCATCACATCTCGTAAAGTCGACTGCACGATACCTGGGTGATCCAGAATATAAGTGTAGGCATAGGCCAGAACGTATGCGGGGAATGCCAGCGGTAAGACCAATGCAATTTCGAAAAACCGCACACCTGGGAAACGGGTCATTGTGACCAGCCATGCGGCACCCACGCCTAGGCAAAATGTACCGATTGAGACCAGTGCAACCAGCAATGCGGTGTTGCCTGCGTAACGCGGCAATACAGTGCTAAGCAGATGCGACACCGTTTCAGTGCCGCCGCTAAATGCTGCAATTGCAACGGCCAACATTGGCAGCAAACAGATCACTGCAATCAACACAGCAAGCGCGGACAACCCTAGCGGAGCCTTACGCGCACGCTTTTTCAAAGCAGGCAGATGTGTGTTTTGGTCAGTCATTATGGTCTAATACGACTATTTCGGTCAGGAAATCCAGTGCGACATATCAATCGTAGCTGCGCTGGTCCTCGATCACTAAACCATCACGCGGCAAAGTACCAATATCGCAGACCACGACCTTGCCCTTCATCTTCAGTGTTTCGACAACGCTGGCCGCATATGCATCAGCGTCGCCGCCATCGGATTCAATTTGAACCGTCAGCACATCCTGTTCTCCTTCACGTGACGCAATCACGCGGGCGCGGTCAACTTCGGCATGTTTTGCCACAAAAGCAGCAACCTGTTCGGGGCGCACAAACATACCTTTGATCTTAGTCGTTTGATCAGCACGGCCCATCCATCCTTTGATCCGCATGTTGGTCCGCCCACAGGGCGATTGGCCCGCCATAACAGCGCTCATGTCGCCCGTCGCGAAACGGATCAATGGGTAGTCAGGATTAAGGGAGGTCACGACAACCTCGCCCACTTCACCTGGAAATACAGGGATTCCAGTGCCGGGTGTCACGATTTCGACGATGACGTGTTCGTCTAGGATCATGCCCTCCATCGCAGCACTTTCGTACGCAATGTTGCCCAGATCAGCTGTGGCATAAGATTGCAAACAAGCGATCCCGCGATCCGCATATTCTTGGCGTAGCGATGGGAACAACGCGCCCCCACCCACAGCAGCTTTGGTAAAGCCGAGTTTGATGCCCATTTGATCCGCTTTATCTAAGATGATCTTCAGATAATCGGGCGTACCAGCATATGCGGTTGTCCCAACATCACGCGCAGCGGTTACTTGTAACTCAGTTTGGCCGGTGCCTGCAGGCAGAACAGTTGCACCAACCGCCCGCGCACCAGATTCGAAAATCATGCCAGCAGGGGTCAGGTGATACCCGAAACAATTCTGCACAATGTCGCCTTTGCCAAAGCCAGCTGCATGCAGGAAACGACCCATGCGCCACCAGTCATGGGTGATTCCACCCGGTTCATAGATCGGACCCGGGGATTGGAATATATGGGCGACGTTGGAAACAGGCATACCACCAAACGGGGGCTTTTCTGACTGCCACTTGGCCAAGTCCGATTTGCGCAACACAGGCAAAGACGACAATCCTGACAGATCCAACAGCGCGCCAACGTCAGGCAAACACGTTCCCGCATGTCCCGCGACCCGTGCCAATTGTGCATTTAACGCGGCCAACTGGTCGGCTTCGCGCTGGTCTGCACTTCGTGTCTCAAGATCGTCGAAAAATGTGGTCATTAATAACTATCCAACAAAAATTAGCGTAACTTGCGCGCGATGCGCATCAATTCCGATTAGCTAAGCCAACGCTTGCGGCGACGATAAGAACGCACATCACGGAATGATTTGCGGCCGTCATCAGACATACCAAGGTAAAATTCCTTCACATCGGGATTTTCGCGCAGTTCCGCAGCCGGACCGTCCATCACTACACGACCTGACTCCAAGATATACCCGTAATGCGCGAAACGCAAAGCAACGTTTGTGTTCTGCTCGGCCAGCAAAAACGAAACGCCTTCACTTTCGTTAATCGACTTCACGATACCAAAAATTTGTTCAACCAATTGCGGGGCCAGACCCATCGACGGTTCGTCCAGTAAAATCGTTTCGGGGCGGGCCATCAACGCACGACCAATCGCACACATTTGCTGTTCACCACCGGAGGTATATCCCGCTTGGGATTTTCGACGTTCGCGAAGACGCGGGAAATAATCATACACCATCTCGAGATCCGCAGCGACGGCAGCTTTGCCGTCCGTCCGGGTATAAGCACCCGTTAACAAGTTTTCCTCAATCGTGAGGTGTTCAAAACAGTGACGGCCTTCCATCACCTGAACGACGCCACGCTTCACCATGTCGGCGGGGTCAGTGTGATGCACATCCACGCCACGATATTTGACGGAGCCTTTGGTCACTTCACCACGCTCTGACGCCAAAAGGTTCGAAATGGCCTTTAGCGTGGTTGTTTTACCAGCGCCGTTGCCACCCAACAATGCAGTGATACCGCCTTTTGGTACTGAAAGGCTAACGCCCTTCAGCACAAGGATCACGTGGTTGTAGATCACTTCGATATTATTGACCTCTAGTAGGGTCTCAGTGTCTTGTCCGGTGTCCAACATAAGCTTCACTTCACTGTTGTAAGATTTCTTGGGGATCTGGCGGCGCCGAAAGGCGCCACCAGAATTAGATCATCGTAAAGTCAGCTTAGTTACAGCTGCCTTCGATCTTGTTTTCTGCGGCATAGGCTGCAGAATCTTCGTCGATCAACGGTTGAATCACATCCATATCAGAAGGTGCAAATTCATTGATCAAAGACCAAGTTTTGGCCGACGCATCCCATTGGGTCATGCCAACAAGGCCTGGACCACCGTGGTTTTCACAAGACACGTTGAACTCAGGACCAAAGCCTGGAAGACCAAGGGCCGCCATCTTCGCTTCTGTGATAACCAACGCTTCCATCCCATCACGCATCATCGTAGGTGTGATGTCTGCTGTGCCGTGGATTTCTTGTGCTGTTTTGGCCGCTTCTGCTGCCAACATTGCTGCATACAAACCACGGTTATAAAGAACCGTACCGATTTGATCGCCCGCACCAGCTGCATTGCCTGCATCAACTACGTGCTTTTGAATGTCTGCAAAGACTGGGAAGTCATCGCCAACACCGTGGAACGTCAACGCTTTGTAACCGTCAGCTTTTTCACCAGCTGGCAGAACGTCATTTTCCGAACCGGACCACCAAATACCGATGAAATCTTCCATCGGGTAACGGATGTTTGCAGCTTCTTGAACCGCAACTTGGTTCATAACGCCCCAGCCATACATGATGACATTGTCAGGCTTTTCACGACGGATTTGTAGCCACTGTGATTTCTGCTCTTGGCCAGGGTGATCAACTGGCAGCAATGTCAGTTCAAAACCGTGCTTTTCAGCCAGCTCTTCCAACGTGCGGATAGGCTCTTTGCCGTAAGCAGAGTTGTGATAGACCAACGCGATTTTCTTACCAGCGATGTCACCTTGAGACATCAGATAGTTGATCGCACCAGACGCACCGTTCCAGTAGTTTGCTGGGTAGTTGAAGACGTTTGAAAACACGTCACCGTTTGCAGCAGATGTACGACCGTAACCCATTGAGTGGATTGGAATGCCGTCAGCAGTCGCTTTTGGGATCAACTGGTATGTGATGCCTGTGGACAGCGGTTGATAGACAAGCGCACCTTGGCCTTTTGTAGACTCGTAGCACTCAACACCTTTTTCAGTGTTATAGCCGGTCTCACATTCCAAGACGTTTGTCATAACGCCGCCAATGCCGCCATCGCGGGCGTTCAGCAAGTTCATGTAATCCGCATAACCGTCTGCAAACGGAATACCACCCGCAGCATATGGGCCTGTACGATAGCTAAGTGATGGGAACACAAGGTCCGCCATGACTGGGCTTGCTGCCATTACGGCGGCCACTGCCATTGTTCCTAGTTTCATTTTCATCGGTTATCCTCCCTGGATGTTTCGATATGTGTGCCAGATGTTCCAGCGTTCGTATGATGGGGTTTTTCCCACCTTTTCTTAGCAACCAATCCCTAGTGTGGGAACGGCCACAATCTCAACTTCTCTTTGGCGACGCGCCACAGCTGGGCAAGCCCGTGTGGTTCCGCGATCAAAAAGATGATGATCAACGCGCCAACAATAACCAACTGTAGGTGGGCCACAATGTCTGTCGGCCACCCCAACCAGTCAACGCCAACCAGTTTCAGCGCCACAGGCAAAACCACTAGAAACGCAGCGCCCGCAAACGATCCAAAGATCGATCCTAAACCACCAATGATGATCATGAACAACACGGTGAAGGACTTGGTAATGCCAAAGGCCTCGCCCACTTCAACGGCACCCAGATAGATGGCAAAGAACAATGCACCTGAAATACCGATAAAGAACGAGCTGACAGCAAACGCACTTAGCTTTGCCATCAACGGGTTCACGCCAATAATTTCGGCGGCAATGTCCATGTCCCGAATGGCCATCCACTTACGGCCAAAGGCACCACGTGTCAGGTTGCGGGCAATCACAGCGCAAAGGATGACGAAGAACAGACAAAACAGGTAGGTCGCCCATGCTTCTGTGTTAGGTCCAGTGACTTCAATCCCAAAAACCGTCCGCTCAGGGGCCGAAATTTGGCCAGAGGCGGAGTAGTTGTAAAACCAAGGTACGCGGTTGAACAACCACACCAAGAAGAACTGCGCCGCCAGTGTAGCCACCGCTAGATAGAACCCTTTGATCCGCAAGCTTGGCAGACCAAACAGCACACCGACACCGGCCGTAATCAGGCCGGAAATCAAAACATGGATCAACATGCTGACTTCGGGAAAGGACGTCATCAGTTTGTAACAGGCATACGCCCCCACAGCCATAAACCCACCCGTGCCCAGCGACACCTGCCCACAATAGCCAACCAAAATGTTCAAACCAATCGCGGCAATCGTATAGATCAGAAATGGCAGGAAAACCGCGTTCAACCAATAGTCATTGATCATAAACGGGATGACAAAAATCGCTATCGCCAACACCAAATAGTAACGGTAGCGATCAAATCTAATCGGAAACGTTTGGCTGTCCTCAGGATACGTGGTGCTGAAATCACCTGCTTCACGGTAAAACATTAGTGCGCTCCCCCAAGGGTATTAGCCACCGCACTGCGCGATGAAAATTCGTTGTTGTTGTATTGGTCGTTAACCACCAATTCAGATTTTAGCGTTTCGCCACATTCTGCCCCATTTCCCGTAGCATATTCAGCGTGGGAAATCGGAGTGGGATCCATGTAAGTCATATTAAACAAACTGCGGCTTCTAGAGGCCAAGCGTGACAGCGGAGCGCTGTCTGTCGCGGAATTCGAAAAACAAAAATCCGCGATGTTCGATGACATTCCCGAAGCGTTTGAAAGCGAGCCGTATGAGTTCAAACCAACAACATCCGCAAAACCAAACGCAACCCTATGGGACACGCTGTTGCTTTGGATCGCCGGCGCGGTGTTTTGTGGCATGGTCACATGGGCAATCACGGGCAACGCAAGTATGGCGTTGACTTTAGGGATTACTGTACTTGCCGCATTCACGATCAAGCTGTTTACCGCATTGGATTGATCAAACACGTTCAATGATCTTCTCCCCAAACAAGCCCTGTGGACGGAACACCAAGAAGATCAGCGCCAGAACATAAGCAAACCAGTTTTCCGTCGCGCCGCCCAACATTGGACCAAACGAGAATTCGAACAGTTTCTCACCCACGCCGATGATCAGACCACCCACGATGGCCCCCGGGATCGACGTAAATCCACCCAGCATCAAAACTGGCAGCGCCTTAAGCGCAATCAATGACAGTGAAAACTGAACGCCCGATTTAGCGCCCCACATGATGCCAGCGACAAGTGCTACGAAGCCCGCCAAAGACCAAACCAAAATCCAGATAAAGTTCAATGAAACACCCACCGACAACGCGGCTTGGTGATCATCGGCCACAGCCCGCATCGCGCGGCCCTGTTTGGTATATTGGCTAAACGCTATCAGCGCCAACACTAGAATAGCGGCAATCACAGTCGCAACCATGTCCAACTTGTCGATAAAGAAGCCGTAGAAATCTTCATTGCCAAAGCCCATCCATTGGGTGTTCTCTTCAACCCAGATGCTACCACCTTGGGGCAGACCCACGGCCAACGTCTTAATCTCTGACCCCCACATCAGATCGCCCATCCCCTCAAGGAAATAAGCCAACCCAATGGTTGCCATAAACAAGATGATCGGCTCTTGGCCCACCAAATGTCGGAAGACAAATCGCTGCACCAGATAGGCGAACCCGACCATGACAACCAGCGTCAGTAAAATCGCGGCCACAGCGGGAACATGCCAACCAAAGTGGTGGATGTCAGTGCCAAAGGCCGCGTTAATCAGATGAGAAAACGGAACCTGCCCTTCCATGATGCCAACAAGGGTCAGCGCCGCGAACAGTGCCATAACACCTTGGGCAAAGTTGAAAATGCCCGATGCTTTGTAAATTAAAACAAAACCCAAAGCGACCAAGGCGTAAAGGACACCTGACATCAGTCCATTAAGGACAACTTCGGCGCCGTACAGCAGATCAGTAGGCATATCGCGCCCCTCTCATATTAACTTTCAAGATCTGTCTCCACGATCTGGTAAACGACATAGTCGCCACCCTGTTCGAACGCGACAGACACATTTAATTTTGGCTCAATCCAAAGATTGCTTAGCAGGGCGAATGATCCATCATCATTGTGCTCTTCCAATTCGTAAAGCTTTTGCGCCAACTGCTTGGCGACCCACGCTTTTGCACCTGGCGGGTGCGCCATCCCATGTACGGCACACAATCGTTCGCCAGTCCTCAATGGGGCCGGATCAGACGCCAGAACAGCGCCATCCGTCAAAGCAAAATAGGCACCAAAGCGGGACACAGCCACGCGTGGTTCAGAAGGAACAACCTTTTCCAGATCATCGAAAACAGCCGGTGCCAAATTCTCATATGGGCTTAAACACCGCGCCTGAAATTCTTCCCAAGCACCAGCTTGTGCGCCTCCCGCCAGTAAACAAGCCAAAAACGGACCGAGCGCAGCGCACCGACGTAATACCGACGTATTACCGACGCGATACCGATCCATATTTTGGGCCGTTTTACTCATCGTGGGCCACACCGAGATACGCATCAATCACCGCTTGGTTGTTGCGCACTTCGTCTGGTGTGCCGTCGCCAATTTTCTTGCCGTAATCCATAACAACAACGCGATCCGACAGATCCATAACCACACCCATATCGTGTTCGATCAGCGCAATCGTGGTGCCAAATTCGTCGTTCATGGACAGGATAAAGCGGCTCATGTCCTCTTTTTCCTCAACGTTCATTCCCGCCATCGGTTCATCCAACAACAGCAACGATGGCTCTGCGGCCAAGGCACGCGCCAGTTCAACACGCTTCTTCAAACCATAAGGCAGTCGGGCAACAGGCGTTTTGCGAATAGCCTGAATTTCCAAGAAATCGATAATCTTTTCAGCGACTTCACGGTTTTCAGTTTCTTCTTTTTCGGCGCGGCCCTTCCACAAAGCTTGGGCAAACATGCCCGTCTTCATGTGGGTCAGACGACCCGTCATCACATTGTCCAAAACGCTCATGCCTTCAAACAAGGCGATGTTTTGGAATGTACGCGCGATACCTTGCTGGGCCACCTGATAGGGACGCATCGGGGGACGCAATGCGCCTTTGTACAATACCTGCCCGTCCTGAGGGACATAAAAGCCAGAAATCACATTCAACATCGACGACTTGCCAGCACCGTTTGGCCCAATGATCGCCCGAACTTCACCCTCGCGAATGTCGAACGAAATATCTTTGATCGCTTCAACACCCCCAAATCTAAGGGTAATATTCTTCATCTCCATAACCACAGGACCGATCTGGCGACCGTCCGCTGTCATGTATCCTTCCGACTGATCAAGCATCAAGATATCCCCTGTTCATTATTCTGCCGCCATCTGTGCGGTCACGGCCTGAACCGTCGCATTACGAATATCCAAAGTCGCTGAAATCGCGCCTTTACGTCCGTCTTCATAAGTCACTTCAGTAGTTGTCGAAATAGTGTCGGACCCATCGTACATCGCGTTAATAATATCTGAGAACTTTTCCTCGATAATACGACGGCGCACTTTCAGTGTACGGGTCAACTCACCATCGTCAGCGTCCAGCTGTTTGTGCAGCACAACAAAGCGATGAATTTGACAATCTGACAACATTCTATCCTGCGCGACAGAGGTATTCACCTCTTCCACGTGGGACTGAATGGTTGCCAAAACTTCAGGATGCCCAGCCAATTCTTGGTAGGATGCGTAAGCGATATTGTTACGCTCTGCCCAATTCCCAACGGCCGTTAGGTCGATGTTCACGAAGGCCGTGCAATATGGCTTGCCGTTGCCGAAAACAACAGTTTCGAGAATATTTGGAAAGAATTTAAGTTTGTTTTCAACATACTTAGGTGCAAACATCTGGCCGTTGGCCGTCTGCCCAACATCTTTAGCGCGATCGATAATTCGCAAATGGCCACTGCTTTCTTCGATGAAACCTGCATCGCCAGTAGCAACCCAACCGTCGGCATCCTTGGTGTCCGCCGTGCTTTCAGGGTTTTTGTAATACTCAACAAAAACACCAGGGCTACGGTAAAACACTTCGCCATTCTCAGCAATTTTCAGCTCAACACCGGGGCATGTAACCCCAACAGTGTCCGAGCGCACCTCGCCATCCGGTTGGGCCGTGATAAACACAGTTGCTTCGGTCTGGCCGTAAAGCTGTTTCAGGTTAATTCCAAGCGAGCGGTAGAAGTCAAAAATCTCAGGCCCAATTGCCTCGCCCGCGGTATATCCAACTCGAACGCGGCTGAAGCCCAGGGTATTTTTTAACGGCCCGTAGATAACCAATTCGCCCAAGTTATACTTGATCCGGTCAATCAGGCTAACAGGGTTTCCATCCAAAATAGACGGCCCAACCTTGCGTGCAACACCCATGAAGTAATCGAACAACCACTTTTTCATCGGGCTAGCGTCTTCCATGCGGATCATCACATTGGTCAGCTGATTTTCAAATACACGCGGCGGAGCAAAGTAATATGTTGGACCAATTTCACGCAAATCTGTGTGCATTGTTTCAGCACTCTCAGGGCAGTTCGTACAGAAACCACACCACAGCGCCTGACCCACGGAAAAGATAAAATCACCAACCCAAGCCATTGGAAGATAAGCCAAAATGTCATCAGTTTGGCGAAGACCGTCAAACATGGAAGATGATTTGGCTGTCTCAATCACATTGCGATTGGACAGCACAACGCCCTTAGGCTTACCAGTTGTCCCAGAAGTATACAGCATCACGCAGGTGCTATCGTAATCCTGCTTCGCTATGCGTGCCTTCATCTCTGGTTCATGTGTCGAACGCTTCGCGCGTCCTGCTTCTTGAACTGCACTATATTGCGTCAAATTCGTGTGATCGTATTTACGCAACCCACGTGGGTCGAGGTAAATCATCGCCTCAAATTCAGTCAATTGATCTTGGATTTCCATGACCTTGTCGACTTGTTCCTGATCGCCAGCGATCACAAAACGCGCACCACAATGGCTCATAGTATAGGCCATCTCATCCGCTGAAGCATCCTGATATAAAGGCACAGGAACGGCACCTACCATCTGCGCCGCCATCATTGACCAATACAAATAAGGTCGATTGCGCCCGATCACAGCGATAAAATCGCCTTCGGCGACGCCCAGATCCAACAGACCCAAGGCCAATGCCTCGATCTCGTCAAAGGTCTGTGACCATGTCCAGCTTTGCCAGATTCCAAACTCTTTTTCGCGGTAAGCAGGTGCTGACCCGAACTGAGCAACGTTGCGGTGCAAAAGCGCTGGTATGGACGTAAGTCCACCAGCGCCATCAAGCGTCTTCGACAATGTTTATTCCTCCCAAACTGGCAACAAATGTCACCAGCCACGATCACTTAAGCGATTCTATGTCACCTAAAGATGCTGGGTTTATCCTCGCCGTCAACTTTTTCCTGAAGGTTTCTAAAATATAACGAATTGTAACAAGGTCAGATGAACGCTTGTACTGTCCCTATGCCCCACGCACAGTGCCCATACCCATAAGATAAAGGGACACTAACGTGCCGCTCAGCCGCGATGCCACACACGCTTTAACCGCTGCGGGTCTGAACCTTATCGGTCAGGCCCTCACAATTTTTGACAGTGACTTGCGATTGGCTGTCTGTAATGCGCCGTTCCAAGATATGTTTGCGCTACCTGATCACCTTGTGGCGCTGGGGGCCCCGTTTGAAGACACAATCCGCCACCTCGCGTTGCAGGGTGAATATGGCGAAGTCGACAATCTTGAAGCATTTGTTACAGAACGCACTGAAATGGCGCGTGCCTTTGAACCCCATTATATGGAGCGAACACGTGCCAATGGCACGATCATATCAGTCGAAGGGTCCCCTTTGCCCCAAGGGGGGTGGATCACTGTGTACACCGATATCACCAGCACCAAAAAGCAAGAGACCTTATTGCGAGCGCGGTCCGAAGAGTTGACCGATCAGGTTCTTGCCCACACCGAGGAATTGGCCAGCACAAACCGCGCTCTTGCCGCCACGGTTTCAGCCCTTGGCGAAACCAAACGCCACCTAACGGAGGTGGAGGCACGAACACGGCTAACCACGGAAATGATGCCAGCCCACATCGCACACATCGATGAAACGGGGCATTACACCTATTCCAATCGGCGACTTAGCACCATCATCCCAGAACGCACCAACAACATTGTTGGGATGCATATATCAGATGCCTTAGGGGCTGACGTTTACGGTAAAATCAAACCTGGACTGCTTGCGGCCATCGCCGGCGAAAACACCGTGATGGAATTCACAGATGCTCACAGCGCACGCCGCATTCGTGTGGCATTTACGCCTGACATACGGGATGGTGTTTATATCTTGTCGATGGACGTAACCCAAGAGACGCAAGCCCGCGTTGCCTTGCAACAAACCCGCAAACGCGAACTTGCAGCGCAAATGACATCTGGTTTAGCGCATGATTTCTCCAACTTACTTACGATAATCTGGGGAATGCAATCCAAACTGGCACGGCTAGACGGATTACCCGACACAGCCCTAACCCTTGTGGATGGAACCCTAAACGCTGCAAAACGTGGTGGCGAATTGCTGGGAAGTATTGCGGAGATCACAGCGCAACGCGTGCAACGGCCCCGCGCAACTGACTTGCACAATCTGCTACAAGACATTGAAACCCTCGCAGCCCCATCGCTACCGGACAATGTGAAGTTTACAGTCTTCGACCGGGTTCCCAATGAACCCGTTTTATTGGATCAAGGTGCCATCCAAGATGCCTTGTTAAACCTTATTCTGAACGCCAAAGACGCCTGCGGGTCAAACGGCGAAATCACATTAAGCGCAACAACAGTCCACAACACATGGATCGAATTCACAGTCAGCGACACCGGCACTGGGTTTTCCCCTGATGCGTTGGAACAAGGGTGTGATCCGTTTTTTACCACGAAAGGCAGCGAAGGTACCGGCCTAGGTCTGCCAATGGTTTACGACATCACCAAATTGGCTGGGGGCGATCTAAGATTGCAGAACACGCCCAACAGCGGGGCATCTGTAAGACTGCGATTGCCCTTGCGATACTGCCCCAAGATCACTGGTGGGCTGGTGCTATTGGTCGAAGATAGCGACGATTTGCGTGCGCTTTACCGCGACATGCTAATCGACATGGGCCACAGCGTGATCGAGGCAACATCAGCAGACGAAGCAACAGCATTGATCGCGGATTTACCCGACATCGCATTGATCCTTTCCGACATCCGATTAAATGGGGAAGGAACGGGACTGGACCTGCTGAAACGTATTGGATCGAACAAGACACCCATTGTTCTGATGACGTCGTTGCCGCCAAATGATCCATTGCACCAAAAGGGGCAAGCCGCCACAACGGTCCTTGCAAAACCCTTCACTGCCATTGATCTTTCCAATGTTCTCAAACTAAAGGCCCCACAATGACCGCGCCGCTTGTAACCATCCTTGATGACGAACCCGCCATTCGAACTATGCTGGCAGACGCTTTGGAAGATGCAGGATTTCGCACTCTAAGTTTTGGGCGAGCACGTGAATTTGAGGCTGCGTTACAGACACATACCCCAGACGTTTGTCTGGTTGATCTGTCGCTACCCGATACCGATGGACTGACTGTCGTACATAGGTTGGCGCTGGAACAGGGGGCATCCGTTATCATTATTTCGGGCCGTGCACAGGTTCAGGATCGGGTGACAGGACTTGAACTTGGGGCTGACGATTACATCATCAAACCCTTCGACCCTGCCGAAGTCGTCGCACGGGTTCGCGCCCGTTTGCGCAGCAATAAGCCAGTCACGCAATCGCGCCGTACAGCAAAATTCAATGGCTGGACTGCACAGTTTGACGCTTACACATTGATCGATGACGCTGGTGAAACGACGCCATTCTCACATGCCGAAGGCGAGGTCTTGCGCCTATTCCTAGATAGTCCAAAACGGCTCATCAGCCGGACACAGATGCAGGAATCTTTAGGCGGTGTTGCCAACGAAAGCTTTGATCGCGCTATGGATGTGCGCATTTCACGTCTACGTACCAAGTTGCGGGAAGACCCTAAGAATCCGCAGCTGATCAAAACAATATATGGAGCTGGGTATATCTTTCTGGGTGAGGTGAGTTGGAGTTAAACCAAGGCCAATCCAAACTCATTGTTCAAAAACACTAAAAATCAGAAAATCCCCCTTCACCTTGCTGAAAACGCTGATAGAATCACTACAATGCTAGATGTAGTCCTATATCGCCTTGGCCGTGCCCCCGCCCCACATTTCTACCGCGTAGAAATCGCTATGAACCTGTTTTCCGAAGTATCCGTACTACGTGAATGGGGGGTCAAAGGCGGCAACCCGCGTGAGGTAATTACGTGTTACGGCAACTTGCGCGAGGCATCACATGCGGCAGATACGTACCGCATTCGCGCGCAAAAACGTGGGTATGCGCGAAACTGAATACCCATACGGCACTCACAAAAAGAAAAAGGTGGGCCAAGACCCACCTTCCTCACAATTCAAAACCCAGTAAGGCCTGCGTGTTGCCCACCGTTACTCTGCAGCAATTGCTTCATGTGCGGCTTCGACTTTAACAGCTGAAAACTTGAACTCCGGGATTTTCCCATAAGGATCAACCGCAGGGTTCGTCAGAATGTTCGCCGCCGCCTCAACAAAGGCAAACGGCAAGAACACCATGTCAGGGGCCACCGCACGGTCCATCCGCGCCATAATCACAATGGACCCACGTTTGGTTGTCAGGCGCACATGCCCACCTGGTTCAACGCCCAACTTACGCAGCGTGGAAGGGTGCAGTGAACAGTTTGCCTCAGGCTCTAGCCCGTCCAATACCGAAGCACGACGGGTCATCGACCCTGTGTGCCAGTGTTCTAGCTGACGGCCTGTGGTCAGGATCATCGGGTATTCTTCATCTGGAACATCGTCTGGCGCGATTACACTAGCAGGCGTGAATTTTGCGCGCCCATCCGCACGTGGGAAACCATTCCCAAACACAACCGCTTGGCCCGGATCCGTTGGACTTAGCGACGGATAAGTCACCGCCTCAGTCTTCAAACGATCCCATGTGATGTTGTCTAAGCTGCGCATGTTAATTGTCATCTCGTCAAACACTTGGCTTGGGTGGGTATATTTCCAATCCAAACCACAACGCTTGGCCAATTCAACCTCGATCCACCAATCCTCTTTCGCCTGACCCGGAGGGGTCACTGCAGGGCGCACCATTTGGACTTGACGGTTAGTGTTCGACACCGTGCCCGACTTTTCATAAAGCGCGGAAGCAGGCAAAATCACGTCAGCGTAGTTCGCCGTCTCAGTGATAAAGATATCTTGCACAACCAAATGATCCAGTTTCGCCAACGCATCGCGGGCATGTTCAACATCAGGGTCAGACATCGCTGGATTTTCACCCAAAACATACATCGCTTTGATGTCACCGTCATGGACCGCATCCATAATCTCGGTCACGGTCAGGCCTTTCTCGTTCGAGAAATCACCAGACCCCCAAACTTCGGTAAACGCAGAGCGAACACCATCATCCATCACAGACTGGTAGTCAGGCAAGAACATCGGCACCAACCCAGCGTCAGACGCGCCTTGCACGTTGTTCTGGCCACGCAGTGGGTGCAGACCTGAACCCGGACGGCCAACTTGGCCTGTCATCAAAGCCAGCGAAATCAAACACCGCGCATTGTCCGTTCCGTGAATGTGTTGGCTGACGCCCATCCCCCAGAAAATCATAGCCGCATTGGCACCTGCATAAGTCCGCGCAACTTCACGCAAAACGTCTGGTTCAATGCCACATATTTTCGACATCTTTTCAGGCGAGAAATCTTTGAGGTGCGCTTTTTCAGCTTCCCAATTCTCGGTATAAGTCTCGATATATTGCTTGTCGTACAGTTCTTCCTCTACGATCACGTGCATGATTGCGTTCAACATGCTCACATCTGCACCTGGACGGAACTGCAACATATTCGTGGCATACCGGCGCAAACCAACACCACGGGGGTCCATCACAATCAACTTGCCGCCGCGTTTGGTGAACTGTTTAAAATAGGTCGCCGCAACAGGGTGGTTTTCAACTGGGTTTGCCCCAATCACAATCGCCACATCCGCATTTTCGATTTCGTTAAATGTCGCAGTCACAGCGCCAGAACCCACGTTTTCAATCAGCGCGGTTACAGAGGAGGCGTGGCACAGACGGGTGCAGTGATCGACGTTGTTGTGCTTAAACCCTTCGCGGATGAACTTCTGGAACAGGTACGCTTCTTCGTTCGTGCATTTGGCCGATCCAAAGCCTGCAACCTCGCGACCACGACCCTTCAGGCCATTCGCTGCTACATCCAGTGCCTCATCCCAAGTCGCCTCGCGGAAAACATCACCCCAATTGCTGGGGTCAACGTTCAGACCCTTTGCAGGCGCATCATCGCGGCGGATCAAAGGTTTGGTCAGACGGTCATTGTGGTGGATATAATCGTAACCAAAGCGGCCCTTCACGCACAAGCGACCCTCGTTCGCAGGACCATTAATACCTTCAACATACTTAACCTTGCCGTCTTTAACCTTGATCGAAATTTGACAACCTACGCCGCAGAACGCGCAAACGCTTTCCGTTTCACTGTCAAAATCTTTGCTGTCGCCAACACCATCACCAGCCGTCACAGAAGCAGGCATAAGCGCACCTGTCGGACAGGCTTGAACACATTCGCCGCACGCTACGCAGGACGATTCACCCATAGGGTCAGCCATATCAAAAGTCGGATAGCTGTCCATGCCACGGCCAGACATGCCGATAACGTCGTTCACCTGAACCTCACGACACGCCCGCACACACAGACCACACGAAATACAAGCATCCAAGTTCACAGACATCGCCACGTGGCTGTCATCCAACAAAGGAATGTGACCTGCTTCATGCTTTGGAAAACGGCTTTCAGACACGCCGTTCAAATCGGCCATATCCCACATATGCGCAGACTTATCATGGGCCACATCACGTTCTGGCAAGTCAGCTACCAACATCTCGACAACCATCTTACGTGCATTTTCAGCACGGGCTGAATTGGTTGTGACAACCATCCCCTCGATAGGTTCACGAATACACGAAGCCGCCAAAACGCGTTCGCCTTCAATCTCAACCATGCACGCACGACAGTTGCCATCAGGGCGATATCCCGGGGCAGGTTTGTGACATAGGTGAGGGATCACCAGTCCACGGCCATTGGCCACTTCCCATATGCTTAGACCCGCTTTGGCCTCTACTTCGGTGCCATCTAACGTGAACTTCACTGTATCGGACATGGTACGTCTCCCTCTGTTGCCGCCACCTTTATCAAATCGCAGGCCAAATCAGGACTCTCAATCGCGACACCCATAGTAGGATTTACGCCACCAACCGCAGACAAACACGCAACCCCCTTGTTCATCTTGCCAAATAAACTTCCCGCGGAGCGTCCACCCCTTCCAACCAGCTTCACCCTCCCCTATCAATCGATGAAACGGCACAAGGAACGCACATGTCCCACATCACCCTCATCCGTCATGGACAAGCCAATTCCGAGGCCAAAGACGAAGCCAGCTATGACCGACTTAGCCCGCTTGGCCATCAACAAGCACAGTGGCTTGGACAACACATGAAAGCGACAGGCCAACCTCACCACCGGCTTTATACTGGAACCCTACGCCGTCACGCCGAAACCGCAGATGGCATGGCAACGGGATTAACACCGATCCGCGATGCACGCCTGAACGAGCTGGAATACTTCACACTTGCCACAGCCTTAGAGGCCGAACACGGTGTCCCAATGCCAACTGCACAACCCGAATTTGTATATCATTTGCCTCGTGTTTTTGCTGCATGGCAAGCAAATGAAATCGAGGGGGCTCCGGAACGGTTCTCTGAGTTTGAAGCCCGCGTCAACGATGTGATCACGGAAATTGGCGCTGGGGACGGACCAGCACTGGTGGTCACATCGGGTGGCCTAATTTCGATGGTGATGCGTCAGCACCTTGATCTGGACATAACCAAGATGGCCAATCTGGCCCTAGCGATCATGAACAGCTCCATGCACCGCTTGTATCCTGTGGGCGGAACGTGGTCGCCAGTGATGTTCAACGCTGTTCCACACCTCGAAACGCCCGATCGTCATTACGCACAGACCCATGTTTAGAAGGAACAGATCATGCAGCTATTTTACACTCCAAATACGATTTCGATGTCTGTTGCGATTGCGCTGCAAGAGGCGGGCATCGCCCATGACCTTACGCTGGTTGATTTCTCCAAGTCACAGCAGACTGGCGCAGACTACCTTGCAATAAACCCAAAAGGGCGTGTGCCTACCCTGATCATTGAAGGAAGGGCGTTTACCGAAACGGGTGCCCTTTTAGAATTGATCGCGTCCCTCGCACGACTTAAAAACCTTGTTCCCACTGATCCGTTGCAGGTTGCCCAAATGCGTAGCGTAATGTTTTACCTCGCCTCCACCATGCACATCAATCACGCACACCGGATACGTGGAAGTCGCTGGGCAAATAGCAAATCCAGTTTTGATGACATGACCGCAAAGGTCCCTGAAACGATGGCAGCATCAGCCCAATACGTTGAAGACGAATGCCTGACTGGACCGTTCGTTTTAGGTGATATGTTTTCAGTCGCTGACATTTATCTATTCAACGTTTGCACATGGCTTGAAGGTGATAGTGTCTCAGTATCAAACTACCCTAAGATCACCGGTCATATGGCAATGATGGAAACCCGCGCTTCCGTCCGGAAAATCCGTGAATTGGGGATACTAACATGACACATCTATGGGTACGTGCCGAACAGCGAGGCAACGAAGAACGCGTTGGAT
Organism: uncultured Paracoccaceae bacterium; assembly: GCA_905182355.1. Lineage (GTDB taxonomy): Bacteria > Pseudomonadota > Alphaproteobacteria > Rhodobacterales > Rhodobacteraceae > Ascidiaceihabitans. The sequence continues at coordinate 89,112 of CAJJBH010000007.1, read as the reverse complement.
TGACGCCAGAAGGTGCCGCCGCATTGATCAAATCCGGCATCACCGTCACAGTTGAACAAAGTTCAACACGTTGCATCCCGATACATGGTTATATCGATGCAGGGTGCAATACAGCGCCAGAGCACAGCTGGCCATCTGCCCCAGCCGACGCAATCATTTTTGGGTTAAAAGAATTGCCCGATGATGGCACCCCACTGCCACACAAACACATCCTGTTTGGTCATGCCTTTAAAGGGCAACCTAGTGGTCAACGCTTACTCAAAAGGTTCGTTGCAGGCGGCGGGTGTCTATACGATCTAGAATACCTTGTTGATCCAGCAGGGCGACGCGTTGCTGCCTTTGGGTATTGGGCTGGCTATGCTGGTGCTGCCATCGCCCTGAAATGTTGGGCCGCACAACAACGGGCTGAGGTCGCAGGACCCGTTAAAACCTATTCCAGCTCATCCAAACTTCTCGCTGACCTAAACCACGAATTTGATACCATCTCCGCCCCTCGGCCCAATGCTTTGGTGATTGGCGCATTAGGTCGCGTTGGAACTGGTGCGGCTGATCTTTGCGCCAAGATGGGTGTTTCTACTACGCTTTGGGATATGGCCGAAACTGCAACGGGTGGACCATTCCCAGAAGTTCTGAAGCACAACATCTTCTTCAACTGCATCTTAGCGCGATCAGGTACGCCTGTTTTTGTTCCAAAGACCGCAAAAACCGCGGACCGCACCCTGACGGTAATTGGTGATATCGCATGTGATCCCGATAGCGACTTTTCACCCATCAAAGTTTATGACCGCACCACAACATGGGATAAACCCGCCTTGCGCGTCGCCGATGAACCACCACTTGATGTGACAGCGATCGACAACTTGCCATCGATGCTGCCAGCCGAAAGTTCACAAGATTTCGCAGAACAGCTTTTGCCATCGTTGTTAAAGCTATCCGATATGACAGCAGATGTTTGGGGCCGCGCGAACGACACGTTCTTAGAACACACCAAAGCGCTTTGAGCTGCGGTGCGTTTCAAACTTAAGTAAAAATGCGGTAATATAACCAATCTGGTAGAAACTGGCTGCCCCTGAACACCAGCGAGAAGAGCCGTGGAAAGCTTTTTTTGAAAACCGTGTCGTTCATGTGTTCAAAAATCTCGCGGGCGGCTGCATCAACCTCCATGATGAACGGCATTTTAAAGTCGTTTTTCGCTGTAAGTTGCGTCTTAATGAACCCGGGGTTTGCAACCTGTACCTTGACGCCTGTCTTGCGCAAATCGGCGTACATACATTCTGCCAATGACATCGTCGCCGCTTTGGAGGCAGTGTAACCGATGGACCGTGGCAGCCCACGAAACCCTGTCAAGCTGGATGTAATAACAATGTGGCCGTCATCTTTAGCCACTAATTTCGGGACAACTTGCCCCAAAACCCGGATAAATCCTGTAAAGTTAATATCCGCCATTGCAGTCGCCTGATCTGCGTTCCAGTCTTTTGCACCAAAGGGCCAATACACACCTGCAAGTAAAACCAACCCGTCGATCTCGCCGACAGCTTCAGCCGCAGATTTAACACTCGCATCGTCAGCTATATCGACAACTTGATAGCTGGCTTTCCCCTGCAAGCCATCCACTACCTTAGCTAGCTTTTCTTCCGAACGGGCAGATACAATAACTTCTGCTCCAGCGCGGCTCATCAATTGGGCCAAGGCTGCGCCCAAGCCATCACTTGCACCAACCAACCAATACCGCTTTCCATGCCATTCGCGCACTATAGTGCCCCCTTAGATGTCGCATTTACGGGCCGCATTGTAGCAACCAATTCCGCAACTTGAATACCGAACTTACGAAATTGGGACCGATTTATGATGTTGCCGTTGGGTGCCAAGTACAACCAATCGACAGTATCCAAGACATGGCTACCCGCACTTTCCGGCATTCTAATTCGGTATTTTAACTGCACCGACGATCCAGATTGAACGCCAGTTCCCTCGCCAATAACATCAGGCGCTAGCGCCTTGATCATGCCATTCTCATCTAGGGTCAAACTCCATTCGCGGTTCTGAATGGACCCATCATCGTAAGTAAATTTTTCACGCATTACCCCGTGATTTCCGGTCCATTCACAGTTGAATGCACCAACAAAACGGCTGGTTACCCGCCCAAAGGGTCCGTAGATCACACCTTCGCAATCGATGGGTCCATTAAGGTGCTGCCGCAAATCAAATTCAACGCTGTCGCCAACGTAATCTTGCGGGTTCTGCGCAATAAAACTAGCGTAGCGCAGCCTTAAAAGGTTCAGCCCAAATACGAGCGATGCGCCCAACAACATGTAAAAAAACCCACTCATCCCTTAGTCCTCCATAAGATTAGTTGTCGCCAACAAGGCCAGCGCCAACATTTTGAGCCCACAAGGGACAGCGGCATAAAGGAGCGTCAAAATGAACAATGCGTCAGGTGAGTTGGTGAGCGATCCGCTGTCAAAACCGACCCGCTGCAAAGTTGGCAATAACAAGACTGCGGCAAAAGCGAGCGTAAGTTTTGAAACAAACGACCAAAGTCCAAACCCTTCGGTGGCATTGGGCGATATTTGCCCCATCCGTTTCGCAAACAAGGCCGGTAAAATGGTCAAATCAGCACCAAGCGCAGCCCCCGACCCGATACAAACAAACGCAAAAGCAACCCAATCACCTGCACCTAAAATACAGGCAAACCCAAAGGTTACGATTGCCAAAGCCATCGCCACCATAAGAACGACTTTCGCGCCTACTTTCTCTGCCACTCGCCCCCAAATCGGCGCTGATACAGCAGCAGACAAAAAGAACAAAAGCAGCAATGGGCCTTCCATACCCACGGCCATCAATCGCGATTCAACATAAAATAGGAATAGCGTTGAACTGACTGCTACAGGGGCAGCATTCACGAATGCAATGAGCAGAAGACGTCGCGCAATCGGATCCCCTAGAACAACGCCAAAACCCGATGGCTTAGTTGTAAGATTCGCAGACCATTCGCCGCGCATCAAAATTGCTGAAGCAATTGCGAGCACCACAAAACCTACTGCGAAGCCAACAAATGGCGCATCCATAAAATAGATCAGAACCACTGGCGCAATTGCGGCCACACACACACCAACCAAAGCACCCGTTTCGCGCCAACGGGCCAAACGCAAATGTCCAGATTTCCCAAGATGGGACGCCTTTTGAACACCTTGCGCGTAGAAGTTGATTGTCAGGAACGAAAAAGCGGAAAATACCAATGCGAGCATCAATCCAAACCACATGAGAGGTGGTAACATCGGCGGTACGGCGAACAATCCCAGCATACCAAGGGAAATGACAATGCAGGCAATTTTAACTGCAATCTCTCGATACTGACCCAACCGCGCCGACCAACGCCCAAACAGCGGATCTTGCACCACATCAAGCAGGCGCAAAGCAAATAGAACGGTTCCGAGGGCGACCAAGGAAACTCCGTATTCATCAACAAAATACTTTGGTGCATGAATGTAAATTGGCAACCCTGCGGCAGATAGTAACGCCGCAAATACGGCGTAGGCAGGCAGGCTTTTAGCATCCGTGCCTTCGCTTTGAACGGCCATCTCGCTCATCAGCGCGACACTTCGTTGGATGGTGCCGTTGGGCACGAACGGAATCGCGCTTTTTTCCACCACAGCTTTACCGCTTGCCAGTGGATCAAGCCAAGCACGCGACGCGACCCAAATGGGCGAAACAACAACATACTCATAATGACGCTATTGCTAAGCGGCGTGCGCTTACCAGTGAGTGTCGCGATAACGCCACCTTTCCCTTGGCTATAGTCAATCCACACGCCGACGCGGTCTTCGCGGATATCAAAGCGAAATTCATAACCACCCTCGATTGGCTGAAAGGGCGAAACATGCATTAATTTTTGCGCCTTAAAACGATCAGAGGCTAAAATTGGACGCATATCGGGATGATGAACTAAATATGAATGGCGATCCCCAAAGGTGTTGGATACCTCAGAAATCACAGCGATCAACGCATCATCATCAGCCCGACGGCACAACCAGAAGCTGATCGGATTAAATACATGACCCAGCACTTTAGGCTGCGCCAGTAACTCGATCCTAGTAACGCCGTTTACGTTATGGGTCGCAAGAACATCACGAACCCATGCAGCACCGCGTCCCTGTTTAGGTGTGCCACCATGATCGACGTCATTAAGGGCCGTAATACCACGCCCGTTTCGCATGAAAAGACTTGGGGCAGTCACCTGTGTTTCTGCATCCAGCAGAACATAATCAATGGAATAACGAAATGCATTCTGCACATCGCCTTTACGACCATGAAAGGTCATCCCTTTGATATGATCAACGGTGCGCATTACTCTGCGGCAAGGCTTTGGGCTGGCGTACGCAGTATCGCGTCGGCGACGTTTACGGCGCTATCAAGTCCATCTTCATGGAACCCATGTCGCAGCCATGCACCTGTGAACCAAGTGCTATTCATCCCATTCATCGCGCGGATCTTTTCTTGCGCCGCCAGCGCCGCCAAATCATACACTGGATGGCGCAGTGTAACCTGATCATAAATCAAATCTTCGCGAATGGTCCGTTTCGTATTCAGCGTCACGAAATGAGGATCGTCCATAGGAATAGGCTGCAGGGAATTCATCCAGTAGGTTAGGTCGATCTGATCACCTGCGACCTTCTTGTCTTCTGTATATACCCACGAGGACCACGTTTGGCGACGTTTTGGCATTATGCTTTCATCTGCATGCAGTGTGATCTCATTAGGTTGATAGGCAATCGCACCCAAAGCGTCACGCTCCGCTTTATTTGGATCAGACAACAAGCTCAATGTATCGTCTGAGTGAGTGCCAAAAATTACCTGATCAAAGGCTTCCCACTCGCCGCCGAGTGCTTTGACCTCCACACCACCAGCAACGCGGCGCACCGATTGCACTGGCGCGTCTAACCGCACCGTTACTCCACGACCAAGCATCGCCGCCTCAAGCCTGCGCACATATTCAATCGAACCGCCGTCAACCGTATACCACTGATGTTGACCTGTCGTATTAAGAAGGGCGTGGTTCTCAAAAAACTGAATCATGGCGTGGGCTGGGAAATCCATAATCTTATGAGTTGGCGTCGACCAAATCGCCCCAGACAATGGCAACAAATAATAATCGCGGAACCAATCTCCCGTGCCAAGCTTGTCCAAGAATTGCGCCGTCGTTAAGTTTCGATCTTCCGCAAGGCGCAACGCGTTTTTGTTAAACCGCAAGATATCACGCACCATCCTAAGAAATTTCGGGTTCACCGCATTCATGCGTTGGGCGAACAAGGCGTCCAAACTGGCTAACCCATATTCCAAACGCCCCCCACCAATGGATGCCCCAAAGCTCATATTGGATTTTACGACAGGGACGCCCAATTCGGCAAACAACGCGGCCATGTGTGGGTAATTAGCATAGTTAAACACGATGAACCCAGTATCCACGGGTTGATCACCGCGTTTTCCTGCCATTTTTGTACGTGCGTGGCCACCCAAACGCGGTTCTGCCTCGAACAACGTCACCTGCATGTGTTTGCTCAATTTATAAGCAGCTCCCATGCCAGAAATGCCACCACCGATGACCGCAATCTTCTGCGCACCCAAATTGGTTTTGTCAAAAGGCATAAATTTATTGTCCCGCTCATACACTCATTAGAAGGATATACGCCGCACAAACCAAAACGGATGCTAGGGGTGAAAAATATATTTGATCCAATATCCTGTCCCTATCGTATCTTTGGCATGTCAGCGGGTTTAAACTATGCAATACTGGTAAACACACCAGGTAAATTTCAAAGGGCAGCAACCAGAGTGGTAGCTGCAAGTGTTGGGCGCGTGACAGACGATAAGAAACGAAACCTATGGATCAATCATGTGTATCGAATTCGGGACAACGCTGATAAAACTGCGTTTGCTGAACTTTATGCGCATTTCGCACCCCGAGTTAAAGGTTTCTTGATCAATTCTGGTGCTGATGGGTCGATGGCAGAAGAATGCGCCCAAGAGGTCATGGCGACGCTTTGGAACAAGGCCTATTTGTTTGACCCTTCGCGCGCGTCTGTTGCGACTTGGATTTTCACCATCGCACGGAACCGTAGAATTGACATGCTGCGCAAACAGCGCAGACCTGAACCCGAAGATTTGACTTGGGGTCCACAAGAAGAACCTGATCAAGCGGACGCCTTAGCGTTGCAGCAAGAGACACAATTACTGGGCGATGCTTTGTCCGCCCTACCAGCTCCACAGCGAGAACTTATAGAACAGGCTTATTTCGGGGACATGTCCCACAGTGAAATAGCCACAAAAACAGGTCTGCCACTTGGCACGATCAAATCGCGAATTAGATTAGCGCTTAAGCGTTTGCGTCAAACGATGAAATGAACGGCACATGAACAAAGATATCAAACATCACCTCACGGATGAACTCTTGATGGGCTACTCCGCAGGGACCTTGCCTGAAGCATTCAACCTTATGGTTGCGACTCATGTTTCGCTTTGCGATACCTGCCGCGCCCAGTTGGAAGCATGTGACGCTATTGGGGGTGTATTGATAGATCAAACCCCAACACCTTTGGCTGTTATGTCGGAAAATAGCTTTGCTGCTACTATGGCAATGATTTCCGATTTACCGCCTAAACCTGCTCCTAATCTTGCACATACGTCTGGTGTCTTACCCACGCCACTACAGGACTATGTAGGGGGGGACTTAAACGCGATCAAATGGCGACCAATCGGAATGGGTGCCAAGCAGGCAGTTCTTCGCACGTCCAAACAAGCAACTGCGCGGCTTTTGTTTATTCCCGCGGGCGTTGCGATGCCAGATCATGGCCATCATGGCATGGAAATGACGATGGTTTTGCAGGGGGCTTTTCAAGACGAGGGTGATCATTTCGGGCGCGGTGATGTCGAAATAGCGGGCAGTGAGATAGAACACACTCCAATGGCTGACCTCGACGACGGTTGCATATGTCTTGCCGTCACGGACGCGCCCCTTAGGTTCAAAGGCTTGCTACCACGGATAATGCAGAAATTTATTGGCATCTAGGCCGAGTCTATTCAGCTTTTTTCATAGACGCCCGTTTTCCATCACTGTCCATCCCACTGAATTGCTAAGCTACCTACGTGATCTTTGATCTACCTAGCGACGACACACTTTACACGGCACTGCTGAACCGCGACCTCACTTTTGAGGCACGCGTTTGTCAGTGTCCGTTCTACAGGAGCTTACGGCCGGCTGACCTGCCAAGCGCGGAAACCAAAACGTGAAAATTGCACCTTCTACACCAATCCATCTGCATGCATCGACGCAGGCTTTAGCCCCTGTAAACGATGCCACCCAATGCACTCTTTGATAACGGATGACCCTTCGGTACATGATCTTTTGACGCAGTTGGACAAAGACCCAACGCATCGCTGGTCCGATGATCAGACTAGCGATCTAGGTTGTGATCGATCTACAATCCGTCGCGCATTCAAGCGCACGTTTGGAACGACTTTTCTAACCTTGCGCGCGCCCACAACCTACAGGCTGGATTTACTACACTTGCTGGTGGTCGACAGGGTATTGTTGCACAGCTTGAGGCAGGATTTGAAAGTGCGGCGGCCCTCCCCTTGGCTTATGCAAAAATGGTTGGCATCAAACTCAGTGCATTTTCCAAGACTGCTTTGCTGCAGGCAGATTGGTTTCATACCTATTTGGTGCGTCTTCAAAAGGCGAATGGGGGATAGGTTTGGCATGCGTTAAAAGAAATTCCTGCAGGCCAAATTCAGACCTATGCAAGCCTTCCCAATCAGAAGAACCGCCCCACTGAAACGCGGGCCGCGGCCCGTGCAAACGGTGCCAACCAGATTGCGATAATGTTCCCATGCCACCGCATCATCGGGGCAAACGGAAACCTGACTGGGGACGGTGGTGGTTTATGGCGAAAACGAAAACTGATCGATCGTAAACAACAGCACCGATAGGCAATCGTTGCGAAGTGGAATACTTTACTTTTCAATTGATATTTGATCCATCGACAGTAAATACGGAACATCAAACCTCTGGTTTGGCCAACGGCACCACAGTTGATTGTTCGTCCGCCGTCAGCTCTTCAAAATCAAAATTATCCAACCGTGCCGCGCGTTTGCCCGCACGTTCTGCGGCCGTACTAATACCATCCAAGTCTTTACGAGCTTGCCCGAAATGGGTGTTCAATTTGTCCACACGTTCAACAACCAATTCAACATCTCGGTGAAGGCTTTTCAATGTCGTCCGAATGGCACCCGCTTGCTCTCGCATCCTCGCGTCTTTCAGGATCGCGCGCATCGTGTTGAGTGTCGCCATACAAGTGGTTGGCGAAACGATCCAGACGCGCTGGTCAAATCCCTCTCGTACCAGTTCCGGGAAGTTCGCATGAAGTTCCGCATAGACAGCTTCTGATGGAAGGAACATCAACGCACCATCGGCCGTTTCCCCCTCAATAATGTACTTATCGCTGATATCCTTAATGTGTTTCTTGACCGAAACTTTCATCGCTCTGACCGCCTCTTTGACCTCCCAATCGGTCTTGGCGCGGCGCAAGGCCTCGTAGGCTTCAAGCGGAAACTTGCTATCAATCACGATAGGACCAGGTGGATTTGGCAGTGCAATCAAACAGTCGGCGCGTTTGCCGTTGCTAAGCGTGACCTGTAGCTGAAAACTATCCTTAGGCAGCGCTTTACCTACAATGTCCGTCAACTGGATTTCACCAAATGCACCACGAGTTTGCTTGTTGCTAAGGATATCCTGCAGGGACAAAACATCACCTGACAGCTTGGTAATATTGTCCTGCGCTTTGTCGATTGAGGCCAAACGTTCCTGCAGTTGTGTCAAACTGACCGTCGTTTGCTTGGACGATCCGTTTAGGGTCTCCTTCATCCGCTCCTGCATCTCGGTCATAGAGTGTTGGGATCGCATCGCATTTTCGGCCAAACGATCTTGCATCTGTTGTTGTACGGCGGCCAGTCGGACCTCCATCGTTTGAGTGATCTGAGCCTGCGCATTTACTTGAGTATCAGACACAGTCTGCAAGCCACCTTGCAAAGCCGCCTGCCCCATATTCAACTGCTGCACGTGTTGGCCAAGGATGCCCATTTGCTGTGCAAGGGGTGCAGCGGCGGCAGCTGAACGGCCAGCCGATCGCACCGCGACAATCAACAAAACAACGATCAATATGACCACAGCAATGCCAATCAACGAGATGATCACTAAAGGATCGTTCAGTGCAAAGGTTTGTCCCGAAATTTCAATCATGTGCGTCCAAACAATCGTTCAATATCGGCCAATTTCAGTTCCACATAAGTGGGGCGGCCGTGGTTGCATTGCCCTGAATGAGGTGTAACTTCCATCTCGCGCAGCAGCGCATTCATTTCTTCAGCCCGCATCCATCGACCTGACCGGATCGATCCGTGACAAGCTATACGGCTCAAGATCGCTTCGACCTTGGCTTGCACCATGTTCGAACTGCCCTGATCCGCAAGCTCATCCAGAATATCAAGGATCATGGCTCGCGCATTCACTTCGCCCAAAATCGCAGGAGTTTCGCGCACCGCAATTGCACCACCACCAAAAGGTTCGATGCCTAGTCCAAAACGCGACAGCTGATCCGCGACCTCAAGCAATCTTGCGCAATCACCGTCAGACAATTCAATAATTTCAGGGATCAGCAACGCCTGCGCAGCAACTCCGTTTTTAGCCATTTGGTATTTCAGCTTCTCGTACACTAGGCGCTCGTGTGCCGCATGTTGGTCAACAATCACCATACCTGTCGCTGTCTGGGCGATAATATAATTCTCGTGGACCTGTCCACGTGCTGTGCCCAAAGGCAAATCAACGGCATGGGTTTCATCTACCGTAACGGGATCAACGACCTGCCCGCTGTAGGCATGGTTCATCTCTGCGAAACCGGGGGCTTGCGATTGATATGACGCAGCCCGTAACCCCATTGACGGACGGTCCATCTGATACACTCGTGCGCCTGTCGGTTCTGGCGTCATCGCACCCAAAGTTGCACCTGCAACTGTGGTTGATGCGCGGTGCCCAGCTTCGGCCAAGGCGTGACGTAGGGCCGATACAATCAATCCACGCGCCAGCCCGGGATCACGAAAGCGAACTTCCGATTTTGCGGGATGCACATTAACGTCAACAAGTGTTGGGTCACAGTCCAAGAACAGTGCCGCAGCGGGGTGACGATCACGGCTGAGGAAATCAAAATATGCACCGCGCAAGGCCCCAACCAACAGTTTATCCCGCACAGGTCGTCCATTTACAAAAAGATATTGCTGCACCGCTGACCCACGTGAATACGTCGGCAATGCTGCATATCCCGTCAAGTGTAGGCCCTCGCGCAGTGCATCGATTTTAAGCGAGTTGTCCGCAAACTCACGCCCCAACACCGTCGACAATCGCCCATGCAGCGCGTCAAACATATCACCGTTTTCAGCTTCGGCACGAAACGTAGTACGAGGCGTATCACCGCTTACGTCTCGCAGCTCAAACCGCACAAATGGTTCTGCCATCGCAAGCCGCTTTACGATGTCGTTGATTGCTGTTGTTTCAGCGCGGTCCGTCCGTAGAAACTTTAACCGTGCAGGAGTAGCGTAAAACAAGTCGCGCAGGGTGATCACAGTGCCACCGTTCAACGCAGCGGGCCGCACTTGCCCCATTTGGCCTCCTTCGACATTCATCTCGAATGCCTCGGCCCCTTTGACGCGGGATGTGATATTCAGTCGACCAACTGCACCCAAAGACGGCAGTGCCTCTCCGCGAAAACCGAATGTGTGGATATTAAGAAGATCGGAACCGTCGATTTTGGACGTCGCATGACGCGACAAGGCCAAAACCAAATCAGTGCCCGCGATACCGCATCCATCATCCGTCACCCGGATCAGCGTCTTGCCACCGTCAGCTACATCAATGGAAATACGCCGCGCACCTGCGTCAATTGCATTTTCCACCAACTCTTTGACGGCAGACGCAGGACGTTCGACCACCTCACCCGCAGCAATGCGGTTGATTGCGGAATCATCAAGTTGGCGGATAACCGGCAAAACGTCGTGCATATTGGGTGTGTCGATAACCATGCTGCAATACCTAGCATTAAATCAGTCGATTCTGCCAGTACACAACACGACGCGAAAACCACTTTGGCCAGTCAAAATGAAATATGGTTAACGCAAGGCCTGCGACAACTAAACTGAACCTAACCCAGCGTCCAACGCGCCCAAAACACGTTCAACTTCGCCTTCGGTGATAATCAAAGGTGGCGACATCAAAATGTTGTTCCCACCCAAACGCACCATCACGCCAGCATCGTAAATTGTCTTATGGACCTTCTTCATGACCGCGATATCCATCGGCGTTTTGTCCGCTGCGTCGGACACAATTTCAAGCCCTGTCATCAAGCCATGACCACCACGCACGTCACCAACAATGTCGTACTTTTCCATCAAAGCCACACAACCATCAAATAATTGCGTCCCGCGCGCAGCAGCGTTGGTTTTGGTGTCCAAACGCAATGTCTCGCTAAGGCACGCAGTCACAGCCGCAGCACCAACAGGGTGTGCCGAATAGGTATAGCCATGGAAAATCGCAGCCTCTTCACCACCGTTTTCAAAGACTTCCGCGACGCCGTCGCTCATCAACGCGGCACCTACTGGAAAATAGCCAGAGGTGATGCCTTTGGCACAACACATCATGTCAGGCTTCACACCCCAATGACGACTGCCAGACCAATCACCTAAGCGGCCAAATCCTGTGATGACCTCGTCTGCGATCATCAAGATACCGTGGCGGTCACAAATATCGCGCATAAGCGGCATGAAGATCTCGTTCGGGACAATCACACCACCAGCACCTTGCACTGGCTCCATGATGAAAGCAGCGATACTGCCCGCCCCTTGAAACGCAATCTCATCTTCCATTGCAGCAGCAATGTTTTGGGCCAACACAACAGAGTCCGTTTCATTAAAAGGATTACGGTATGTATAGGGGCTGGGCATGTGAAAACAGCCAGGCAAAAGCGGTTCGTAATTGATACGAAAGCGGTTGTTGCCATTGACCGATGCACCACCAAAATGGGTTCCGTGATATCCTTTTTTTAGGCTTAGGAATTTGGTGCGGTTCGGCTCACCTTTGATGCGGTGATACTGACGCGCAAGGCGTAAACAGGTTTCAACCGAGTCCGATCCCCCAGATGTAAAAAACACACGCGCCATGCCATCTTCGGCAAAGAATTCACGCACGGCATAAGACGCTTCAATCGCCGAAGGGTTCGATGTTCCTGAGAAGGCCGAATAATATGGCAGGTCATACAACTGCTTGGCAATCGCGTCTTTTAGGACGTCATTGGAATAGCCAAGATTGACGCACCACAATCCACCAACGGCATCAATCGTTTCGTGACCATCAATGTCTTTGATGGTCGATCCCGATGCAGTTTCAATAATTGTGGGCGTATGCTCCATCGCTTCACCGGGATGCCCCATTGGGTGCCACATGTGTTGTGCATTGTTGGCCCGTAAAAAATTGTCGTCTTTCATGGTGAAACTCCCGTGTGGATTTTCATCGACCAGACATGAAAAAAGCCCGCGCTACAAGAGCGCGGGCTTTAGATCGTTAAGTTATAAAACTTAACCGATTTCTTCAGGTAGAACCAGGTTCAAGAAGATCGCAATGAACGCTGCTGGCAAAAGACCGGATGTCAGCAAGATACGTGCTGTATCACCCAAGAACGCCATCGCGTCAGGAACTTGCTGCAAACCCAAACCGATCGACAATGACACAGCAAAGATTACCATGTTGCGGCTGTTCCAGTTCACATCAGACAACATTGACGCGCCTGCAGCTGCAACCATGCCGAACATCACGATCACACCGCCACCCAAAACTTGGATTGGTACGGCTTGAACTATTGCTCCAACCTTAGGAATGAACCCGCAGATAATCAAGAAAATCGCGCCTATGGTGACTACGTGGCGGCTCATGACGCCAGTCATTGCGACAAGCCCAACGTTTTGACTGAAGGAGGTATTTGGCAAAGAGCCGAAAACACCAGCGATTGCTGTACCTAGACCGTCGGCAAATGTAGCGCCAGTAACTTCAGCGTCTGTTGCTTCCCGTCCTGCGCCACCTTTGGTGATGCCAGAAACGTCGCCAACAGTTTCAATTGCGCTGATGAATGCCATCAAACACATACCGATGATGATCGCCCAGTTCAGCTCGAAACCAAACTTGAACGGCATTGGAACTTCGAGCCAGCTCGCGCGTGCTACGTTTCCAAAGCTCATATCGCCCATCGCCATCGCAACCACACAACCTGCAATCAAACCGATCAGAACCGCAGCAACTGATAGCATACCGCGTGTGAAAAATTTGATCCCCAAGGTCACAAAAATCACAACACCAGCTTGGAACCAATTGGACAAGCCGCCCCATGTTTCTTTGCCACGGTTGAAATCACCCGCGCCGCCTGCTGCATATTCGATGCCAACTTTGACCAACGCCAGGCCAATCATCAACACGATTAACCCTGTCACCAATGGTGGCAATGCAAACCGAATGCGCCCAACAAAGAAGCCTAAGATAAAGTGAAAAATGCCACCGATGATTACACCAGTCATCAGGCCAGCCAGACCGGCTGTGCCCGCACCGATCATTGCAGGAATCATCACAGGCAAAAACGCAAAGCTTGTACCCTGAACGATTGGCAGTTTGGCGCCAACTGGACCTATCCCAATGGTTTGGATCAATGTGGCAACACCTGCAAACAGTATCGCCATTTGGATCATATAAAGCATCGCGCCCGAGTCTGGTGACCCAAAGCTAAAACCGGCAACACCTGCAATAATGATCGCCGGCGTTACGTTTGATACGAACATCGCCAAAACGTGCTGGATGCCCAATGGAATTGCTTTAGCAAGTGGCGGAGTGTAATTCGGGTCGCGCAGTTGTTCTGGCGTCCCTATGCTGGAGTCTGTCATTGATATACCGTCCCTATAAGTGCCGTCTAAACTGCGGCTAAACGAAAGTATGGAGGGGGGGCATTTACTAATCAAGAACAAAGCTGATGTTCAATATGCCATCTGGGAACTGTAATGATTGATAAATAAGAGAAAAAGCCCTATCTTCAATATTCTCGAGACAATGCTTCGTAAAGATCAATCAATTATTAGGCATTTTGGCTAAATTTATCACAAATGACGCACCTTTTGCGCTTTTTACTAGATCAATTCGTGACCCATGAGCGTTCAATAGACTACGCACAACGGCAAGACCCATGCGAGTCCACCCTGATCCCGGCGGCGGGTAAAGAACGGATCGAAAATCCGTTCAAGATAGCCCACTGCTATTCCATCCCCATTATTCAAGATGGTAAGCTTGTCGAAGCCCCAAACAAGATCAAGTTGATCAGCCCCATGCGCCGCTGTATTTTGCGCAAGCTGAACAATAATTGCAGTCAGGCCAGCGACGGCCAATGGCACCAATTCATCACCAGAAGCACTGATCTGAGTTTCTAGTTCTTGTGTGATAGCTTCGGTCAAAAGACAGGCGCCCACGCCTCCACTTTGGCTGGCAATGGCGTGATGGCGCAGATCATTTAGTAAAGCATTCATACGATGACTCGCTGTAGAAACTGTTTCGCACAAGGCAACACGGTCTTCTTCTTTCAAATCCGCGCTGTGCAATAATTCCGCAGCACCTTGAATACTCGTCAGGGGTGACTTCAATTCGTGGGTCACATGATCTGTAAACGCTCGCCCAGATGCAGCACGGCTTTGCAGTGTTACACCCATTTCGAAAACGCTTTGACCTAATTCACGAAACTCTGGCGTGCCAAAACATTGGGCTTCGGCGCACTGATCTGCCCCGCCTTTGCTTGGGCCGTAAGCGCATAGACGGGACGCAATACCAACCGCCATAACAATAGCCCCAAAATCGATGTCGCAACAACGGCGATCAAGATGGAATTGGTCATGGGATCATCACTGCCTCTGTCATAGATTTAAGGCTTCGGCGGACCCGCCGATTGCAAAAGCCCCCATTCACGCTGACCAGCCCTCCCCCGAAACTTCCCTCACTTTATTGTAGAGTTTGCTCAACTTTCGAAGGAGTAAACACATGCGACAGAGTCGTTTCAACAAGCCCGGAATAGCGTAACGCGCAACCACGATCCCTCCCCAAAGCGCACACGCTTCTGGGTCACATCCCCCTATGTCCGAAAGCCACCAACCGTCTTGCCGCATTGCTGGCGGTACGTTCCGCACCTCAAAGCAATTCATTTACCTCGTGCTTTTCTTATTCGTTTGGGCGTAGATATGGCGGACGCACTGCTCAGGCGATGCGATAGTTTTGTGCAGTTTTTGCGCAGTTTTTGCGATGGACAACCTTGCCATTGCCTCGTCATCATGCCACTTTTGAACGCTGCAACAGCGCAATGAGGTGCCATATGCACAACCCTACCAGCGATCAAACCACCAGCCGTTCTGCCGACCAATCTGTCGTGCAACTGCCGCAAATTACAGAACCCCGAAATCCTGGCATGGAGCTGGATTTGGATTGGGTCGCGCGTGTTCAAGCCAACACCTCTGCAATTGAACGGCGCTGTGCATCATTGCCTGCCCGCCGTTCTGTCAAGAAACAATATCAGGCAGCGTGGCTGTTGAAGGCGATCAGCTGCATCGATCTTACAACGCTGTCAGGTGACGATACTGAAATGCGCGTATGTCGCCTGTGCGCCAAAGCCCGCCAACCAGTTCGCGCCAATATATTAAAGCAACTGGACATGACGGGCCTGACAACTGGTGCCGTCTGTGTTTATCACGAAATGATACCGGCGGCCGTCCGCGCCCTGCATGGCACAAACATTCCAATTGCAGCTGTTTCAACGGGTTTTCCAGCGGGCTTATCCCCGCTGCATCTTCGCATGCAAGAAATCAAAGAAAGCGTTGCTGCTGGAGCAAAAGAAATCGACATCGTCATTTCGCGCCGCCACGTGCTGACAGGCGACTGGCAAAAGCTATACGATGAAATGAAAGCGATGCGCCAAGCATGTGGCGACGCCCATATCAAAGCAATCCTAGCCACGGGCGAACTTGGGTCTTTGCGCAATGTCGCCCGTGCGTCGTTGGTTTGCATGATGGCGGGTGCTGATTTCATCAAAACCTCTACGGGCAAGGAAAGTGTTAACGCGACCTTGCCTGTTACGCTTGTGATGATCCGCGCAATTCGCGACTATTATGAACGGACTGGCTACCGCATCGGATACAAACCTGCGGGCGGGATTTCCAAAGCCAAAGATGCAATAACCTACCTTGCCTTAATAAAGGAAGAGTTGGGGGACCGCTGGCTTCAACCCGACCTGTTCCGCTTTGGTGCGTCATCCTTGTTGGGTGATATCGAACGCCAGCTGGAGCATCACTTAACAGGGGCATATTCTGCCAACTACCGTAATCCGATGGGCTAACCATAGCCTGACTAAGCCCTTTCAAGACACTCGACAGAAAGACCAAGCACATGACCGTCAAAGACATCTTTCAAAGCATGGACTACGGCACTGCCCCTGAAAACGCATCCGAAGCATTGGCGTGGATTGTCGATCAAGGCGGCCAGTTTGGCCATTTCATCAACGGAAAGTTCACAGATCACAGCGCGGGGTTTGACAGCACCAATCCCGCAACGGGTGAAACACTTGCGGCCCTTTCGCAAGCCACCCAAGCCGACGTTGACGCTGCCGTTTCAGCAGCACGCACATCACAACCCAAATGGGAAGCATTAGGCGGTCATGGCCGCGCACGCAACTTGTATGCCATCGCCCGTCTATTGCAGAAACACAGCCGATTGTTCGCGGTGCTTGAGACAATAGACAACGGCAAACCCATCCGCGAAAGTCGCGACATCGACATCCCGTTGGCCCAACGCCACTTCTACTACCACGCAGGTATGGCGCAGCTGATGGAAAGCGAATTGCCAGACCAACAAGCCCTTGGGGTTTGTGGTCAAATCGTGCCGTGGAATTTTCCTTTGCTCATGTTGGCTTGGAAAATTGCCCCAGCTTTGGCGATGGGCAACACCGTTGTTTTGAAACCTGCCGAATATACATCCCTCACAGCCCTCCTTTTTGCGGACATCTGTACCCAAGCAGGAGTGCCCGCTGGCGTAGTGAATATCGTGACGGGTGACGGTGCTGTGGGTGAAATGATCGTTTCCGCGGACGTAGATAAGATCGCCTTTACAGGGTCGACTGCCGTTGGAAAACTGATCCGCAAGGCTACCGCAGGATCAGGCAAATCGCTGACTTTAGAACTGGGCGGCAAATCCCCTTATATCGTCTTCGATGACGCAGATCTAGACTCTGCCGTCGAAGGTTTGGTTGACGCAATCTGGTTTAACCAAGGGCAAGTTTGCTGCGCTGGCTCCCGCCTTTTGGTTCACGAACCAATTGCAGAAACCTTTTATGCCAAACTAAAGGCGCGGATGGACAAGCTGCGTATCGGTAGCCCCCTTGATAAATCCATCGATGTAGGGGCAATCGTTGACCAATCACAGCTTGATATGATCACACGAATGGTTTCAGAAAACACAGCTGGTTCGATGCACCAATCCACAGCAGAACTTCCAACCCAGGGCCTGTTTTATCCACCAACTTTGATAACAGGCCTACATTCTGCTGACACATTAATGCAGGAAGAAATATTCGGCCCTGTCTTGGCCGCAACAACGTTCCGAACCCCGGCAGAAGCCGTCGAGGTAGCTAACAACACGCGCTATGGATTGGCTGCTACTGTTTGGAGCGAGAATATAAACCTCGCACTCGACATCGCGCCCAAACTAGAAGCAGGCGTGGTCTGGATAAACGGCACCAACATGTTCGACGCGGCAGCTGGATTTGGCGGCGTACGTGAAAGCGGCTTTGGTCGTGAAGGTGGTTGGGAAGGGTTGGGCGCATACACAAAACCCAAAGGGCAAACCAAACCACTAAAGCCCACCATTCCATTCACGGGCGGCAAAGGCCCAGTTGACGGAATTGACCGCACGGCCAAACTGTATATCGGCGGGAAACAGGCGCGGCCTGATAGCGGGTATTCCACCCCCGTTTACGCAAAGTCTGGTATATTGGTTGGGCACGCTTCACAGGCAAGCCGCAAAGATGTACGTAACGCTGTTGAGGCCGCCAATGCTGCCAAAAGTTGGTCAAAAACCACTGGACACCTTCGCGCTCAAATCCTGTATTTCATCGCTGAAAACTTGGACGCCCGCAGCGATGAGTTTGTGGAACGGTTAAACACGCTTCAAGGCGGTAAAGGCGGTAAGAAAGAGGTCGAGGCCTCGATCAAACGCCTTTTCACCTATGCAGCATGGGCAGATAAATACGATGGCCAAGCACATGGCGTTCCAATTCGCGGTACAGCGCTTGCGATGAAAGAACCCGTCGGCGTGATCGCTGCACTTTGCCCAGATACCACTCCATTGCTTGGCTTAATCTCGATCATGGCACCCGCCGTTGCGATGGGGAACCGCGTGATTCTAAGCGCGTCCGAACCCTTCCCGTTGATCGCCACTGACTTTTTTCAGGTGCTCAACACATCTGACGTGCCGGGTGGCGTGGTCAATATTTTAACAGGACCACATTCAGATGTCGCCAAAACGATGGCTGAGCACATGGATATTGACGCAGTCTGGTCATTCTCTGGCACCGACCTAAGTCATGAAATCGAAGCAGGCAGTGCGACCAATGTCAAACGCACATGGGTTAACAACAGACAAACACGTGATTGGTTAGGTGCAGATGGCGAAGGAAAGGCCTTTTTAGTCGCTTCAACCGAGGTCAAGAATATCTGGATTCCTTACGGCGAATAAACTTCATTGTTCTAGAGATTCTTAGGAATGTCAGGCCACTCATGAAGAAGAGCGCCCGCATTAAAGCGGGCACTCTTCTTATTCGGGCAACGGACCCGTGGTCAAACCTTCAGGTTTACCAACGACCACAAAGTGCAACCCGTCCGCGTCGAGTAATTCACCCGCGACACGTTTCACATCATCCAATGTGACCGCATCAACCTTGTCATTGCGCGTCGCAATGTAATCGATTGGCAGACCGATCATCTGCATACCTACCATGATCCGCGCAATCGGCCCATTGCCATCAAAGCGCAGCGGGTAAGCACCTGTGATATAAGTTTTAGCGTCTCGTAACTCGTCAGGTGTTACACCTTGATCTGATGCTTTTTCCCACTCGTCACGAATGACCGCGATCGCTTCGCCAATCCGGTCATTGGCCGAAGCCACATGTCCTTGATAGGTAGCCGCATGATCACGCGGCAAAAGGAATGAACTGACACCATACGTCAGGCCACGTTTTTCGCGTACCTCGTTCATCAAACGGCTTTCAAACGAACCACCACCCAAAACTTGGTTCAATACATTCGCTGGAAAATAATCAGGGTCATCCAAGCCGATCCCTTTGTGCCCGAACAAAGCAACTGATTGCGGCGTTTCAAATTCAATGACTGTAACACCGCCTTCAATCATAACTTCGGCGTCTTTGGGCTGTGGTCCGCCCGTTTCAGGCAATTCACCTAGCAATTGATCCAAAAGCACGCCTAGTTCGGTCGGTGTGATATCACCAACGGCACCGACGTACAGACGATCCTTCGCAAATATGTCACCGTGTGCCACGACCAAATCAGCCCGGGTTAAAGCCGCCACACTGTCCATCGTTCCAGAAAGCGACGTGGCATAGGGGTGACCCCCAAAAGCCATCGCATTGAACGCCTTACCGGCAATATCATCAGGGTCAGTAGTGTCAGATCGAAGGCCGGTCATTACCTGCCCGCGCACCCGTTCGATGTCGGATGCACTAAAGCTAGGATCGATGATTGAAGACCGCAGCAAAGCAACAGCTTCATCTCTGTTTTCGGTTAAAAATTTCGCAGAAATCGAAAGAGCGTCATCCCCAAGATCATAGCCAAAACTTGCGGCCAGATCCTCGAGCGCGCGTGCGAACCCCCTTGAATCCAACTCACCTGCACCTTCCTCTAACAACCCAGTCATCAGATTCAAGGCACCACGTTTTCCCGTTCGATCCAATGAACCGCCACCACGAAAGCGCAGTTCAAGCGCCATAAACGGAATTGATGGCTCTTCGACCAACCACGCAGTAATTCCACCGGGAGAGACAACTTCTTGAATTTTCACTTCGGCTTGCGCCGGCAGTGCCGCAATCAAAGCGGCGAATAGGACGGTAAAAAATCTCATTGGGTCTGCTCCTCTTCCTTCACCAGCCATCCGGTCACCGACGTTTCAGGGGTGATCACGTTTTTCGCCGCAGCCAAAATATCTTCCGCCGTAACCGCCTGCAGAATGTCAGGCCATGCTTGCACGTCAGCAACTGTAAGGCCCGTGGTCAAGGCAGATCCATATCGTTGTGCAATGCCGTCCACGTTGTCACGTGCATAAATCTGTTGGGCGCGCAGCTGTTTCTTTAGACGTGCCAGTTGATCAGCGTCCACGCCATCCGTCATAAAACTAGCAACCGCTGCGTCCATCGCATCCTCGGCATCTTGCAAGGTCACACCAGGCGCAGGCACAACGATCATATTGAATGTCGTGTCATCCAAAGATGTGCCCCGATAATAGACGGATGAATAGACCGCGACTTGCGTGTCAAATTGCAACTTTTCGGTCAGATAAGACGTTGTGCCGCCACCTAATATTTCGGCCAATAGTGTCAAAGCGGCTGCGTCTTCTTGGCTTCCGCTGTCACGCTCCTGCGCAAGGTAGGAACGACTTACATAAGGTTGGGCCACCCGTGCATCGCGAAAGATGACACGGCGTTCAGCTGTTTGAGGAGGTTCCTCTGTGCGTAAGCGTTCAGGCAAATTCGGATTAGCAGGAATCACACCGTAATATTTTTCGGCTAGTTCTTTAACGCCTTCAGGTGTCACATCACCTGACACAACTAGGATCGCGTTATTGGGAGAATAATAGATCTCATAAAACGAGAGCGCATCTTCGATGTCCAAGGTTTCCATCTCGTGCATCCAACCGATCACGGGGACACCATAGCGGTGGTTGTGGTATTGGACAGCTCGCATCTGCTCTGAGAACAACGCGCTCGCACTGTTTTCGGTACGCTGGTTGCGTTCCTCAATAATCACGTCACGTTCTGTTCCGATATTTGCAAGGGTCAGACGGATATTGCGCATCCGATCACTTTCCATGCCCATCATCAACTCAAGCCGTTCTGCAGCGATGCGTTGGTAATAAGCCGTGTAATCATAGCTGGTGAAGGCGTTATCGTTGCCGCCGTTTGCTGCTACAACTGCTGAAAATTCGCCCGCCTCTAACGTGTCGGTGGCTTTAAACAATAAATGTTCAAGAAAATGCGCAACGCCAGATGCGCCTTTGGGTTCATCTGCAGACCCAGCGCGATACCAAAGCATGTGCTGCACAACAGGCGCACGGTGATCTTCTACCACAACAACTTGCATACCATTGTCCAAGACAAAGGTCGTAACAGGATCATCAGCCGCCGCCGCAAAGACAGGGGACAACAGCATAAGCGAGGCCAAAACGGCACGCATTCGGGTCATAAGCGATCCTTTGATTGGGTCATACGTTACCCAAGACATACGCCACATTGCTGCGCATTCAAGCGCGATGGCAGAAACGTGAGAATTGGGCGTCAGTTACGTGGAGGAGCCGACGGCGTCGCAATCCCGCGACGGCGATATTGACGGGCCACTACATCAGGATCAAGCGCACTGCGTTTATATGCCTGATTATAGCGATCGATCGGTGCAAGACGGATTTGGGTAAACCGCGCTTTGCGTTTACGGAACGCTGCGTCCTCGGTTGAAAGCACACTCCGAACGTTTTTGATGACACCGAAACGGCTGGCATGTTGCACAACCGCGCCATCACTTGACGGCACAGCGCCATTCGGATCACCAAGGCGCCCACCAAGGGCTGCAGTCCCGTCAGCAACGGGTGTCGGGTCAACGCGGTTGACTTGGCCAGGCGTCGGATTTGGCAACGCCTTGTAGTTTTCAGGCGCTTCCAACTGTTTGTTTGGGTTCACCAGAAAATCATCAGGACCATCACCAGTTGAGCGGATATTGCGCAAGCCAGTGTTCGCACAAGCCGTCAAAGACACCATCAACAACGTCATCACAAAGGGGCGCAATAGGCGCATCTGGCTTCTCCCACACTCAATCATTGGCCAAACCTTGGCTCGTTGTTGGCATCAATATCGCAGGGTGACCCATGATGTCACGCACCCTTTTTGGTTGGCCTATTATCTTTGGCAAAGAAGACCAGCCCCAAAGCACCCGCAAAGATGAAAACATCGGCAACATTATAGACCGTCGGGTTGTTCCATCCACAGCAAGATGTGTTTAGGAAATCCAATACGTAACTGTAATATACACGGTCAAATACGTTGCCCAAAGCCCCACCAATCAGAAAACCTGCGGCAATACGGACGATCCTTGGCTGCGCATTACGCACAACCCAAACTGTTACCGCGATACAAATGATCAGTGCTACAATAATCAAGGTCCAGCGCGTCGTTTCAGAATCACTGCCAAACAAACCAAAATTCACACCGCGGTTTTCGCCGTACCGCAGATTCAAAACTGGCGGCAGGACATCTGCACTGTTGTTAGGCGAAATACCCATCATATGAATGACCACATATTTGCTGACCTGATCGGCCAAAAATGCAAACAACCCAGCAAAAAACATCAAACGCATCTATTGATCCTTAGTGACGGAAGTGGCGTATGCCGGTGAACACCATCGCCAATCCTGCTTCATCAGCGGCTGCAATAACGTCATCGTCACGCATCGACCCACCTGGTTGGATTAGGGCCGTGGCTCCCGCTTCGGCTGCTGTGATTAAGCCATCCGCGAAGGGGAAGAACGCATCGGATGCCACAACCGATCCTTTGGTCAAAGGTGCTGGCAAGCCCATCGCCTCAGCCATGTCTATGGCTTTGCGGGCCGCGATGCGCGTGCTGTCAACGCGGCTCATTTGCCCAGCGCCAACGCCGACGGTTGCGCCATCTTTAACGTATATGATCGCGTTGGACTTCACGTGCTTTGCAACGGTCCACGCAAACATCAAATCTGACAATTCTTGTTCCGTAGGCGCACGCTTGGTCACAACTTTCAAATCATCCAGCGTGATAAATCCATTGTCCTTGTCTTGGAACAAATAGCCACCTGCAACCTGACGGATCGTCTGCCCCGCAGCTTTGGCATCGGCCAATCCATCCGTGGTCAACAAACGCAGGTTCTTTTTCTTGGCAAACACCGCGCGGGCTGCATCGTCTGCACCGGGCGCGATAACAACTTCGGTAAAAATAGCACTGATCTCTTCAGCGGTTGGACCATCCAATGGCTGGTTCAGCGCGATGATCCCACCAAAAGCGCTGGTGCGATCGCAATCAAACGCGCGGCTATACGCTTCGGCCAGTGTCGCGCCAGTTGCAACGCCACAGGGATTGGCGTGTTTGATGATCGCAACGGCTGGACCGTTCGCTGGATCAAATTCGCTGACCAGTTCAAACGCGGCGTCGGTGTCATTGATGTTGTTATAAGACAGTTCTTTACCTTGATGCTGCTGTGCCGTCGCCACACCAACGCGTGATGTGCCATCTGTGTAAAACGCAGCGGACTGATGCGGGTTTTCGCCATAACGCAAGGTCTGAGCCAATGTGCCACCGACGGTGCGACGGCGTGGTGTTTCGCCAATTTGCTCTGCCATCCATGTGCTAACAGCAGTGTCGTAAGCGGCAGTGCGCGCATAAGCTGTCTGCGCCAAACGTTGACGCAACGCATATGACGTTTGCCCATCGTTTGCCTCAAGTTCAGCGAGGACCACATCGTAATCCTCAACATCCACAATTACATTCACAAAGCCGTGGTTTTTCGCGCCAGAACGGATCATCGCTGGGCCACCAATGTCGATATTCTCGATCATCTCTGCGTATTCAGCACCACGTTTCAAGGCTTTCTCAAACGGATACAGGTTCACAACAACCAAATCGATTGCCCCAATATCATGCGTGTTCATCGCCTCGACATGATCGTCATTATCGCGCAGGGCCAATAAGCCACCATGCACAACCGGATGCAGGGTCTTCACACGACCATCCATCATCTCTGGAAAACCCGTCACTTCTGACACATCCTTAACCGTCAAACCCGCATCACGCAGCGTTTTTGCAGTTCCGCCTGTGCTAAGTAGTTCAACGCCACGCGCGGCCAAAGCCGTGCCAAAAGCAACCAATCCAGTCTTATCAGAAACAGAAAGCAAAGCGCGGCGAACAGAGTACAGGTCGGTCATTTGGGATAGGTCCTTTAGGATCATTTAGTTAGGTCAAGCTCATCTCGGTTCAAGTCCCTGACCCCGATCGCAGTCTCCTGCGCCTTGGACAAAGACCACCGAATGCGCGTGGCATACTCTACTGCGCGCCCAGATAGAACAATCTGTTGTGCCGCACGGGGCTTTAATCGCCCTGTTTCCAAGTAAACACTTGGCTCTAGGGACAAATTAAATTTCCCATCATGGCGAAAAACCCAAATTTCACCGCTTTTAAGGGCCACCGAAATTGCTGCACCACCCAAATGAAGGGTGGCATCGACCTCAGGATGTAAATGAAAGCGAACATCAAATGGGATGCCAGAAAGCTGGACTTCATCCATTGAACGGTCAAACCGACGTTTCTGCGCCTCTTCCATCGCCAGCAACATATCTTCACCTGCAAGACCACGGCCATCAAAAGTCAGTTCAAGCGTGCGGGCGTGTGTTAATCCATGGATTTTTTCAAACCCGTCATGCCCACCTTGGAACCGCAGGCCATCAGGGGCGCGACTTATTTCGATAGGAACGTGTTTAGGCGCATCGATCAGGGTTTCCAAACTGCTGGCACGATCTGCATTCCCAAGACGGGCGCTGGAATACCCATCCAACACAACTGCGGAATGTGAAGGTGTTGCACGCCCAGCGCGACGCCATTCCGCACCGAATGATGCACCGGACCCACAACTTACAATCAAGGGTCGACGCCCCGATGTCAGCTCAAAAGCTAAGGTCGATGCATGACCACTACGCGAAGCATCGCCTTTGGGTGGTACAAACGCATCGACAATCACGCTGGTGCGCCCAGCAGACAATCGGGCGAACCCCATCGACAATCCCTCAGGCTGGCTGGTCTTGATACCGGCAGACGCCAGAGCATGATCCAACCACCCTTCTTGGCCACGACCACCACCGTGAAAACGGGCCAATCCGCCATCGGAATGGCGCAAGGTCCTCAAGGTTGGGGCGATACGCTCAATAGCCTCCAAATGTGCTGCCGGCGTCTCTAATCCTGCCTCGCTAAGAGCAGCAGCAGCCCATGTAAGAAGCGTAAAGACCGCTAATAGTTCTTCTGGATTTCGGGTTGGTAAGCCACCCTCACGATCCACTTGAATGGCACATTCTTTTGCCAACGCCTTGATCGCAGGCTTGGCCAAGTCTTCCATGCCCTCAAGCGAAAGACCTGCATAAATAAGCCCTGTTAGCGCCTCAAAACGCGGCAAACCTGGGCTTGCACTGTGCCAGCGTTTGGACAGAAACGTCGTTTGTTGGGCAAGCGAGTGATAGAAGGCCTCGGACTGTTCGCTTTCTTGCCCCCGCAGCACAAACAGCGCATGGTTGATCCAACGAATAAGTCTGCGACCCGTCAAGTCAGGCGTCCACCCCGCACCGGCTCCGCGACCAAACCGATCAATCCACTCCCAAAGCCAGCCCTGTGCCGTCTCGCGTGTCGACACATCGCCTACCGCGGCCAGGTCGTCCATCCACGCAAAACCGTGGCGTTGGCCTTCAAACGAAGCATCTGGTGACCTTAACGCCCAGATAGACGTTTGGGGTGCCTCAATCAAATACCCTGCAAACAGAAAGTTTCCCGCCACCAACTGGCGTCCCTTTGCAAAGCTGCCAATCGTGCGGGGTTCAGGCGAGGACACAAATCCAGTCGCGGCTCGCGTACGGGTCGCAAGCCGCGCATGAACGCGGTTTAAAAATCGCGCCTTACGTGCGGCGAAACCGTTTGGATTGGACATAGCGCTCTGCCTTATTACGCTCTAGGGGCGTTTGGAAGCACCATAGCCTGTGCAGCACGGCAAGTCACCATTTTTACTTGGTTTAACCCGCTTTGGTAAGGGCCGCGATGTAGAAGCCGTCCATCCCACCCAATTCAGGCCAATAATCGGGACGCAGGCGCAAACCACCCTCATCCGTAATCCATGCGGGATCGATACCTTCGATGTTTAATGCCTCACGTGTCACACTCATATCAGCATGGCGGCCTAAGGCTTCGTCGATTTGCACTTCACCCTCGTCTGGCAACAACGAACAAGTGCAGAAAACCAAACGCCCACCCGGTTTTAGGAGGGTCCACGCGTGATCCAAGATACGAGCCTGTAGGTCAATCAACTCGCCAAATTCAGAGCCATCCTTGGCATGGGGTAAATCGGGATGACGGCGGATCGTACCTGTCGCAGAACACGGTGCGTCCAACAAAATAGCATCATATGTGCCCGTAAGCATCAGGGCGTCAGCAACCTGAACATCAGCCGTTAACCCCACACGAGCTAAGTTTTCTTCAACCCGCGCCAAACGGGGTCGCGAGATATCTACGGCGGTCACGTCAGCGCCCATTGCCGCCAACTGCATTGTCTTACCGCCGGGCGCGGCACAAAGATCAAGAACCTTTTCGCCCTTTGCTGGGGCCAAAACACGTGCAGGAACCGCCGCCGCCGCGTCCTGAACCCACCAAGCGCCTTCACTGTAGCCATCCATAGTGGACACCTGACCCGCATCAGCCAAGCGCACTGAGCCCGTCGGTAAAACACTACCGCCAACACGCGCCGCAAGGGCAGCAGGGTCACCATCACGAGGGGTCAGATCAAGTGGAGCACCCGCAAAATGCGCGATTTCTATCACACCCATCGCCTCGTTGCCCCATGCATTTGCCAAAGGGTTGCGCAACCATTTCGGCATACGTGGTGCGCGCAGCGCTTCCCATGCCTCTGGCCCTGTTGCCGCAACTTTGCGAAGTACAGCGTTTGTCAGCCCCTTCATCTTGCCATATCTTTTATGGCCCGACACCAGTTCAACCATCGCATTAACAACACCGTGGGCCGCAGCGCCCTGACATAACTCCACCGTACCAACGCGCAATACGTTGCGCACCATCAATGGTGGGTTCTTTTGTAGATGTTTGTGTAAGACGCGGTCAGCCCGTTCCAAACCACGCAAGGTCTCCGTTGCAAGCCGTTGGGCACGGGCGCGGTCCGCAGGGTCCAACTTGTCCAACACCCCTGCCGCTAAAACTTCGGACATCAATTTGCCCTCACCAAGGATCAGATCCAATACATAAACTGCACTGCGGCGGGCTTGGACGCCATTGTCTGTGCGCTTGTCTGTCATCGCATCGATCCTTCGTCATTTCAGTTTGGTGCTGTAAGTCTTGGGGCTTGCCCCTGACAACGCACGGCATATATCAACGACAGGACCACAAAGGAACCCAAACGATGACTGATATTCAAAAGGATCTACCAGACGCTGCAAAACGCGCTTTGGCCGAAGCCAAGGCACGGCGTGACGAACATGGCGATCTGAAATTGCCAACCGAATTGGGTGGGCGAAAAGGCCCAGAACCTGTGCGGTTTGGAGATTGGGAAAGAAAAGGGATCGCTGTAGATTTCTAGTCCGTCACCTTAAGAAGCTACTTCATCTTAAATTCAGCGGAATCACCTTCACCCCGATCAGATGTGAACCGAACCAAACCATCTTTAACTTTGATTTCTTGGCAATTGTATCCCAGCGTGTCACCACCCCAGAATAGGTTTCGGCATAAATAGCCGTCCTTCCAAGTCCAATCCCCAGTGATTTCCCAAGTCACACCTTTGCCCGTTGTGTTACCATCTTGTGCGACTTCGATTTTAACAAACGGACGTGTTAGCTTTTTACCTGCCACCAAACGCACAAAGTCTTTTTGGCTGTTCACCTTTGTCATCTCTGCCGATGCCGCAGATGTTGCGGCCGTCGCCACAATAAAACCCAACATGATCGAAACTTTGCGCATTCCATGAGCCTTTAGTGATAAATGTTATAAACTTTACGCTGACTAACACCAATCGGATCACTTTTTAGGGCAACACGGTGTCGAAATCCGCACAACTGAAGCGAATTTTCACCGATTTAAAATCTTTTCAGTCGTTTAAACCTAGCACATCAAGCATGTCGTATTCGCCCGGTTTCTGGCCAAGTCCCCACAACGCGGCCTTAAGCGCACCACGGGCAAACACCGCACGGTCCGTCGCCATGTGGCGCAAAACGATACGCTCGCCAGCAGCCGCGAACATCACGTCATGTTCGCCCACAATGTCACCGCCACGAATCGCACTGAACCCAATGTCACCCCGTTTACGCGCACCCGTCATACCATGCCGTCCACTGTCCATTGCATCACTTAAAGCAACTCCACGACCTTCTGCGGCCGCCTCTCCCAGCATCAAAGCTGTGCCAGAAGGCGCGTCAACTTTGTGATGGTGATGTGCCTCAATCACCTCGATATCGAAATCTTCATCTAAAGCCGCCGCAACCTTCTTTGTCAGCTGTGTCAGCAGGTTAACACCCAAACTCATGTTACCCGCGCGAACAATAATAGCTTTGCTTGAAGCAGGCTTTAACTGCGCAATCTCGTCCACTGTCATGCCTGTGGTCCCAATCACATGCACAGCGCCGACTTCTGCCGCAAATCCTGCAAACGCCAAGGTGGCGGAGGGAGCCGTGAAATCAATCACAACCTGCGCCTTTGA
Organism: uncultured Paracoccaceae bacterium; assembly: GCA_905182355.1. Classification (GTDB taxonomy): domain Bacteria; phylum Pseudomonadota; class Alphaproteobacteria; order Rhodobacterales; family Rhodobacteraceae; genus Ascidiaceihabitans. Next base: position 60,194 of record CAJJBH010000007.1, on the reverse strand, counting down.
AATCGTCGCCTGCGCATCGTCATTTACAACAACGCCTAATGCGGTTCCGCCCATCGCGACGCCCACATCCTGACCAACCCAGTCATGACCTGAGCGCTCGATCGCGCCGACAAGCGTCGCGCGATCGCTCTTGTTGATCACATCAATCAACATCCGGCCCATACGGCCTGATGCCCCTGTCACAACGATTCCTGGCAATGTGGTCATGTCGCTTAGTTCCTCCGCGCATATTCGCTTAAACCTCTATCGCGCCACGGCACGCTTGGCAAAGGGCACAAGTCGCCTTACATGCACATCTATGGCTAGTAACAAATCACATGAGGCGCGCGGACCTTCCCAGCGCCAATTACGCGTCGGCGAATTAATTCGTCGTACATTGTCTGAAATCCTATCGCGCGGCGATGTTCACAATGTTGAACTTAGCCGTATGTCGATCACAGTAGGCGAGGTGCGGGTGTCTGCCGATCTTAAGATCGCGACCTGTTATGTCCTGCCTTTAGGTGGTGATGGCAAAGACGGCATTCTAAAACTGCTGGCCAGAAACATGTATGACATCCGGCACACATTGAACAAAAAACTAGCGTTGAAGCATTCGCCAGAACTGCGGTTCCAGCTGGATGATACCTTCGATCAAATGGATGCCACACGCAAGATGTTGGCTCAAGAACACGTCGCACGTGACATCGCGAAAGTAGACGTCGACGAGGCGGAGACACCTGAATGATTTGGCGGGCAGCGCTTGTGTGGTTGGCAACAGTTGGGGCGACAAACGCTGCAACATGTGAGGATGCCACCTTCGCAGATAATGCCTACTCGATTTGTACCGTTGATATGACCACAGATACGCTGCGCTTGTTTTTAAATGGTGACGCGGGTGTAGCGTATGGCCATTTTCGGGTATTGAACAATGCCCTGCGCAAGAATGGTGAAAAACTCAGCTTTGCCATGAACGCGGGGATGTATCACGATGACCGTTCCCCTGTCGGTCACCATATCGAAAACGGCAAGGAGCTTATGCGCGTTATTCCCAATGCGGGGCCGGGCAACTTTGGCCTGCTACCAAACGGCGTTCTATGTCTTCGTGGCGAACAAGCCGATGTGATTGAGACACTTCGATATATCGACGAAAAACCAACCTGCGAATTTGCCACACAGTCTGGTCCAATGCTGGTTATTGACGGTGAACTACATCCAAAATTTCTACCCGACGGTACCTCGCGCTATATCCGCAATGGCGTGGGCACATCGGCTGATGGCAAAAAAGCGGTGTTTGTGATTTCCAACAACACCGTCACGTTCCACGAATTTGGCAGCCTGTTTCGTGATCATTTAAAGCTGCCTCAAGCAATGTACTTTGACGGCAACATTAGTCGTCTGTATGCACCCGAATTGGGCCGTAACGACGCGGGCTTCCGCCTTGGCCCTATGATCGGCACAGTTGTTCCTGCGAATTGACAGCACAGGCCCAGCGCGATAGGCGGCAAATTCTTGAATTCACTTCGATAGGACACGCATATGGGCCGCGCACGCAAAGGACGCGATATTTCGGGATGGTTGGTTGTTGATAAACCTGCTGGCCTAACATCAACCGCAGTTGTGAACAAAGTGCGCTGGGCATTCGGGGCGAAAAAAGCCGGCCATGCTGGTACGCTTGATCCCGATGCAACAGGCGTTTTAGCTGTGGCTTTGGGTGAGGCGACCAAAACCGTCCCCTACATCACAGATGCGTTGAAGGCCTACACATTCACTGTGCGGCTTGGCCAATCGACAAATACCGATGACGCGGAGGGCGAAGTAATCGCATCCTCTGACACCCGCCCTGACGATGATGAAATAAAAGCGGCGCTTGGCCAATTTGTCGGCGACATTATGCAGGTCCCACCAAAATTTTCCGCTGTGAAAGTCGACGGTCAACGAGCGTATAAACTGGCCCGTGACGGCGAAGATATTGAACTTGCAGCCCGCCCGCTTTGGGTTGAAGAATTGGTAATGATTGATCGCCTGGACGCAGATCACGTCACGCTGGAAATGACCTGTGGCAAAGGCGGATACGTCCGTGCCATCGCACGTGACCTAGGCGCATCTTTGGGGTGCCACGGCCACGTCCGCGAATTGCGCCGCATCTGGTCTGGGCCATTTGATGTAAGTGACGGCATCACACTGGCACGGGTCGAAGAATTGGCACAACAACCTGAACTTGATACCTATTTACGACCCCTCGAAGAAGGGTTGCAGGACTTGCAACAAGTGCCCGCCACACCCGAAGGCGCTGTAAAGATGCGCAATGGTAACCCTGGAATGGTTCTGGCTTCAGACATTGAATATGGTGACGAATGCTGGGCCTCACTTGACGGAAAGGCTGTGGCCGTGGGGCGCTATAAAGCCGGCGAATTGCACCCCAGTCGTGTTTTCAACACCTAAACTATTATGATTACTCGCACCCACACAAAAGGCGACGCACCCTCGACAGCAGTATATTCCGATTGTGAACGCTATCGGTATAGTCTGACGCGTGTTTGGGACGATGCAGGGGGCAAGGTTCTGTTTGTGATGCTAAATCCATCAACAGCAACCGAAGTCCAAAATGACCCCACTGTTGAACGCTGTGAGCGACGTGCGCGAACACTGGGATTCGGCGGCTTTCGAGTGACAAACATCTTTGCGTGGCGCGACACTGATCCACGCAACATGAAGGCCGCAATCGATCCCGTTGGGCCGCAAAACGACGCAACCATTGTTGAAGGCGCAGGTTGGGCCAGCAGTGTTATTGCCGCATGGGGTACCCACGGCTTGCATCTGAACAGAGGTGCCGATGTTGCTGCTTTGTTGGGGGCCACGGGGCAACCACTGTATCATTTGGGTCTTTCTAAACACGGCCACCCAAAGCACCCACTGTACCTGCCTTACACCCAACAACCCGAGGTCTGGGTGTAAGGCCAACACTAAGATTGGCTGTTAACCAAATAGTACGGATCCTTTTGTAATACTGGGTTTGATGTGCCTATATGCTGACGTTCATTACATGAAGAATTGGAATTCGAAATGCTTTGGTTGGCAGAATTGATGGGAGTGATGGCCGTAGGTACTGTGACTTTTATCGAGTCAGGGACACAAAGCGATTCCGACGAAGAAACAACGTCTATTACTGGCTCCGAAAAGGATGACATCCTATCTGGAACGCGTGGCCCAGACGCCCTTGACGGTGGGGTGGGGGACGACCAAATTGGTGGTTACAGCGGCGAAGATACGATTGACGGCGGGACTGGAAATGATGACCTGCATGGTGCCGATGGCGACGACACATTGCTTGGATCGGATGGCAACGACACACTGCACGGCGAAGCAGGCAATGACGTGCTGTTTGGCGGCGATGATGATGACACATTATACGGCAATAACCTGAACGACACGATGCACGGCAGGGCCGGCGATGATGCGCTTCAAAGCTCTACTGGAAATGACAACTTGTCTGGTGATCTAGGGGCCGATGCTTTGCAGGGCGGTTTGGACAATGACACGCTTACGGGTGGTCAGGGTGCTGATACATTGTTTGGTGGCTGGGGTGATGATCAATTGAACGGCGTGGAAGATGACACCAGTATTGATGGCATCCAAGACACTGACGACGCTGACTTTTTAAACGGTGGCGGTGGTAATGATCAAATCCTTGCGGGCCAAAGCGACATCGTAACTGCAGGCACAGGCAATGACACAATCGTACTGGGGGATTGGATTACCGAAGGCCATGCTGCGCAAATTACCGACTTTAATGGTGACGACGATACCATACTTTTGGTGTGGGATGATGCAGCTGGCGATGAACCCAAGGTCGACTTACAGATCAACCCAACCAACCCCGATCTGATGCAAATCTTGATGAATGGTACGGCGGTTGCAGACGTTGATGCAGGGTCAGATATCGAATTGTCGGACATCGTATTGGTTGCACAAAGCATTGCACAAACCGGCGTTATCGCCAACGTTTAAAGGGCCCTCCACAATTACCCTTTGCCAAACCTGTATAGATTTCCTATACGCGCCTGTCGGCTATGGAATCATTCATACCGACACCTCCATGGGCCTGCACTGGACGACATCCCGGGCTGCGCCATCACACTAACCTTTTAAAGGAGACCCCGATGTCGATTACACCAGAAGAAAAAGCACGCTTGATGACAGAATTCGCCATTAAAGAAGGCGATACAGGTTCACCTGAAGTTCAAGTTGCAATCTTGTCCTCGCGCATCGCGACGCTGACAGAGCACTTTAAAACACACAAAAAAGACAACCACGGCCGCCGTGGTTTGCTGAAGATGGTTGCGACACGTCGTAAGCTGCTGGACTATGCCCGCGCTAAAGACGAAGCACGTTACCAAGACCTGATCAAACGTCTAGGCCTGCGCCGCTAAGCGCCTTCCAAGACTGGAATTCAGAAAACGTCCGTTGCTTGCAGCGGGCGTTTTTTGTTGGGCTGATGTTGGGCAACGTCCGGTGGGGTTAAGGCAGCGTTCGATGCTGCTTACCCAGTGCATTGTACAAAACAGGGCGCTGATCTGTACAATTTGCGTTCGGAGATTCGGCCGGATTTGCAGGTTTCGTTATAAATTGTACAACTCACACCCATATTTTGTACAATTTGGCCAAGCCACGGACATTCACAGAATTTTAACACTGAGCCACTGTTAACGTTTGACCAAGACGATTAACTTTTGGTTAGTATTTTAAAGATGACTTTGGTCTCAGGGTCAATTCGAGACCACAACCAATCGCATTGCACGGTGGGCCTAAGACCACTGCTGTTAGCGGCAGTATGCAGAAATACCTACCATTCCGAGAGCGACAAAAACCGCAGCAACTGTTTGGGTTTTTAGCTGATTGTGGGCAACGTAAATCGAGATGTTTTATAGGTGTTCCAAGAAGGCGCGTTTTGAGAACGGGTTACTATACTAAACAATTCCCCCCTCCCTTTGACGTGTTTTAGCTGGAACATCACTTCTGGTTGACGCGTTACCTCGAAGTTGATTCAAAAATTACATGGATGTATGGCCTAGGCATCAAGCTTACAGCTGGCAAAATCTAAGTGAGGCAGGCGAATTTTCGGGCTTCGCATATTTAAAGAAGGACGTCCAAAATTCCCGTTAGACTATCCGTGAAACACTTTTTGGTGCGGCGGCCTTATCCGGTTCCCGAAAACCACCCTCAGTATTATCCTGACGAAAATCTTCTTTGCCTAGTTCAGTAAGCCCACCACACCCTGCCTCAAACGGGTCGACGTGTCAGCAACAACAGCCCACCAAAAATCACCATGCCAATGCCAGATGCCCGCTGGAACCCGCCCATATTCAACGTGCTGGATCGCGCCGCAAGACGGCCAAAAAATGCGTAGACCAAGATCGCCACCCCTTCTAGCGCCAGAAAGATCAAGGCGATGATTGTATAGCTTTGGATATACGCTTCGGTCACAAAAAACTGTGGAAAGAACGCGGCGAAGACAAGTATCGCCTTGGGATTGCCAAGCGCCACAAACCCTTCGCGCATGAAGGCTTGGGGCAATGTCAGGGTGTTGGCCTTCAGGTCACTGTCGGGCGTCTTATAAGATGCCCGCAATATCTTGATCCCAAGGTAGATCAGATAGCCTGCCCCGATCATTTTGACCGCAGTGAAAACAAAGGCCGAGGCCGACAGGACAAGGCCCAAACCCAACGCACTGATTGCGATCATAGGGACAAAGGCCAGCAGCCGTCCCATACTGGCGATCAAGGCGAAACCGACGCCGTGTTGTGCGCCATTGGCCAGCGCCATCAGGTTATTGGGCCCAAACGCAAGATTGATCGCAAAGCAGGCTGGCACAAAAAGCAGATAATCGATCATTCGGGATTAACCGAGCTGAAGCTTTCGTGCGGTCGCAAACGACACCAAGCGCTTGTTGGTACCATCCCACAGATCAAGGCTGGCGCATTTGAAGCTTTGGCGCAGGTTCATGCGGCTGGTGGAATTTGCCAACTCTTCGTGATTGCGCAACACCTCGGTCAATCGATAGAAAGGAATGCGGCTGTAAAGGTGATGCACGTGATGGATGCCGATATTGGCAGAGAACCATTGCAAGATCGGGGGAAGATCGTAGTGCGAGCTGCCGTGAAGGGCTGCTTCGTGCATTTGCCAGTCTTCATTTTCAACCCAATGTGTCGTTTCAAACTGATGCTGCACGTAAAACAGCCAAACGCCAGTTGTTGCTGCGATCAGCGTTGTGGGTAGGAATACGAGGAACAGCGCCTGCCATCCACCGAACTGCACAATAATGGTCAACAGAACGGCGATTGCCAGATTGGTGCCCATTGCGCTGATCCAGTCCTTTTTCTGGTCCAGAGCAGACCAAGGAATACGGTTTGTCAGTAGAAACAGATAGGTTGGGCCTAGACCGAACATCACCAAAGGGTGGCGATAGGCGCGGTACAAAAGACGACCCCAAGGGCTGCGTTGGTGATATTCTTCAACCGTCAAGGTCATCACATCGCCGATGCCGCGTTGATCAAGGTCGCCCGCGTGACTGTGGTGAATTGAATGTGTGCGGCGCCAGACGTCGTAAGGGGTAAGTGTCAAAATCCCTAATGTACGACCGGTCCAGTCGCTAAGTGTGCGGTTGCCAAAAAATGATCCGTGACCACAATCGTGCTGGATACAAAAGAGCCGAAGTAGGAAACATCCGTTCACAGCAGAGATTCCCAAGGCCGTGATGTAGCTGTAATTTGCAATCCAGCATGCCAAAACCCAAAGCGCTACAAACGGTACAACACTAACACCAAGTTCAAAGCTGCTGCGTAAACTATTGGGTTCGCGGTACTTTTTAAGCACCTGCATCCAATCGCGCGCCGCCATGTTTTTAGTGCTATCGGTCATTTCGGTCATATTCTGCTCGTGTTTTTATTATGCTTGTACACCCGCAGTACTGCATCGAAGCCGTTTAGCAAACTAACATTATTGTCGCGCCAGTTTGAACGCCCGGAATTGCGCATAAAACCCTGCAAAACAGCCCATAACTCCTATTCTCTTCCCATCAGCCCATTTCTACTGTAAAGCGCGTCTATCTGAAATCAGGAGCTTGGACTTCGGCACCTGAAATAAAAGATACAGAAGTCAGGGGCAATTCGGCCCCTATGATAAAGGCCAATGGGCCAACAAGGAAACTTAGATGTTTAACGTAACTAAAAAATCCATCCAATGGGGCGAAGATACGCTTACATTGGAAACAGGCAAAGTCGCGCGTCAAGCCGACGGTTCTGTCATCGCCACATTGGGCGAGACATCCGTTATGGCAAACGTCACTTTTGCTAAAAAGCAAAAGCCGGGTCAGGATTTCTTTCCGCTGACCGTCCACTACCTAGAACGCTATTATGCTGCCGGTAAAGTACCAGGTGGCTTCTTTAAGCGCGAAGCACGTCCATCAGAAAAAGAGACACTGACGTCTCGTTTGATCGACCGTCCATTGCGTCCACTGTTCGTCCCTGGCTTCAAAAACGAAGTTTTAGTGATGTGTACAGTTCTGTCACACGATCTGGTCAATGATCCGGACATGGTTGCGATGATCGCGGCCTCTGCTGCGTTGACGATTTCCGGCGCGCCATTCATGGGCCCGATCGCTTGCTGTCGTGTTGGTTTTGAGGATGGCGAATACATCCTGAACCCAGAAGTTGACGATATGCAAGACCTGCGCTTGAAGCCTGAGCAACGTCTTGACCTGGTTGTTGCCGGTACAAAAGACGCCGTGATGATGGTTGAATCAGAAGCGTACGAATTGTCCGAAGCTGAAATGCTGGGTGCGGTTAAGTTTGCACACGATGCGTTCCAGCCTGTGATCGACCTGATCGTTGATCTGGCCGAGTCTGCTGCAAAAGAACCGTTCGATTATCAGCCTGCTGATTATTCAGAATTGTCCGCTGCTGTTGCTAAAGCTGGTGAAGCAGCCATGCGCACAGCATTTGCAATTGGCGACAAGCAAGAGCGTACAACCGCTGTTTCTGCAGCACGCGCCACTATCATGGATGCGCTGTCAGAAGAGCAACAGGGTGACGCGAACCTTGGGTCCGCAATGAAAGGCCTTGAGGCGTCAATCCTGCGTGGCGATATCGTCAAAACAGGTAAGCGTCTTGACGGTCGTGCGACGGATGAAATCCGCGACATCGTTTGCGAAACTGGCTTGTTGCCACGTACACACGGTTCTGCCTTGTTCACACGCGGTGAAACACAAGGTTTGGTTGTGACCACTTTGGGTACCGGCGATGACGAGCAATTCGTTGACGCATTGCACGGCAACTTCAAATCCAACTTCTTGCTGCACTATAACTTCCCACCCTATTCGGTTGGTGAAGCTGGTCGTGTGGGCCCTCCTGGCCGTCGTGAAATCGGTCACGGTAAGTTGGCATGGCGTGCTTTGCAGGCTGTTCTACCTGCTGCAACTGATTTCCCATACACAGTACGTGTTGTGTCCGAGATCACAGAATCCAACGGCTCGTCTTCAATGGCGTCTGTCTGCGGTGGCTCCTTGTCCATGATGGACGCAGGTGTTCCGTTGAAGTCTGCGGTTGCTGGCGTTGCTATGGGTCTGATCATGGAAGACAGCGGCGAATACGCCATCCTGTCCGACATCTTGGGTGACGAAGATCACTTGGGCGATATGGACTTTAAAGTTGCTGGTACAGAAAACGGTATCACGTCTTTGCAAATGGACATCAAGATTGCAGGCATCACACCTGACATCATGGAAAAAGCGCTCGAGCAGGCACGTACTGGCCGTTTGCACATCCTTGGTGAAATGAACAAAGCACTTACGGGTGCTGCTGAATTCTCAGAGCACGCACCACGCATTGAGACCATGCAAATCCCAACGGACAAAATCCGTGAAGTGATTGGTTCTGGTGGTAAAGTGATCCGTGAAATCGTTGAAGTGTCTGGCGCAAAAGTCGACATCAACGACGAAGGCATCATCAAGATTGCATCGCCAAATGGTGAAGCAATCAAGAAAGCCTACGACATGATCTATTCGATCGTGGCAGAGCCAGAAGAAGGCATGGTTTACACCGGTACGGTCGTTAAGATCGTAGACTTCGGTGCATTCGTAAACTTCTTTGGCAAGCGCGACGGTTTGGTCCACGTTTCCCAAATCGAAAACCGCCGTTTGAACCACCCTTCCGACGTCCTCAAAGAGGGCCAAGAAGTGAAAGTCAAATTGCTGGGCTTTGACGATCGTGGCAAGGTTCGCCTGTCCATGAAAGTTGTTGATCAGACAACTGGTCTAGAAGTTGTTGAAGAGAAAGCGGCTGAGGAATAAACCCTTAGTTCAGCTTTTGAAGATTTTGGCCCCAGTGGAAACATTGGGGCCTTTTTTATTTCTCACGTTCCAATAACATGGGTATCGGTTGGTAAACTCTGGCAATCACGTCTTAGCTACGACTACTGTTGTTACACATCTTGCACTGAACGGTTCTATGGCCGGAAATGAGACCCAATGGATCAAACAAAAACGTTCATCATTCATCTTCCACGCGCAACGGCCCGGCGACCACAAGTTGACCACCTTCTAAACGCGTCACCGTACAGGGCTGAAGTTTTGGATGCCGTCGATGGGTCAGCATTGACCAAGACGCAACAAACCGACTGTTATTCAGCGACCCCACTTCATCGCCCACATTATCCATTCGCGTTAAACACGGGCGAAATTGGTTGTTTTCTTAGTCACCGCGCAGCTTGGCAGCGCATTTTAGACGAAGATTTAGATGCCGCGTTGATTCTAGAAGACGATGTTCAAATAGAACCGGCGGCTTTCGAAAGGTCCCATACTTTGGCCGCAGCGCATATAGCGCAATTGGGCTATATTCAGTTTCAAGTTCGGCAGCTGAAAGGTGGCGTTAAACTGTTGAAAGAAGATGAAGGTTCACAGATTGTTGCGCCAGAAATCACCCCCTTGCGCACCTCGGCCCAACTGGTAAGTCACAAAGCAGCAAAGCATCTGCTGGACATCACCAAACGATTTGACCGCCCAATCGACACGACATTGCAAATGCATTGGGTGACGGGAATACCCTTGGCATGTGTCGTCCCGTCCGGCGTATCAGACCGAACTGCGCAAACAGGTGGCAGCACCATTTCTAGGTCACAACCGATAGGTCAGAAAATAAAGCGCGAATTCAAACGGACGTTATATCGCCGCGCTGTACGCAATTTTTCAACGCGATAAAGACCATTGCTCCCACACGAAAGGGTAGACCCATTCGCAGGTGTGTGCGTTGGCTAGGTCAGCGCGAATGTCATCGCGATCTTTGATGTTGTCTTTGGTATAAAGGTGAAATTGCACCTGAAGAGTTTTAAAACGGGCCATCGCTTTGGCTTTTGCCAAGGCTGGGAACAGGTCATATTCACCGCCTTCAATGTTGATCTTGACTAAGGACACATCCCCTTCAAAATCAGACATGAAAGTTGCCACATCGACAACGCGGCCTTCCACACTGTTTTCTTCATTCGCCAACATTACCGAAGACGCGTCCCCTGAATCTGACAAGCTTAAAACGCCGTCTTTCGACCCAAGGGCGCAATCGTGCACAATAATTTTTGGATTGCCTTCAAATCGGGCTGAAATTGCAGCAGCAAAGGTTGGGTGAGGTTCAAACACGTGAACCCAACATCCGAAACGGTCGTGGACGTCAGCAGCCCAGTTTCCCTCAAACCCGCCAATATCAAACACCACATCTTCTGGTGCCAAATCAAGACGCCAACGCTTGGCTTCACCATCTTCACGGCGAAATGTATAAAAAGACGACCAGAAAATTTTTCGCCATGGTTCCCGCCAAAGCTTTATCCAGTGCAAAGGGTTAAGTTTCATTCTGAAGTGCCTTGGTTATTTCAGCTTTTTTAGTTTACAGAACAGTCAATGATACAACAAGAGGGGACAACTATGATAACCACACGCATTCGTGGCGGCCTGGGCAATCAGTTGTTTCAGTATTGCGCAGGCAGGGCGCTGGCCTTGCGCCATTCCGCTGATCTTGGACTGGATCTACGAGACTTTGATCATCCTAAAGCGTTTAAAGTCGGGTTAGGCCATTTCAATATCCGGACAGTCGAGGCAGGGCGGTTGCCCCCAAGTAAAGAAGATGGCCTGCGCGTTTTTGGAAAGTTGCTTAAACGCGGGTATACCAAACCCTACCGCGAAGCATCTCTTGGGTACGACAGTGCGTTTTCTGAGTTGGCCAATAACACACATCTGAAAGGGTATTGGCAGACCGAACGCTATTTCAAAGCTTTCGAAGATCAAATCCGTAGCGATCTACAGATTGTCACACCACCCTCAGACCAGAATGCTGAAGCGTTACAAACCATTCAATCCACACCCTCTGTATCCTTGCACATCAGGCGGGGGGACTATGTATCGAATGAAAAATTCAATGCCGCCCATGGGACATGCGATCTGCCTTATTATGCCCGTGCGGCTGCTTCCGTCGCAAAGCAAATGGGTGTTGATCCAATAATATACGCATTTTCAGATGATCCAGCTTGGGTCGCTGAGAACCTAAAACTACCCTTTGAAACCCATTATATCGACTTCAACGATGGGGATCATAATTATGAAGACCTGCGTTTGATGGCAGCCTGTCAGCATCACATCATTGCCAATTCTTCATTCTCTTGGTGGGGGGCTTGGCTAAATCCCAGCGCCGAAAAGATTGTCATTGCACCGACGCGTTGGTTTGCTGATCCGGACAAACATAATCCAGATATTTTGCCAACTGAATGGCAGACTATTTAGCAGTGGCCCAAAAAGTGACCTGTGCCTTAGGCTTGTACATAACCTGTTAAGAACAGTTGGCCGCAGATTCACATGCGGCCAACTAATATATTCGGAGCGCTGAAAATTACGCCTAAGCCTTACTTCGGCGCTTTGGTTTTGCGCAGGTACGGCAGGATGGTTTCGAACTCGCCAAACTTCGCTTTTGCGTCCGCGTCGCTCACGCTTGGCGGGATGATCACGTCTTCACCCGGCATCCAGTTCGCAGGTGTCGCAACACCCTTGGCTGACATTTGCAAACCGTCCAGCGCACGCAAGACTTCGGCAAAGTTGCGGCCAACTGTCATCGGGTAGGTCATCGACAATTTCAACTGCTTGTCTGGTCCGATAATGAACACTGACCGCACTGTTGCGCTGTCGGCTGGTGTACGTCCATCAGGCAAATACGCCTCGGACGGTAGCATGTCGAAGGCTTTGGAAACCTCAAGCCCTGTGTCTGCGATAATCGGAAACCCAGCTTTGGCACCGGCAACCTTTTCGATGTCGCTTTTCCATTTCTTATGGTCTTCAACACCGTCGACAGAGACGCCAATCACCTTGGTACCACGTGCGGCCCATTCGTCAGCCAACTGTGCAACTGCGCCAAATTCTGTGGTGCATACGGGTGTGAAATCTTTGGGGTGCGAAAACATAATTGCCCAAGAATCGCCAATCCAGTCGTGCAGTTGGATCGTGCCGTGGTCGGTTTCCACAGTTATGTCAGGGATCGTGTCGTTGATGCGTAGGCCCATGGTCGTACTCCTAATTTGGTGCGGCTTAGGGGGCCAACGTAACGTATGTAATGTATGGATACATCCCCGTCCTTGATACTAATTTAATGTGATGACACAGTGTTTCCAATTGGGGGCCCCAAGATTGGGCCGCTGCATGAAATTCGGGAGATATGCCATGCAAGAGAAACGTGATTTTTATATCAACGGTGAATGGGTCAAAAGCCAAGGCGGAACGGACCACAATGTAATCGACCCTTCAACCGAGGAACCAACAGCTGTTATCACGCTTGGTTCTGAGGCGGATACAAACGCGGCAGTCGCAGCGGCGAAAGCTGCGTTGCCGGGTTGGATGGCCACACCTGTGGAAGAACGTATCGCATACGTCTCCAAGCTGATTGAGGTTTATGAATCCCGCGCCGAAGAACTGGCAACCGCAATGAGTGCCGAAATGGGTGCCCCGATTTCGATGTCCCGTTCCAGCCAAGTTGGCGCCGGGTCTTATCACCTGCGCAACTTTGTTGAAGCGGCCAAAAACTTTGAATTCAGCCGTCCGCTTGGCGATCACGCCCCGAACGACCGGATCATCTATGAACCCGTCGGTGTGGCCGCTTTGATCACGCCGTGGAACTGGCCAATGAACCAAGTGACCCTGAAGGTTGGCGCTGCTGCCATTGCAGGCTGCACAATGGTCCTTAAACCGTCCGAGGAAAGCCCGATCAACGCGATGATCTTTGCTGAGATGATTGACGAAGCTGGATTTCCCAAAGGTGTGTTTAACATGCTGAACGGTGACGGCGTTGGTGTTGGATCCACCCTAACAGGTCACAAAGACGTTGATATGGTCAGCTTTACCGGTTCCACCCGCGCAGGCACATTGATCTCGAAAAATGCCGCTGACACGCTAAAGCGTGTGCATCTGGAATTGGGCGGCAAGGGTGCCAACCTGATCTTTGACGATGCCGATAAAAAGGCTGTGAAACGTGGTGTTCTGCATATGATGAACAACACGGGTCAGTCCTGTAACGCCCCAAGCCGCATGTTGGTGCAACGTGGCATCTATGACAAAGCGGTTGAAGTAGCGGCCGCTGTTGCAAACAGCGTGGCTGTTGGTCCTGCCTCGGACGAGGGCCGCCATGTTGGTCCCGTCGTGAACGAAGTCCAGTGGGGTAAAATTCAGGCCCTGATCGAGAAGGGAATCGACGAAGGTGCCAAGCTTGTTGCTGGTGGCCCAGGTCGCCCTGACGGCTTGAACCGCGGGTTCTATGTGAAGCCTACGGTCTTTGCAGATGTGAATAACCAGATGACGATTGCACGTGAAGAAATCTTTGGCCCAGTCCTGTCGATCATCCCGTTCGACACCGAAGAAGAAGCCGTGGAAATCGCCAATGACACGCCATACGGCTTGACCAACTACGTGCAAACCCAAGACACAGCGCGCGCAAATCGTTTGGCCACGCAATTGCGGTCTGGCATGGTCGAAATGAACGGCACATCACGCGGCGCAGGTGCCCCGTTTGGTGGCATGAAGCAGTCCGGCAATGGCCGTGAAGGTGGCGTTTGGGGTCTGGAAGACTTCCTAGAGGTCAAATCAGTGTCGGGTTGGACTCCTTAATAGGCTTCGAACTACCAACTGAATAAATTACTGAATAGGGCCGCCACAATTTGGCGGCCCTATTTGGTTAATGGTCGGAATTTCCTTCTTCAAAGTGGTTTCATCCGAAACGTCATTGACTGCCCCAATGGCAAAGCCCCTACCCAACACCCCCGCTAAACATATCACCAGCATGGGTGAAAATAGGCACGTTATTGGCGATTTTGGCACCTGTAACATCATGTTGCGCATTTTTGCGTAACAGCAGACTCGACAAAACAATATCATCTTGGTAAAGCAAAATTTCCTGCAAATCCTTGCAACTCTTATCTAGAAAGGTGGTGAAAACCACATGCAGGTTAGTGTTCGTGACAACAATGTCGATCAGGCGCTTCGTGCCCTGAAGAAAAAGCTACAGCGTGAAGGCGTTTTTCGTGAAATGAAGCTTAAGCAACATTTCGAGAAACCGTCCGAGAAAAAAGCGCGTAATAAAGCTGAAGCAATCCGTCGTGCCCGTAAATTGGCGCGTAAGAAATTGGAACGGGAAGGGTGATCTAAATCACTTTTTGCTGTAACAAGCTTCTAAACCCTCGCGGCCAACTGGCGGCGGGGGTTTTTTCTTGTCCGCCCCTTAGCCTAACCGCCTTTAACCCACCATAAAAACATCATAGCGCGTTGATTTGCCTAAAATTTGATGGGAGTATTTGCGTATTCCAGCGATTGGGTCAGCTTTCGCCGGCCACTTCAAAACCACCCGATTGCCAGCCTGCTCAAGCGCCACACGCACCAAATCAGCCGCGTCATCATCGGTACCGACAATCTCGCGCACTTGACGCAATTCGCGTTTCACTAGTGCCGAATTATGCCGTGGGGGGTGCATTGGATCGATCAAGATCGATTCACCAGACAACGTGGGCAGCAAATCTTTGGCATCACCTTTCAAAAGCGTCATCCGCCCAATTATCTCGCCCAATTCACCGCCCTCTTGTGCGGCAAGGTCCATGCCCTGAACCAACAAGGCGTGCATCTGATCTGAACGCTCAATCAACGTCACCTGCGCCCCCAGGGACGCCAGTAGAAACGCATCACGCCCCAAGCCAGCCGTCGCATCAATCACCGTGGGTGTTTTGCCTGCCCGCAGCCCCATCGCCTTGGCCAGCGCCTGCCCCCGCCCGCCGCCAAAGCGAAGACGGTGCGCAACTGCGCCACCTACAAAATCAACCCGCAATTCACCTTCGATACGAGTCATGTGTCGTTCATCATCATGTCATTTATTAGCGTCAACATCACCAGCGCCCTAAAATGGTGGCTTCGCCCGTACCCTTAATGACTGCCCATTCTCAGGATGTTTCACCCGCAGTTCTTCAGAATGCAGCATCATACGTGGATACGCTTGGCTTTCGGCATGCCCATAAAAAGGATCGCCAAGGATCGGATACCCAAGCGCCATCATGTGCAAGCGCAGCTGATGGGTCCGTCCAGTTTTAGGGATCAATCTGATCCGCGCGGTCTCGCCCTGATCCTTTAACAACCGCCAGTCTGTGACCGATGGTTTGCCTGTCTCGTGACACACCATCTGCAAGGGTCGGTTTAGCCAGTCCACGATCAGCGGCAAATCAACCGTGCCCATTTTTTCTTCGGGCACACCCCAAACACGCGCAACATACATCTTCTTTGTCTGCCGTTCTTGAAACTGCGTCGACAAAGTGCGCTGCGCATGTGGGTTTAGGCCAAAGATCATCACACCTGATGTGTCGCGATCAAGGCGATGCACCAGCAAAGCGTGGGGAAAAACCTTTTGCACACGGGTGATCAGACAATCTGCTAGATGTTCACCCCGTCCGGGCACTGACAGCAGGCCAGCGGGTTTATCAACAGCGATCACATCCGCATCATCGTGCAGGATCACCAGCGGGTCAGTCGGGGGGGAATACGTTGCGTCCATAGCCCCTCAATTCACAGATGTTGCGTTGGTTTTCAACCCATGCCGTGCAAGGCTGCACCAACAAGGAGACCAAAATGCACCCGACAATCCAATCTTTTCACGACATGGTTTTGGCCAATGATCACGCAGGTGTGCCGGCGCTGATGGCGGAAGACGTCCGATTCAGTCCACCAACCTATTGGGCGACATGGACAGGCCGTGAACCTGTGGCGGCGGTATTGGGCCACGTGAATGAGGTGTTTCAGGATTTCAAATACCGTCGTGTGATGGGATCAGGCAATGATTGGGCGCTAGAGTTTCAGTGCAAAATTGAAGGACTGGATTGTGTTGGCGTGGATTTGATTACGCTCAATGACGACGGTCTTATGCAAGAATTCGAGGTGGTGATGCGCCCACATAAAACCATCGGCGCGTTGCGTGAAGCCATGAATGCGCGTGTCTCGAAAGATCCACGGTTCCTGAAATTTCGAGAGGCGTTAAGTTAAGAACGCCTCATCTTGCGGAACATCGACACCGAATAGATCACCAGCGCTGCCCAAATCATTGGGAAGGCGATCATACGTGCTTGGCCAAACTCTTCACCAAACACAAACACCGCAACCAAGAAGATTAAAGTCGGCGCGATGTACTGCAAAATTGCGATGGTCGTCAGCTGCAGTCCCTTTGCGCCATTTGCATACAGCAACAACGGCACGGCCGTGACAATACCACACCCCATAAGCAACCATGTGTCAGACGTCATACTAAGATCAAAGTGGTTTTGGCCCTGCGCCGTTGACCAGGCGACATAGCCAAGTGCGGGGATAAGAAGGATAAGAACTTCAAGTAAGAACCCCTGGTTTGGACCAATCGGTAATTGTTTTTTGCACAGGGCATAAAGCCCCCATGAAACGGTCAGCCCCAGCGAAACCCACGGGATCGATCCGTTTGAAACCGCCAACACAACCACAGCCGCCGCCGCCAATGCAATTGCCACCAATTGGGCCCGTGTCAGTGGTTCACGCAGTACAATCGCGCCAAGGGCAACGCTGAACAACGGGTTGATGTAATAACCAAGGGCTGCGTCCAACGTGCGGTCTGCTGAAATCGCCCAAACATAAATGCCCCAATTTATTGTGATCAATGCCGCAGTAAGGCACCCCATCAACAGCATCTTGGGATCAAGGAGCGCGGCGCGTACGTCTTTGGTGCGACCCAAATATATCAACAATGCGCCCGCAATTGGCACCGACCAAATCACACGGTGCGCCACAATTTCGGCCGATGGAAGATGCGACAACATCTTCATGTAGATCGGCAAAAACCCCCAAAGAAAATAGGCACCAAATGCAAAACCAAAACCTGAAAGGGTATCACCACTGGTGGGCTTACTAGACTTGGACATTGGGCGCTCCGGTTGGGGTGCGTTACCCGTAACACCCCTTTCATCATTGTCCAGACACGAACAACACAGCCAAATTCTTTTGGCCCAGAATATCCCGGGGGAGCGCGCAGCGCGGGGGGAGCGCGCCCAACCGAAACATCAAACTTTAACACGCTCAGATTTTGGATCGTAAAACGGCTTCAATTGTGCTTCTGCTTTGACCCGTGTGCCCATCACATCGATCTCGAATGTGCTGTTCAGCAACTCGGCCACACTTTCACCTTTGCACGGCACATACCCCATTCCGATCGCCGCGCCCACATGGTGACCGTAGCCACCAGAGGACAGATACCCGACGTTTTCACCGTTCCGCAAAATTGGTTCGTTGTGATACAACAGCGGCTCAGAATCCTTCAGTTTGAACTGAACCAATCGCTGTTCCAGCCCCGTTTCTTTCCTACGCAAAACAGCGTCACGCCCGATGAAATCAGGCTTTTCCGTTTTAACGGCAAAGCCAAGGCCTGCCTCCAAAACGTGATCCTCGGATGTAATGTCATGGCCAAAGTGGCGGAATCCTTTTTCCATTCGGCAGGTGTCCATCATGTGCATCCCACACAGCTTCAACCCCATGTCCTGACCCGCCTCATACAGCGTCTCAAACGCGTGCGCGGCCATGTCGGATGGCATGTAAATCTCCCAACCCAATTCACCTACATATGTCACGCGGTGCACACGGGCGAGGCCCATGCCCAGCTCGATCTCTTGCGCAGTGCCAAAGGGATTTACCTCGTTGCTAAAATCGTTGGGCGACACAGCTTGCAACAACTTCCGCGCGTTAGGCCCCATGATCGCCAAGACCCCTTCGCCTGCTGTCACGTCGGTGATTATGACGTTAAAGTCACCCTGATTGCGGCGCATCCATGTTTGGTCTGCAAGGCGTGTAGCGGCTGGTGTCACGACAAGGAAACAATTTTCTTCAATGCGTGTGACGGTGACATCAGCCTCAATCCCAGCCTTTGAATTCAAGAATTGTGTGTATACAATTTTGCCAACTGGCACGTCGTAATTGCCACCACCGATGTAATTCATAAACGCCATTGCATCGCGGCCCTCTACCCGCAATTTTCCAAAGGATGTCATGTCGTACATGCCAACGTTTGTGCGCACTGCGTTGTGTTCTGTGGCCACATTGTCAAAGAAATTTTGGCGCTTCCACGAGTATTCGTATTCCGGTTTCTGACCCTCATTGGCGAACCAATTGGCACGTTCCCAGCCTGCGATTTCCCCCATCACCGCACCATTATCAAGCAGATGTTGGTGGAAGGGCGTGCGCCGTATACCACGCGCCGTTGCCTTTTGACGGAACGGATAATGGTCGGCGTAAAGCAGACCCAGTGTTTCTTTTGACCGCGCTTCGAGGTATTTCTTGTTCCCTTGAAACGGCTGCATCCGACTGATGTCTACATCGCCCAGATCGAACGGTTTTTCGCCCGTGTCCATCCATGCAGCCAGCGCCATACCAGCGCCCCCTGCGGATTGTATGCCGATGGAATTAAAGCCTGCAGCAACCCAAAAATTGTCAACCTCTGGCGATAATCCAAGATGGTATGCGTCATCTGGGGTAAAGGATTCAGGCCCGTTAAAGAACGTGTGAATACCCGCTTCCGCCATCAGTGGCATCCGTTCGATCGCTTTTTCAAGGATTGGCTCGAAGTGATCGAAATCTTCTTGCAACTGGTCGAATTCAAAGTCTTCGGGGATGCCATCCACCGCCCAAGGTTTGGATTCTGGCTCAAACGCACCCAACAGGAATTTGCCCGCGTCTTCTTTGTAATACGCATGTTCATCTGGTACACGCAGAACAGGCAATTGCGTCAGGCCCTTAATGTTTTCAGTCACGATGTAGAAGTGTTCACAGGCTTGTAGCGGCACGTTGACGCCAGCCATACGCCCAACTTTGTGCCCCCACATGCCACCACAGTTCACAACCATATCCGTTTCAATGTGGCCCGTTTCACCGGCCGCGTCGGTCCAATCAACTCCGGTGACGCGGCGACCTTCTTTGGCAATTGCGGTGACATTTACCCGTTCCTTCACCAGCGCCCCGCGTTGGCGTGCGCCTTTGGCCAAGGCCAGTGCGATGTTCCCTGGATCGCCCTGCCCGTCCAGCGGTAGGTAGACAGCCCCTTTGACCCCTTCGAGGTTGAGATGGGGATACAGTTCATGCACCCGTTCGTTCGAAATTTCTTCGACCTCGACACCAAATGCGCGGGCCATTGCCGCTTGGCGGTAGATCTCTTCGCGTCGTTCTTCGGTTAAAGCAACGGTGATAGACCCCACACGCTTAAAGCCTGTCGCCACGCCTGTCTCTTCTTCCAACGTCCCGTAAAGTTCTTGGGAATATTTTGCCAGCTTGGTCATATTTGCCGTCGCCCGCAATTGCGCGATCAAGCCAGCGGCATGCCACGTGGTGCCAGAGGTGAGCTGTTTACGTTCCAACAGAACAACATCTTCCCAACCCAGTTTGGTCAGGTGATAGGCTACAGAACAGCCAATTACGCCACCCCCAATGATGACAACGCGTGCTTTTGTTGGAAGTGAAGACATGGGTTTAAGCCTTATGAACCAAAGATTCCATTAGCTTCGCACGGAACCTAAAACTGCCGACCATCAAAAGCGTCATAAGTGGCGCATTTGACCCCTTATCGACCTAGCCCTACACATTTCTTATCTCTGCGGATCGCCGTTGGGGTCACGCCAAAGAAGCTTCGGTAAAGACTGGAAAAGCCGTTGGGAAACCCACAAGCCATACCGATTTCACGGATGGTCAGAGTTGTGTTCAAAAGCAAGTTGTTGGCCCAGTTCAATCGCAATTCGCGGTAATAGGTATTGGGGGTCGTGTTCAGTTGGCGATGAAAGCGACGCTCAAGGGAGCGCGACGAAATTCCAACCAGCTCAACCAGTTCAGAAATCGGCAACGGGTCTTCCATATGCGATTGCATCAACTCGATACATTGATCCAATTCCTTATCTCCCGTCATAGTCAGGCGTTTTCCACCAAAGGGTTGTAGTGTTTTGAAGTCACGGATTTTCTCGTGCAACAAAATATCCGCAGCCGTCATAACAGCTGCCGCAGACATATGGTTGCCAACCAATCCCAGCGTCAAATCAACGGTTGCCCCCATGCCTGCACAGGTCACGATACGTCCGTCATCAACAGCCAGCGCATAGGTACCTTCGCCCCCTGGATCGCCGCGTTCTTGTAAGACTGCCCGATTTTCCCAATGGGTTGTGTGATCGCCTGACCCATCGGGATGTTCCGTGATATATCGGCTGGCGGCTTCGGACAGTAGCAACACCTTGGCTTTACGATAGCTATACGCCGATATGGTCGCGCCTAATGACAGATCTGGGTGATCGGAATCAGTGTTGCCGATGATGAAAACATAATCGGCGTTTGGCTTGTCGCTTAACTGTTCCGTCAATGTGCCAAGCCCTGCACGGCACGATATATATCCGCCTTTGACCGACCTGTACGTCCAGTCAAATACGGGTGCGGGACCGATCCGGTTTGCCATACGCAGCACTTCAACGACGCCAGACAATTCGACCAGAACGAACCCTTCAGCGATGATGATGTCGACCTTGCACGGTTCACCTGCCGTGCGGGATGTGAGTAATGAAAGGTCGATGGCGTTCATTTTGTTAGACCGCCTTTAATCGGCGGGCCAATTCAGCGATGTGCGCTGGTCCCACTTCACAACAGCCCCCGATAATTGTGGCTCCGTTGGCCGCCCAATCTTGTGCAAATGTTGCGTATGCGTCTGGGCCAAGATCCTTGCGCGCGCTTAGCAGATCAACGGTTGCGCCGACGGTATCAAAGTCATCAACGATCCCTGTGAATCCGTTGGCGTAGGCCCCGACCACGTGCCCTAGCTGTGCAAGGATTGGGACGGCTGTGCTTACCGCTTCGGGTTTGGAGCAGTTGATAAAGACCGCCGCTGGTGCGAATTCTTTCAGCAGGGGTGCGATATCGACAAGTGCTTCACCAGAACGAAGGCGAGAACCATCATCGTCCATAACGGAAAGCGCGACCCAAACAGGCTTACCCGTGACCCCTGCCCCCATCAATCCACCACGTGCTTGATCTATGGACGACATGGTCTCAAGAAGATGCACATCGACGTAGTCCGCTTGGATCTTGGCGAGGGTTGCATAGACTTCTGCCGCCTCATCAGCGGGTGGTGATTTGTCAGGTTGATAGGAGAACCCTTGTGGCCCAAAGCCGCCCGCGATCATACCAGACCCATGCGCATCACGCGCGTCACAAGCCAGCTGACATGCCAGACGCGTCAGTTCTTCTAGTCGGTCTGTAAGAGAATGCGGCGCAAGGCGATCAGGCAGAACTGAATAGCTGTTGGTTGTTGCGATATCAGCGCCAGCGGCAAAATATTCGTCATGCACTTGGCGTACTGTTTCAGGGGAATCAAGCAACGCTTGTACCGACCAAAGCCCCGTGGCTTTGCCTGCGCGTGCAATTAATTCTTGGCCCATGCCACCATCAAGGATCATCATATTTTTGCGGCCTCTTCGCTGCGAACTTTAATCACACTTAGAACAGCGTGATGGAAGTACTGTAGGAACATCTCGCCCCATAAAGCCAAATAGCCATTGAGGAGTGTCGTGACTGAATACTGCGTCTCAAGCGTCAAAAGCGTGCCACTATCGGGCAGTATTGACAGCACATAAGAGCCTGATCGCATATTCACAATACCCCCTTGTTTTGCACTGTGTAGGTCAAAGGCGGTAAGGGTTTGCGGCGGATTGAAAACAAAGTTCCACGCTATCGATTGGTTTGGTTCGATCTGTGTCAGATGTTCCTCGAACCGCATCCCACTGGACCAACGCAACTTGCGAACACGCCCATCCAACATCGCATCAATAGGCAGCGGTGTGACCAATATATTATGGGAAAAGGTCCAAGCCCTTTCGTGACCCTTGATCTCGTCGATCTCATAGTATGTTCCCAAATCACGTCAGCGGGTGCTTCGTTAACCATCTGTGTCTTCACCCGCATTTCGGCTTGGGGGCCGTTGATTTGACCAAAAATTGGCAGACATACGGTTATAACGGAAATCGTTACCACCGCGTTAGACGGCCAACCTAAGCCGAACAGCAGGGCGTAGTAGCTACCACAATAGAGGAAAGCAAAGCAAAGGCGGATGCCAATGCTTTGCTTTTGTAGCCACGCTATCATGCACGGATACGTTCGTTGGATGGATCCCAAAGCGGTTCGTCAGGCTGAACAATTGCTTTGCAACGTGCACCAAATATTTCGATCTCTAGCTCTGTTCCAGCTACGGCCAGTTCTGCTTTAACCATGCCCAGCGCGATGGATTTGTTCACACGGAACCCCCAGTCGCCAGATGTTGTTTCCCCAACAACATCGTCGCCGTTCCAAATTGTAGACATGTAAGGTGCATCCGTGAATGGTGCGTCAACGATCAACGTCACAAAGGCTTTCTTACGCCCCTGTTGTTTCTCAGATTGAAGCGCCGCCTTACCCGGGAAGTCTTGTGGTTTGTCGAATTTCACAAACCGTTCCATGCCGCCTTCAAGCAGTGTGTAGTCTGTGGACAGATCGCCCTTCCACGCCCGATAACCTTTTTCAATCCGCATCGAATTCAGCGCGTACATTCCGAACGGTACAGCCCCTGCGCCAATGACTGCATCGTATAGTGCAGACATGTTTGCGTTTAGTCCGTGGATTTCCCAGCCAAGTTCACCAGCAAAGGACACCCGAGCTAACGCGCAGCCCACGCCGGCCACAGTGGCGGGTTGGATGCTGAGCCATGTGGTCGTCAGGTCGGCCTGTGTGTCGAGTGACTGAAACAAGTCCCGCGCCTTTGGACCTGTGACAATCAACGTGGAGTATTCCGTTGTGTGATCCGTCAGCGAAAGCCCAGCAGGCAAACCGTTGTTCAACACATCCCAATCATGCCACTGCGCGGTTGCTGCTGTGATCAAGGTGAACTGGTCGTCCCCATGACGCATCACCGACATCTCCGTCAGAATACGGCCACGACTGTCCGCGAAGTAGGCAAGGTTCATACGACCCACTTTTGGCAATGCCCCAGCGATCAAACCGCGCAGGTATTCTGCGGCCCCGTCACCAGACAGATTAAAGCGCGAGAAGCCGGGTAGATCCAGAACGCCGACGCCATCACGCACGGCTTCCACCTCTTCTTGGACGCGAATGTTCCACGGTCCTTCGCGCGACCATGTTTCGGTTGCCGCCTCGGATGTGTCATCGCCGTCCTTGGCAAACCAGTTGGCACGTTCCCAACCGTTATATGCACCCATTTGGCCACCATTCGCGCGGATTTTGTCGTTCACTGGTGACAGTTTCTTGTCACGACCCGCAGGCCATTCGTGATGCGGGAAGTGCATGGCATATTCGTGGCCATAGGTTTCAAGCGCCTTGGACAGGCAATAATCATGATCGGCGTAATCTGTGTAACGGCGTGGATCGATAGCCCACATATCCAGTTCCGTTTCGCCGTGCATGACCCATTCGGCAACTACTTTACCTGCACCGCCACCCTGCGCGATGCCGAAGGTAAATGAATGCGCCTCGAAAGCGTTCGGAACGCCCGGCATAGGACCGACCATCGGCAAGCCATCAGGGGCGTATGGGATCGGTCCATTGATGTTGCGGCCAATGCCTGCGGTGCCCAATGCTGGAACCCGCTCCATCGCGTCCTCGATGTAGTATTCAAGGCGCTCCAGATCGTCGGGGTACAGTTGGAACGAGAAGTCTTCAGGCATTGGATCTTGGGGCGTGACCCAATGCGCTTTGCAATTGCGTTCGTACGGGCCGAGGTTCAGACCGTTTTTATCCTGACGCAGATAATAGCTGACATCAACGTCACGGATGATGGGTAATTTATGGCCCTTTTCTTTGGTCCATTCCCCGATTTCTTTAATCTCTTCGGTCAGGAAATACTGGTGGGACATGACAACCATCGGAACCGTACGCCCGCCAAATGGTTTAAACATTTCACCGACACGCTGCGCATAATAGCCTGCGCAGTTGACCACTTTTTCACATCGGATGTCGCCCTTTTCAGTCTTCACAATCCATTCATCGCCATCACGATCAATACCGGTGACGGAACAGAACCGTTCAATGTGACCACCGGCATCGCGCGCGCCTTTTGCCAAAGCCTGGGTCAATTGCGCGGGGTCAATGTCACCATCAAGCGGATCCCACATCCCACCTGCAAGATCGTGGGTTTCCATAAATGGATGGTATTCTTTAAGCTCTGCGGGGGTGAGGATGCCCATTTCTAGACCTTGATAGCGGCCCATACCTGCCACGCGTTCGAACTCTTGCATGCGTTCTTTGGTGTGTGCCAACCGAACCGAACCCGTCACGTGGTAGTTCATCGGATAGTCGACGTCTTTGCCAAGTGTGCGGTACAGTTCAAGGCTGTCACGCTGCATGTTCATCACAGCCCAAGAGCCTGAGAAGTTCGGGCAATTGCCTGCAGCATGCCAAGTAGAACCCGCGGTCAGTTCGTTCTTTTCCAGCAACACACAGTCTTTGTAACCAGCTTTGGCCAAGTGGTAGAGGGTCGAGGTGCCTACGACACCGCCGCCAATGATGACCACGCGGGCCGTTGTTGGAAAATTACTCATGTTCTATTGCTCCCTTTGCGACACGCCGTCCGCGATTGTGTAGTAGTCCCCTTTGTCTGCGACAAAGATGTGCTTTTGCATTTCAAGGCCCGTTGGCCCGTCGATCACGCCCAAGGAAAAGCTCATGCCATCCTCAGTGTTTGATTTCCAAAATAGGAAGCAGCCACAGGTTGGACAGAACCCGCGTTTGGCGGTCGCAGAGGCATCAAACCAACGGACATCGCCTGTAATTTCAAAATTGCTCACGTCTGTGTAGCCAGAGGCCCAGTGATGCCCTGATTGTTTGCGACACTGTGTGCAGTGGCACGCTGATACACTTTGGCCACCATCCTTGACCGTGAAGGTGACGCCTTTGCAGTTGCAGCTTCCGCGTAACATTTCAGTCTTCGATGGCATTGAAACGATCCCTTTCAATACACAGGTGGGGCGATGACCCAGACCGCGATGGCGGGGGTATCATAAGGGTTCATCCAACGGTGCGGTTCCCCTTTGATGCGAAAGCTGTCACCTGGATTTATCTTGAAGACAGTGCCAGAAATTTCGAGGTCCAGTTGCCCTGAGATCAGATACCCCACTTCTTGCGTTGGGCGCTGCACTGGATTGGCAATTTCGCTGTGTGGCGCAAACGTGGAATGCACCATTTCAAAGTCATCAGTCAGGTCAGGAGAAAGCAGTTCTTCGATGAGCCCAGCCGTGTGCGACCCCATTGGGCGGCGGGTGCCTTTGCGTACAACATACCCTGCCTCGTTCGCAGGGGCTGCTTCGTTTCTAAACAACATCGAAATTGGCACACCAAGAAAGGCCGCGATTTCGCGCAGGTCGCTGATGGACGGATCAGACAAATCCCGTTCAACCTGACTGAGCCAGCCAACAGAGCGCCCAAGTGAATCCGCCATATCCGTTAGCGTCAGCGCCCGCGATTTACGCAAGGCCCGAAGGTCGGCGCCCAGTGTCTCGGGCTTGGTCAGGTCAGACTGCAACATTTGGTATCCGTGAAATTTACGACTATTTTTTCACGATGTCATTTTACATCATGAAAAATCAAGCGGAATTTTCATGGGCGTTGAATTACGTCATTTGGATGTGTTTGAATGTTTGGGATAAAATGATCGCAAGCGCATCGGCATCACCTTGGGTGAACGCGTCTGGTTGGTCACTATCAAGATCAAAAACCCCTAAAAGCAGACCATCCTTGTTCCAAACAGGCAGGACCAGTTCTGACTTTGTTGAACTTGCACAGGCGATATGATCCGCGAATTTGTCCACATCCGGCACCAATTGGATTTCACCTAAGCGCGCGGCTGCCCCGCACACCCCCCGCGCGAAGGGAATCACCAAACACCCGTGCCCCCCTTGATAGGGTCCGATTTTCATCAACTCAGGTGCTGTTACACGGTAGAACCCGGTCCAGTCGAAGCGGTCATCACTGTGATGCACCTCGCATACAACTGTCGCCATAAGCGATATGGTGTCTGTTTCACCTGCCGTCAGGGCGGCGATATTTTGGCTAAGCGTGGTGTAATCAACTTGCATGTATTCTTACTTCTGAGAGGAGGGAGGGGGCTGTCTGCCCCCATCGCCATATGCGATTCCTCCGAGGATATTTAAGGCCAAAAGAAATTCAGGTGCGTTCGATAGCGATCGCTGTGCCTTCGCCGCCCCCGATACAGATCGCTGCGATGCCACGTTTGAGGCCGCGCTTTTCTAGTGCATTAAGTAGGGTAACCATGATCCGTGCACCCGATGCACCGATTGGGTGACCCAGCGCACATGCCCCACCATTTACGTTGACGATGTCGTGGCTTAGCCCCATTTCGTGCATGAACGCGAGCGGCACAACGGCAAAAGCTTCGTTTACCTCCCAAAGGTCGACGTCTTCTTTTTTCCACCCGATTTGTGCCAGCAGCTTATGCGCTGCAGGTACGGGCGCAGTGGTGAACAAGCCCGGTGCTTGCGCATGGCTTGCATGCCCTTTGATTTTGGCACGGATTGTAAGACCTTTTGCTTTGGCCGCATCTGCAGAGGCAAGCACCAAAGCAGCCGCACCGTCTGAAATCGACGACGAGTTGGCAGCAGTTACAGTGCCACCTTCGCGGAACGCTGGCTTGAGCTGTGGGATTTTGTCAGGACGCGCAGATGCAGGCTGTTCGTCATTGGCAACAGTCACCGCACCTTTGCGCGTTTTGATTTCGACCGCTGAAATTTCATCATCAAATGCGCCAGATTTTTGCGCGTTCAACGCACGAGACAAAGAAGCCAACGCATAGTCATCCTGAATTTGGCGTGTGAACTGGAAGGTTTCGGCGCAATCTTCGGCAAAGGTTCCCATAAGTCGGCCTTTGTCATAGGCGTCCTCCAAACCATCAAGGAACATGTGGTCGATAACCTTGCCATGACCCAAACGCGCACCACCGCGCATTTTCTCAAGCAGGTAAGGCGCATTTGTCATGCTTTCCATACCGCCCGCGATCATTACGTCCGCTTGGCCCAGCGCAATTTGATCAAAAGCAATCATCGCCGCCTTCATACCAGAACCACACATCTTGTTCAGTGTGGTTGCAGGCACCTCTTCCCCCAAACCACCCGCAAAACCTGCCTGACGCGCAGGCGCTTGGCCCTGACCCGCTGGCAGCACGCACCCCATTAATACTTCGTCCACAGTATCCGTCCCAGCGCCAGCCAGCGCGGCTTTGATCGCGGCCCCGCCCAATTCGGCTGCAGTAAGGGGTGTCAGCACACCTTGAAACCCACCCATCGGTGTACGTGCGGCACCTGCAATGACGACATCTTTCATAAGTAGTGCTCCTATATTTTGTGTTTTGAACACGGGTTGGTAATATTTACGGCCTAATGATGGCGGCGTTCCTGAAGATCATAGGTGCTTATAATGAATTTATCGAGCAGAACAGAAGACCAACTACGCGTCGTGTCCGTAAACGGCGATCGAATAGATGCCGCCGTCGCCATCGAATTCAAAGATGCCATGCGGGCCGAAACAGACGGCGGGCCTGAAACTGTCATTTTGGACCTTAGTGCCGTGGGGTTTATCGACTCAAGCGGATTGGGCGCTATTGTGGCATCGATGAAGCACATGGGCCAAGATCGCACCTTGGCTTTGGCTGGACTAACTCCACCCGTCGACAAGGTGTTTCGCCTAACGCGTATGGATACGGTTTTCAGCCTTTTCGCGACACTAGACGGGGCCATCAATGAATTGCAACCTTGAATACTGCGGCATAGCGGAGCACTTTGATATGTCCACTCAGGCACCCATTCCGAACATTCACTTCAAAGTTCAAAGCGGGGTGTACGCGGCCCGCGAAGCTTCAGAAAAACTTTTACACGAACTTGCGCCATTGGATTTGAACGCGGAAGAAACAGGTGCCATCGAATTGGTAATGGCTGAAGCGCTTAACAATATAGTTGAACATGGATATCCGGACCCCCAAAATGGAGGCCCTATCAGCATCTATTGTGAACATGGGACCAAGGGTTTGAACATCAAGCTGGTTGACAATGGATTGCCAATGCCTAACGGAAAAACCCCCGCTGGCTTGGCCGTAAACACCGATGTCGAACTTAAAGATATGCCCGAAGGCGGCTTTGGTTGGTTCATAATCAAAGATTTGGCCAAAGACGTTGCATACACCCGCACACTTGACACAAATCGCCTGGATCTTCGCATCGCAATCACCTTTGGTGCAAAGAACTAACCTTTGCGGTGATTATCTGTGTTGTCTCAAAAGTTTCATGCCTCCACCACATTTTGGCCCCGAATGACCGTCATATAATCTCTTGTAGCTGCATAAAGCTTCCCTCGGCATCGCGTTTTAACAGCCCCCACCCAGTTCGCGATGCTGAGGTACTACCCCTACAGATCAGTGGACTTCCCAAATTGCGCGGTTAGATTACCGCTCACATGAATGGTAAAGGTTCCGATATGCGCGATTTCCACCTCCCCGGCCGATCCCCAGTTTTTTCAAGTAACGGGATGTGTGCAACATCCCATCCTTTGGCCGCACAGGCGGCGCTGGATATCCTGAAAAGTGGTGGCAATGCGATGGATGCAGCTATTGCCGGTGCAGTTCTTTTAGGAATTTGCGAACCACAAATGACAGGGATTGGTGGCGATTGTTTTGTCCTTTATTCACCTGCTGGCAGTGATGAAGTTCGCGCGTTAAACGGATCAGGTCGCGCACCAGCGGCACTAAACAGCAAGGTTCTGCGCACGCAGGGCGAAACCGTTGTTCCCCTGCGCAGCGCACATTCTGTTACAATCCCAACCGCGATTGACGCATTTTGCAAGCTGTCCGAAGACATCGGAAAATTAGGTTTGGACCACCTGTTGGCCCCCGCCATTCACTATGCTGATAATGGCGTCCCAGTGGCGCCTAGGGTTGCGTTTGATTGGGCCAACGACACGCACGCATTGCAAGGATCCGCCCGTGACAAATACCTTTTTGATGGAAAAGCACCACAAGTTGGACAGATTTTCCGCTCACCCGGTCAAGCAGAAGTTCTACGTCGCATTGCAAAACATGGGCGAGATGCTTTTTATACAGGGGAAATAGCTGATGATATGATCGCAAGCCTTGCTGCTGCTGGCGGTCTACATACAGCCTCCGATTTTTCCAGTGCCGCCAGTGATGTGACAACCCCGATTGGCGGACCCTATAAAGACATCGAAGTTGTAGAGCATCCGCCAAACGGCCAAGGTGCCACAGCTTTGTTGATGCTTAATATTTTGTCCCACTTTGATATTGGATCGATGGACCCTTTGGGATCACAACGCGCACATATCGAAGCAGAGGCCACCAAGCTTGCGTACGATGCCCGCAATCGTTTCCTTGCTGATTTGGATCACACTTCACGACTGGATCATATGTTGGCTCCAGAAACGGGATCACGACTGGCCGCTTTGATTGACCCAGCGCGGGCGATGCCTGCCGCGGCACCACTGACAGAATCGGTTCACAAGGATACGATCTATATCACTGTGGTCGACCGTGATGGCATGTCGGTTTCGCTGATCTATTCAATCTTCCACGGCTTTGGGTCTGGCATAGCTTCTGAAAAATTCGGTATCTTAATGCAGAACCGCGGCGCGGGTTTCACCTTAGAGCAAGGCCACGCGAATGAACTGCAAGGTGGCAAACGCCCAATGCACACCATCATCCCAGGAATGATTTGCAAAGACGGCAAACCTATAATGCCATTTGGTGTGATGGGTGGGGCGTATCAGCCAAATGGGCACGCCCGTTTCGCCAGCAACTTGACCGATTTTGATATGGACCCACAAACTGCCATTGATGCGCCACGTGCCTTTAGCGATGCAGGCGAATTAAAAGTCGAACGCGGATATTCAGATCAAGTACGCCAAGAACTAAGCGATTTGGGTCACACCGTAAGCATCCCCGAGACACCAATCGGTGGCGGACAAGCAATCTTGATCCGTGATGATGGCGTACTTGAAGGTGCCAGTGATGCGCGCAAAGATGGGTGTGCGCTGGGATACTGACAAAAGCGTGGTGGGCTTTCTGCCCACCACGCTGCCTAGTTCATTTGAAAATGTAGCGGGTAAGTGCCGTCTTGAAACGGCCCAAACAGATCAGGAATATCTGGGTGATCCACAGGCTCACCTGAATAGTCAGCAATCAAATTTTGTTCAGAAACATAAGCCACATAATAGCTTTGGTCGTTTTCGGCCAAAAGATGATAGAACGGCTGTTCTTTGATGGGTCGGCTTTCCTCTGGAATAGCCTCGTACCAATCATCTGTATTGGAAAACTGTGGGTCCACATCAAATATCACACCCCGAAAGGGATGCTTCTTGTGCCGAACCACTTGGCCCAGATGATATTTTGCACGAATTCTAAGCATGATATTGTAGCCCCTATCGCTCGTTAGTAAACGTTGCAAGGGGCCTTTGTCCAATTATAGAAGCCATTTATTAGGAAACAGCCTGTGGACCTTATCGTAACAGTGCTTGAGATCGTCGCACCGGTTTTCCTATTAGCTGCCGTTGGTTTCACTTGGGTCAAGCTGAGGTTCGAGTATCGCATACAGTTTGTGACCCAGTTGGCGATGACGCTATCCGTGCCTTGCCTAATTTTTGTGTCTCTAATGCAGGCCAAAATGGACCCTGCCGCGTTAACCGCATTAACGCTGGCATCTTTTATCGCGTATGCCGCTGTCACCTTGGCCATGTGGGGAGTGTCCAAAATCGGCGGTCTGAACACCCGCACCTACATGGCCCCGCTTATCTTCGGGAACACTGGCAATTTAGGTCTGCCCTTGGCCCTATTCGCATTTGGCGAAGCGGGCCTAAGTAACGCCATTGTTGTCTTTGCCGTAATGGCGATCTTGTCCTTCACCTTCGGCATTTGGTTGGTATCTGGCGAAGGCGCATTGGGAAAGGTGGTCCGCGAACCGCTTGTCGCGGCGACGTTGTTGGGTGCGTTGTTCTTATGGCAAGGCTGGGAAACGCCAAAGTTCCTAACCAATACGCTGTCCTTGATTGGTCAGATGGCGATCCCGATTATGCTGATCACATTGGGTGTAGCTGTCGCCCGCCTTAACCCGCGTGGTATTGGTAAGGCGGCGCTTTTGTCTTTGTTCAAACTGGTTATTTGCACTGGTATTGCATGGCTTGTTGCTGACTATTTCGCCCTAAGCCACGTCGCTTTTGGTGTTCTGGTATTGCAGATCGCAACACCCGTTGCTGTCACATCCTATCTACTCGCAGAAAAATATGGGGCGGATTCCGATGCCGTAGCTGGGCTTGTTGTTACATCCACTTTGATGGCTGTGGGCGCATTGCCGCTGATCCTTGCTGTGCTCCTTTAGAAAACGGGATTTCGCAACGCAAAAAAATCAGTTACTGTTCAAAAAAACAATAAAAGCGAGAGGCATATGAGCAGAACTCTTCGCGCTATGATGTTAGTATTGACCGTTGCCTCGTGTGGCAGCAGTGGCACGTCCACTGCACCGCGCAATTTGGACAACGCATGTACTATCGTCAAAGAGCGCCCCGAATATTTACGCGCATTCCGCGCGACTGAGCGCAGATGGGGTGTCCCCGCTCACGTTCTGATGGCCACAATTTACCAAGAGAGTAAATTCAAAAGTAACGCGCGCCCACCATTTCGTTACGCAGCAGGCGTGGTCCCAGTCGGCCGTCAATCCAGTGCCTTGGGCTATTCTCAGGCCTTGGATGCCACTTGGCGTGAATATCAGGTCGACACTGGAAAACGTTCCGCCCGTCGGACCCGCATCGCGGATGCCGCTGACTTTATGGGGTGGTATATGAACATCACACGCAAGCGCAACAACGTGCCCCTTAGCGATGCACGCAATCAATATTTGGCTTACCACGAAGGGCACACTGGCTTTTCTCGTGGCAGTTATAATCGCAAAGCATGGTTGGTTAGGGTTGCAGGAACAGTGGCGTCCCGCGCCGAGCTCTACAGGGGCCAGTTGGCCAATTGCAGAATCCGCCGCGGCTGAATTATTATCTCGGATCGACTTCAAACAGTCGGTTCGAGATGCTACCACCTTTGGTTAACGCACCAAGGATCACGGTCGATCGTCCGCCCTGCACATCATTGATCACCCACTGGCGCAGCTCGACAGGATTGCTGGTGAACTTCAGCTCGATATTACCATACTCTGGATTCTTGGGATCCTGCGCTTTGACCACTGTTGCGGTCCCGTCATAATCGTGGCCAACAACCATTTTAGCCTGACCTAAATTCACATTCCGCGCCAGAATTAACGAAAGCGGTGTCCGTTTTAGGGGATATGTTTCCGGTGATTGGTTCGACTTTTTATCGATAATCAGGACGGCACCATTGTTGGCAAGAACAACGGCATCTTCATATTCGAACCGCATCCGTCCAGGCCGTTTTATATAAATTTTGCCAGTGCTAATCGTTCCATCATCATTAATCTGCGTGAAATCGCCTGATGCCGTTTTCAAAGCGTTAAGGTATTTCGAGATATCATTCAGCGGAAGTTTATCCGCGCTGGCGACACTTGCCATGCCAATAAAAGTTGCTGCAATGATCGTTTTGAAAACATAAGCCATGTCTGCTGGTCCTACCTATTCCTGTTGTTAAACAAGATATAGGTAGTCCTGCGATGTTATGCGATATCAAAGGCGAAAATCGGCACATTAGCTTTAATTTCCAACGGTTGAACTGGCGCTGTAAAAGTTTGGAACAAGTTGGGACATCGTGCGATCCCAGCGCGTGACGGGCTGCTCTGCAACAAAAATGATGTCTTCGGGGCGTAATTCAAAACTTGCCGCATAGACAAAATTTGCGGCGTTGCTGGCATCCAGATGCCATGCAGTAATTTCCGCTGGTAGGTCCTGTTCTTTCGATACACGAAGCACATATATTTGGGACACATCACCTGTTGCCGCAGCGATACCACCTGCATCAAACAACGCATCAGCAAGTTTTGCGCGGCTGTCGAACGGAAGCGCAAACCGCAATTGCACACCAACCTCCCCCGTTAAATAAACGTAGTCCCTGTTGTCCGACCCTAATTCGATCCGTTTGATGTGATTGTTACGTGCATCGTCCAAATTTGCGCGGTGCAACGCAACCTCTGTTTTCAGTTCTTCAAGCGCAGTTTGACGAGCCCGTTGCCGCAAATCGACCAACATTAACTGCTGTTGGAAAAAATCTTGGGCGCGTGCCAGATCGTGCCGCGTATCAACAAAAACCGTATCACCATCCACTAAACGTAACTTAGTCTGGCCAGTGTCCGCGTACAGATGAGACAGTGGGATTTGATAAAGCGTACCATTTCGATAAAGCCGGACAGATGCTTCAGATTGGTCTGTCGCGGTTATGCCCCCAGCTGCGGCCAACACCTCGTCTAGATAAATCGGGGATAGTGTGACAGGCACAATGACGGGCCGGTCAACGGCGCCACCAACCGATATCTTACGTGAATTGAACTCTGTTATTTCAAGGCTGAAAGTTGGCTCGATCTTGCTTTCGACAAGCTTTTGAAACAGCAACCCTTCAGCATTTTTGATCGTCATGCCAGCAATTTTAACCCGCCCGACGTTGGGAGTATTTATTGATCCATCATCTTGAACCGTATAGCCTCGTCTTGCGTTTTGCGCGGCTAATAAACCAGACAATTCTTGCACTGTGGATGCGCCCGACGGGGCCGACAACAAGACAACATCCCCCACACCAATCGTGTATGGCCCAGGATTTGGCGCGGGCGGCACCCGCAATTCCAGTCGTTTTACGGGCTTCGGCGCAGTCAATGGCCCTTGCGGCAACGCACCAGGTCCGCGCAAACCTGATCCGGTTCCAGCCGTTAACGAAAAAACATCTGGCTGGTTTTTTGGCTGGTAGGTTGACGAATTGGCCTGCGCGACGGTCAAGGCTGACAAGCCAACCACGCGAACTTCTGCCCCACCAGCGTCACCTTCAAAAACCTTGGCGCTGCGGTAAAGTGTACTGCACCCCCCTACCAGTATGACCACAAAGAAGAACGGAAAGAGCCGTAAAATCTGCAGTGTTAAAGACCACCCAAGACCGGTGATTATTCGATCCACCCCTTTATTATTTACAAGTAGCATTTCACCAAAAACCCTATTTTCAACTCACGACAAGAACTATGAGCGTTAAGAACGTTTGATTGTTTTTGGTTAACGAAACCTAAATGCGCATACCGAAATATTCATAAATTATACCGTTACATAATTATTAACCAATCTTCGTTTTTATCGCCCAAACCTTATTACGCCTCGATAGGTTGATGAGGGATCCAATTTGAATCCAAAGGCGAATATGCAACAATCTCCTTTCGTCGATCCAGACCATACTCACCAAGGCGGCATTGATTTCTCCAAATTGATCGCCGCATTTTGGCAGGGCAAATGGTTAATCGTGTTCACAACATTGATCACGATCTTTATGGGTGGCTATTACGCGTTTGTGGTCGTAACGCCAATCTATCGCTCATCTAGCGTTGTGATTTTGGAACCCAAGAAAGACAAGATTGTAACGTTCCAAAGCATCTCTGATGGCTTGACAGGTGACACACCACAGGTAAATTCTGCAGTTGAGATTTTACGAGCACGTAGTTTGATGGACGATGTCGTGAAGCATCTTCAGCTTGATCACGACCCCGAATTTAACCGAAGTCTTACGCCACCAACCACCAAAGTGGTTCTGAAGTTCCAAATCAAACGTAAGTTGGGCTGGTCTGTCCCACCAGAAGACTTGTCAGAAGACAACTTCGATCGCCGTACACGTGACAGCGCTATCAGTTCTCTATTGCAAAAGGTTCGCATTGAAAACTTGCCAAAAAGCACGGTTTTTCGCATTTCGGTCCAAACGAAGCAGGCAACAAAATCTGCTTTGATCGCAGACAGCATTGCAGAAATCTACATTCAAAATCAAGTCAGTTTGAAAATCGATGCCGCGTCGAAAGCGACTGTTTGGTTGGAAAAGCGCGTTGCTGAATTGCAAGTAAAGTTGGAACAGGCAGAAATCAAGGCATCTGATTTCTCAGCTTCTACTCCTTTGGTTTCGCCAGAAAGTTTGCAAGCGTTAAAGGTACAAATCAAGTCGATGCGCGAACGCATAATTTCGGCAGAACAAGCCATGGTACTGACAGCGCTGGAGTCAAAATCCCTTAGGGATGCCGACAATCTAGACACCAAGATTGCACTCGCAAATGATGAACGACTTACCCAATTCGCCAAAGATAAAACGTTGAAGGTGGCGTTCGACAATCGATTTGAAACCATCAAAGCCCGCGCGACGTCCGACCACACTTGGGCGCGCCAGCAACTACAAACGTTAAAGGTTTCCGAGGCTGAGTTGGGTTTGCAAATAGCGAAACAAAGTCAGGATTTAATTTCCCTACAGCAGCTAATCCGTGAGGCTCATGCAACTCGCGTTCTTTACGAACATTTTCTGTCTCGATTAAAAGAAACGGCATCCCAGCAAGGCATCCAAAATGCCAACAGTCGTGTTCTTTCATCAGCGGTTATTCCTTATAAACCGTCAGAACCCCGCAAATCATTAATTCTTTCGATGTCTGCTGTTTTGGGACTGAACGTTAGCATTTGCTTTGTGCTTATTCAGGAGCTTAGGCGCACAACTTTCCGTACACTAGACACGCTTGAGCGTTTCCTTGGGGTCATAGGATTGGCGCGATTGCCAATCCTGCCCGTAAAACGGAAAGCGGACTTTTTGGATCACCTGCGCGCTTATCCATCCGATTGGTTCCCTAGTGAAATACGAAGTCTACGCACCTCATTGTTATTGAACACAACCAACAAACCAAAAATTATCGCAGTGACATCAGCGCTACCGAACGAGGGAAGCGGGTCGACCGCACTGGCGTTAACATTTGACCTAGTCCAATTTGGTGAGAAGGTTCTTTTGATTGATGCGAGCCAAACCACAAACGGGTTGAACGACTACTTTGGGGATGAACCCACACGTGGGATTACATCGGTTTTGCGCGGTGAACATGGGATGGATCAAGCCCTTCATCATCCAGAAAATTTAGGTGCGGATGTTTTATTCACAGATGAGAAATCAGTGCCTGCTGCTGATCTTTTTCTATCAGACGCATTCAAGAGTTTCCTGAATGATATGAAGGAACGGTACGACATCATCGTCATAAATGTTCCAGCAATTTCGGCGACGCCTTCTACACTCGCCGTAATTAGTTTGGCACAGACGGTATTGTTGAATGTCAGATTGAACCGTACCACTAAACACGAACTGAACACGGCCCTTCGTAGTATTCAGCACGCCGGTATTACAATTTAAGGTGTCATCTTGGCTAAGACTGGTGCACCTACACTGCAGCCCAAAACAGCCGTTGGCCGATGGGTCAAAGCGCGGGTTCCCCCACCATACGGCCATGATGCCTCGTGACATTCATCTGCATTAAGTTTTGTTAACAAAAATTAACTAAAAACCAACTTGTTTCAGCAATTTATTGTTTTGCCTTAACGACCCCTTAACCCAATAAATAACTAATATACAGAACTGAAATTGTGGGTGGGTTCACATGATCGGACTTTATGATGGCTCATCTGGAATTCACCTCCAGTTCGTCGACAGGGGCTGCATTTTCACCTGTTGAAAATGTTTACCAACGGGGCGGCAAACGATGCTTTGACCTATTGCTCGCCTTGGCTCTATTGCCAATTCTAGCGCCCACAATTTTTGTATTCGCCATGTTAAACACCCTCATTACCCGGTCGCCGTTTTTTGGGCACACGCGAATAGGCAAAGATGGACACCGGTTTATCTGTTGGAAACTACAAACGATGCATCAAGATTCAGATCACATCTTGGCTACTTTACTGTCAGAAAATCCATCCGCATCAAAAGAGTGGGCACAGAAAAGAAAACTGAAAAATGACCCACGTGTTACGTCGTTTGGGCGGTTCCTGCGCAGCACTTCTTTGGATGAGCTGCCCCAAATTTGGAATGTCATTTGTGGTGAAATGTCATTTGTCGGGCCACGCCCGATCACCCAATGTGAATTACAGCGCTATGGTGGCAATGCTTCCGAATATCTATCTGTACGTCCCGGCGTCACAGGGCTGTGGCAGGTCTATGGACGTGCGAACGGGTGTTATAAAGAACGGGTGCGGTTGGACACAATGTACTGCCATGCAATAACGGTACATCGAGATTTAGCATTGATCGCCATGACCGCATTGGTCGTAATAAAGGCGACGGGTAAATAGGTGCCGGAGATACAATCCCTCACGGCTTTACGCGGCATCGCTGCTATCTGGATTGTTCTGCATCATTTCTGGCCGCAAACAAGCAGCACCACGCCGTTTCTTATCTCCAAGGGGTACTTGGCGGT
This sequence comes from uncultured Paracoccaceae bacterium, assembly GCA_905182355.1. Taxonomy (GTDB): domain Bacteria; phylum Pseudomonadota; class Alphaproteobacteria; order Rhodobacterales; family Rhodobacteraceae; genus Ascidiaceihabitans. The sequence continues at coordinate 22,169 of CAJJBH010000007.1, read as the reverse complement.
AGATCTGTTTTTCATACTCACTGGTGCTGTGCTTTATCTGGTCTATTCTGATGCGATACGTTCGCATCAATTCGATTTCAAACGCTTTGCGCTTAACCGCTTTGCCCGGCTTTACCCTGTCCATTTTGCAACCATGGTCATCGCTGCTCTTATTCTAATTCTTGGCCCAAAACTTGGCTTTGCTGGACGCCCCGCGCCCTATGATTTTGGGAAAATGATTTTGCTACATGCGACGTTACTGCACGCGTGGGGGATTTCAGAAACAGGTGGCCTAAATTATCCCAGTTGGTCTTTGTCTGCAGAAGCATTCGGATACGCACTTTTTCCACTGCTCGCTTTCGCTACACTGAAAATGCGGTTTGCACTGGCTTGGAGTTCCATTTTTCTTTTTAGTTGTATGTTTTTTGCACAATTATACTGGCCAGAGTCTCAAAGAAATTTGGAGGAAAATCTTGTCTTCACTCGATTGGAAAATGATCTTGGTGCGCTACGGATTGTACCTGAATTTTTACTTGGCCTGACAATCGCAAAGCAGACTAGATCAGGCCTAAATAGTCCTATTTGGTTCATATGTGGCGTGGCCCTGATAGTCATCGGGTTTGGTTTGAATTTAGATGCGATGATCGTTTTATCCTTTGCCGCATTGATCGGCAGCGCAGTAAGCGCCAATCCTAAAGCACCGCGCATTTTACGCCGCATGGGTCAGCTGTCTTATTGCATTTATATGACCCACGCCCTTGTGCAGATTGTGGGTTTCAAGCTGATCGAAACCCTATTTCTCTTTGAAGATGGCGCTGTACCCGTTGGGTTCGTGATCCCGCTGATCACGATTACGATGCTTTGCGCGCATGGGATGCATATTTGGTGCGAGGGACCTGCGCGCCTTTGGATCCTGTCAGTTTCAACATCAAAATCTGTTCAGCCAAAAGCATCCCGCTTTTCTCCCATGTAAAACCTGCGGCCACTTTCCTACCACGTGCAATCAAATCAGTACGGGCGACGGTTGAAAGACTAGAAAACTGCCATAACGCACGCGCCATTTTGCCCACATCAGTTGGATCGAAATACATGGCACCGTCTTGCAAAATTTCTGGCACTGCAGTGCGGTAGGCAGCTAAAACTGGCGTGCCAATTTGCATTGCCTCAAGGGGTGGAATTCCAAAACCTTCGTAAAGCGACGGAAACACAAACCCACGGGCTTGTTCATAAAGCGCCCTTAGCGCGCCATCACTGACACGCCCCAAAAAACGGACCTTAGAATTTTGAGGTAAGCGTTCAATTTCCACCCCCGAAGCCGTACCGCCCACGATGACCAGCGGCGGGACGAAGGGACCCACCAATGAATGAGCTTCGATCAATTTCGCAATGTTCTTGTTTGGGCTATGATTGCCCACACTCAGAAGATAGCCCTGCTTGTGAAGTTTGTGTTCTTGCAAAACCCAAGGGTCAACCACAGCTTTCAAAATATGATTGGCACCATTGGGAATGATAGAAAACCTATCTTCTGGAACTTTTAGATATTTCGACAGCGCGATTGCAGAAAATTTGCTGACGGTCAAAAGCTGCTTTGCCCGACGTGCTAATATCGGACGCATTGTTTTGTGAAGCATTTTATAGCCTGGTGAAAACGCGTAAGGAATTTCCCAGATATTCGCGTCATGTAAAGCCACCATATGTGCCGGGTGTCGCAGTGGTCCTGCATTTCCCAAACTGATCAACAGCCCATCTTTTGACGCCCGATATAAGGCACCTTGTTCCCAAATGTGTCCATAGGTTCGCCCTACTTGTTTCACATCTATATGACGCCACTGCGGACGGCGTAAAACGCCTTCAGGATGCAACGCAACAATAGGTCCGATAGCAGTTGCCATTGCTGGGTCAGACCCCAGAAGATCATCCATGGCTGCCACGATTTCACCGGCAAAGCGTTGAACCCCTGACAATGTTTGGCATAAAAACCGCGCGTTGATGAACACCGTCATTCGGCAGCGATCTCAGAAGGTTCAAGACATTTAGTGGATGGTTGATAAAGTTCTGTGGTGCGCAAGCCGAAACTGGTTAGGTCCCAAGCACTTACATCTGTCTCAGCGGCCCCCTGCCTTAGCCGCCTTAGCGCTACATCATTACCCAACAACTGAACCATTTGGTGTAAAGTTTCACTTAAATCATCAGATGATGTTATTATTCCGTTTCGACCATTCGTTATCACTTCTTCCAACCCTGCAAGATTATTCAAAATCATTGGCACGCCTGACGCCAACGATTGAATAAGTACCCGCGGCAATCCTTCTTTTTGCGACGTCAAAACGGACACATCCGCCATCGCAAACAGGGCTTCCGGGTCTGAACGATGGCCACAGAACACCACTTGGTGCTGTAGGCCCAGATCAAAAACTGCCGCACGGATCGCCTGTTCTTCTGGTCCTTTACCCGCCAGAAGAATCTTTACGTCAGGAACGGCCCATCGTACTTTGGCAAACTCCTGTAAAAATGGAACGTGTCGTTTTCGCCCCTCAAAAGCAGCCATCATCAAAACAACTTGTGGCCGATCTTCCGCTCTCGAAGCACACAAAAGGGCGGGCCAGTCATCTGGCCTTTTTCCGTTCCGAAAACGACCCAGCGAGATACCCGAACGCACGCACTTCATCTGCTTTTGATCTGCTATACCTGCGTCTATGAACGACTGACAAACTGCGTTTGATACGCCAATATACAGGTCAGTGTTTCGCGCAACCTGTCGTTCAGCGCAGACATAAAGATAACGCTCGGCCCCGTTGACCCCCTCAAATGGTACGATATGAATGCCGTGTACGACAAAGACTTTGGGCAGCACCGAAGACGCCGACCGACCCAGAATTCCGGCCTTACTTTGATGTGTATGAATAACGTCAGGGACCAACTCCATGAATAATTTTCGCAGCTTTTGGTAGGCAAGCACATCTGCGAAAAAATTTATAGAATGTACCATCTCGGGGATGGATATCAATTGAATCCCAGGGACTGGATTGTCATACCAATGGGGATCAAAATCCTCCCCATGTACAAGCGTGACCTGATGACCTGCCAACGCCTGAGACCGACAGGTTTCAATAGTATTTTCCTCGGACCCTGCCCGTAACAATCGTGTCACCAGATGCATGATATGCATGTCAAAACACCTCCAACTTCGCAAAAAATCAGCAGTTTGGTCATTAAGCGCCCATTAACCTTAACCGTGCGATCCTTAACAAAATGCAAACAATCACCATTTGAATACGGTGGTCCCAGCAAAGGAAAAGCCATGACAGGTTTCGTATATATCCATGTCCCAAAGTGTGGTGGCTCAACCTTTGGTGCGGCGTTGCGCGTCCGGTTCATACTGTCCCAGGCAAGCATTTCTTTGAACCAAGGCAATCCCGATTTACACGGCGATGGCTATATCATTAATGACTACAGCGCACGTGATGCCCAACTGAAAAAGTTGATGGCTCGTAAGGTTAAGATGATTTCTGGCCATGTCAGATATGGTCCAGCCTTACAAAAACCAGTTGCGCAGGATTATAAACTTATCACGATGCTGCGCGATCCGGCTGAACGGTTTGTGTCCCATTACAACTACCTGCAGCGCAAACACCCATCCAAAGACCGGCCCCATACGTTAGCAGGGTTTCTAAACACCCAAGATGCTGCGCGTCTGGCATCGCAGTATTTATTCTACTTTGCCCAAGGCGGGCAATCTTATGGAATGAACACTCAACAACTGATTGACCTCGCTATCACAAATCTTGCCAAATTTGCACTGGTTGGGGACTTGTCAGAACCAAAAGATTTTGCCGCAGGGCTAGAGCGGATTACAGGAAAGTCTTTGCCACGATGGCGACGAAACAATGCACCTGAACCGACTGTTGTTCCATCACACTTAGTCGATCATATTTCAACGCTTTGTGCAGCGGATTCAACAATCTACGAGGCAATGCAACGTAAGCGCCTTGCCGCATGATGCCTATCCTTTCGCCTTCAAATTTAATATTGATCTGTTGGGGTGCAACGATCGCGATTGCGGGCGTCACCCTGAACAACCTTGAGTATTTTGACCTCGTCACATTGTTCATGGTCCGCGAAAACTTGGACCTTTCGGCATTCACGTTAATCGGGGCAATTTGGATCGCGCTTTCCATGCTGGTGTATTTGGCTGGAGACATTGCGGCGCGGGCCAGCCTAAAGACGCCACCCACCTTTATGACCAATTTCGATTTAGAACGGGCTGCCACAATCCTCTTTGGTGTCAACTTTATCCTTATCGCGATCACATGCCTGTGGGTTGTTTTGTCTGCCTTAAAGTTGGGTGGATTGGCGAATCTAGTCGCGATGGCATATGTTGATGCAATTGGAGCCCGTGATGTTTTGTTGGGAAATAAACTATTCACAGGTATGCGGTTGTTTTACGCCGCTTTGCCGGCAACAGGGTGTTTTGCCGCTGCCATTCTGACGATGAAAATTTATCAACCCTTATCGCGTAAAGCACAACTTTTTTGCATTATAACCCTTAGCGTAAATGTCGTTGCCTTGTTCATATTGCCGATCGTGATGAGCCAAAGACTATTGTTGTTTCAGCTTCTCTTGTCATCCTATTTGGTCACGTGTCTGTTGCGCAGAAAGGTGGCTGGGATTGCATGGTTGGGGCTTGCCTTGATCGTATTCTTAACCACGTGGGTGCTGCGCGAAAGCGTTATAAACGCCCAAATACAACGACCCATCCTTGATATAGGTATCCAAAAGTTGGCCTTCTATCACGTCAACGATCTTTGGAATGGGTTTGCGCCGCTACACACTGAAATCCCACACACATTAGGTGGCGTTTCATTGCGAGGGTTCATGTTTCTAACATTTACTGATGGTTTTTTTGCCCACGTTCTTGAACCAAAAATGGCGAAATTGGACGGTGTACTTGGCGGCGGTGACTTCCCTTTTTTCACAGCCGCCTATGTAGATTTTGGCCCCTTTTTGGGATCTCTATTTATTGCTGCCTGTGCCTTCATCTTTCGCATGATATTTGTCAAAGCACATCAAAGTTTTATGTGGGCCTGTGTCTATGCCCAACTGGGTGCGGCTTTACTATTTTCTACGCACGGTATCTATTTCACCCATCAAAACTTTTTGTTTTCGGTCGCTGTCATAGGGTTCATTTGGGTGCTTGTACGTGGCGTTTCGATGCAGCCCAAAGCCTACTCAGCAAGGTCATCAGATGCCTAAATTAGGGGGGCTACAATTTTTACGCGCATTTGCCGCGATCATGGTTTTGATTGGTCACGCGATCGCAGAGGCCGAACATTACTTTGCAATGTCTTTCGGTCTGAATTTCATTCCCTGGACACGCGGTGTGGATATATTTTTTGTAATATCAGGCTTTATTATCACCTTGTCAGCGACCCGCTATTTGGGACGACCAATCGCATTCCTAAAACGTCGTTTCATGCGAGTTGCACCGTTATATTATTTGTTCACTACACTTATGGTAATTACGATTTTAGTTTTCCCCGACGGACCAAAAGACACGAAATTTGAATTCGGCCAAATCTTATCGTCATACGGATTTTTTCCTTATGCACGACCTGATGGAAGAATCGCACCCATACTCTCCCTTGGTTGGACACTAAATTACGAGATGTTTTTTTACACTCTCTGTGCCTTCAGCTTATTGGCAGGCCACGCAACACTCACGCTGTGCGTTGGGATCATATCTGTCGTTCTTCTACCTACACTAATCGAATTCCAGACTGCTCCCTGGCTGTACTGGACCAATACCATAATTACTGAATTTATCTTTGGCATTTTGTTGGCAAAAATCTATCAACAAGGCTGGCATACTCCGAAAACACCAGTTGCAGTCAGCCTTTTCCTAATCGGACTGACGCTTTTGATTGCGATGGGATCAACTGATCTTCCACGCTTTATCGCAGCAGGAGTTCCGGCCGTCTTAATCGTAGCAGCAGGCACGCTTTTTTGCCCTCCTCTTTTCGCCAGATGGCAAATACTTGGTAATTCATCATATGCCCTATACCTGTCACATCGGTTTACTTTACGGATAGGAACCCTGTTGTTAGTGCCAGTTTTACCTCAATCGACACTTGGTTTTTGGGCCTATGTTTTATCAATCAGCCTGCTATCCATTGGCCTCGCTGTTTTGGTTCACCTTTGGGTTGAGCGACCATTTTTAGGGGAAAAACAAAAGCAGGTGTTCGCATGAGCTCGCTTTTGTGGTCCGTCCTATTGCAATGGTCGCGTATTGGACTGAATGCGATTGTATTTCTAATCGCGGCGCGCACCCTTTCGCTTGAACAATTCGGGGCCTTTGCAACAGCCTTCGCGGTGATCAAATTGACGCAGGGTATCCACAACGCAGGCATTGGCGAAACAGTTGTATAAAATCGGCGACCTCCCATAGACTTCACGCCCTGTTTTGGCTGGCAGTGATCATGGGCATCATTCTATCCACCCTGTACTTTTTGATCGCCTTTGGGTTGGGGTTTCCGATGTCGTTTTATCCCCTCGCAATCATACCTATACTTCTTGGCCTATCTGCAGTCAGTGATGGATTGCTTCGAAAACGGCTGAACATTCGTGCACTCGCCCTTCGAACAACCTGCGCACAGGGTATCGCCACAGCAGTTGCGCTGTGCGCACTGTACGCAGGCGCAGGTGCCACGGCTTTGGTGATTTTTGCCGTTCTGAATACTGCTTTGTCCGCCATCACTTCTATCCTCTTGGCAGGCTGGATTCCCACGGCGGCACCAGCGGAAAAGTACATGCGCCTCACCTTTATGACCGTATTTCGTATCTCAGGACGTGATGTTCTAAACTCTGGTGTAATGCCACTTGCACAAATCTGCATTGGCTTCTTTATCGGCCTTCCATCCGCCGGTGCATTTCAGATTGCGACCCGCATATTATCGATGCTGGATGCACTGACACTTGCGCCTATGCGATACCTTGCATTGCCAAAATTTGCGTCCCTCAAAACATCAGCCGTTTTCAGCGTTGAAATCCACCAAAGCCTGCGCCTAAGTGCAATCTTTGCGTGTTGGGTTTGGTTTGGATTGGCCTCCTCAACGATGCAGGTTCTGGAACCAATCGTTGGCAGTTCACATGCGCTGATCGTTGCCCCAATCCTTCTGGCGTTGATCCCATTAGGATTAAGCGCGGCCCTTGTTATGACATTGACCCAAGCACTCCTGGCACGCGGGGCGTCCAAGTTAATCTTGCGCCGCGCCATTTGGACGTTTTGCATTAGCGCCACCTTCACGATCCCAATGCTACAATATTCCGCAACCCATGTTGCACTTGTATTGTCGCTCGCAAATATCTTTATCTTGGGCTGGTTTCTAAAGACAGCGTTCCTGAAGTTGTCCATCCACCCATCTACCCTTATCCCAACCGCACGACCCATATTGGCGGGCCTAGCAATGCTGGTGGCTGTAACGCAAACTCCACTGCCCCTTATTGGGCGAATTGCATTCGGGACCGCCATATATCTACTTGTCCTTACAGCATTCCAATTCACGACCCGACCAAAGTTTTTTGCGTGAAGCGCGCTATCATAATCACTGGGCATTTTCCGTTTCAGAAGCGACGCGGCAGTATCTTGTGGGTGTCAGACCATCTTCAAAAAATGGGTTGGCATGTGACGTTTGTGACCGTTGGCTACAGTTGGGTCTCCTACCTTAAAACGGACCACCGTTTAAAGGTACTGGGGTATAATCCAAAGCAGGGGCAGTACGTGCACTCAAACACGCTGACCACAATCTACGGACTTTCCCCTATTCATCCTATAAAGATAGGGGGCCGATTTACGGATAAAATCCTCTCTGCCTTTTGTCAAACTTTCGAAACATACTGGCGTCCAAAACTGCGCAGACCGCTGGCGAACGTAGACCTTGTTATTTGTGAAAGCGGCGCACCTGTTCTGCTTGCACCAATGGTCGCGCAATACGCTACAAAGGCGGCACGCATCTACCGCGTCAATGACGATATCCGTCTATTAAATGCTCCAGATTTTCTGTTACGCGCGGAGCAAAAAAACCAACACCACTTCACTCGAATTAGCAGCGCAAATCAGGGTCTAATAGATCGTTTTGACCACAACAACACTACGGTAGATCCTATGGGAATTCCTCAGATTCAGATGAAAGGAACACGCACTTCACCATATCAGCAAACGAAAGATAGGAAGATCGCAGTATGTGCCGGGACCACCCAGCTGGATCATGATGCGCTTTCTTGGATCGCTAAAAGCCGCACAAATTGGCAAATACATGTGCTTGGACGGACAAAGGGTACCCTACGAGATAGTCCCAAGAATCTAATTTTTCACAATGAAGTCAACTTCGATTGTGTCCTTGGGTTTATCGCCCACGCAGACATTGGATTAGCCCCCTACATTGACCAGCCAGGCGTTGAATATCAATCAACCAACAGCAATCGTATGCTTCTGTATCGCCACCACGGGCTGCCAATTTTTGGACCTGATCGTCTATGTGATCCCTCGATGCCCAGCATAATTGGTTACAGCGATCCAAACGCGTTGGATCGCTGTGAAAATATGCCAAAGCGCCCAGAGGTAATCCAAGACTGGTCAGCCCTTGCGATTGCGCTTTCTCAAAACCCTGAAATGGTTCCACCTACTGACGTCGCATATGTACCTGCGATGTCAGTATGAGAACGTGTAAACACAGCCCCTGCATTCGCCTCGATTGCATAATTCATAGTGGCACCTGCGGCGTCCGCTTCAGTGTTTTGCAACCACATTGAAGCTTGATTCGAGCACTTGAATGCAACCGATGTGCCATCAATATCGCGGGCGACAGCCGTCACCCCAACCAGCCATGTTTGCGTCGATTGAATACAGTGCACTTCCGTTCCTTTGCGCGACAGGCCATATGTGCCGCCCAATACGATCGAACGAACGAATTGCATCGTGGGTGGTAAATCCGTTGCAAGACGTTGCTGGATCAATCCCATTTTGCAGGCCACTGCAGTTCTGTAAAAGGACGTGCATTCCGCCGTTGCCATCCTCGTGAAACGACCACCCGTCTTTTGCACCCATCGATGCATCGCAATCAAAAAACGCGACCAGCCCGTTTGTCCGCCGAATCCGCACCGCGTCCAAAGGAACATTTGGATTAGATGGTGCCGAGTATTTGAAACTGCAGTTTACCCCAACGATATTGCGCGTCGACACAGGATCAAAATGCAAAGCACCGGTGATGCCGCCTTCGAAATGAATGTCTTCAAGATACATATCCGACGTATGGGTCATGAACCGCGCACCGTGGAAACTTCGGATCAGTGCAATTCCGTCATTTGTCGGCTGACTTCCGATGTTCACATGCACCGTACCTCCATCCGGAAACCACGTTCCCACCGTCGCTTGGCATGATACCAAATCCGCAGCCTTAACCAGTTCCGTATAGTTTCCATCAGAGGTTAAAATATCAGTCCGAAATACGCGTTTCACAACACTCACTGTGGCTGAATAACTACCTCCGGCATTCGACCAGTTTACGGAAAACGGACCAGTGCGATAATGAACGGGCCCACCCCACCCAAGGATTGCAACCGCTTGATCCGGTTCGTCATTCCCGTTTCGGGTGAATGCGCTTTCCTCATATTCGCCCGCCTTAACAATAACACGATACGGCGCACCCGTTGCATTGCCCGCAGCAAAGGCACTGTAAATCGTGCGTTTGGCTCCGATGAAATCCCCGTCAATTGCGCCCAACCCCGAATTCCCATCGTCGCCAGTTACACGATCAACATGGATCGCAACGCCAGTCCAAATGGCAGGGTCAACAAGATCACGTGGTATGAGGTTTGAAACAAACCCGCCCCCTCTATCAGTGACCTGAACAGGAAACCGACCTTGATCCCATTCAAACCTCACTGGAAAATCCAAGGTATCCAAAGCCAAAATACTGTATTGAGGATGAAGCCCCAAGCCAGCCCCAAGCATTAGATCAACCCCTTGAGGCCTGTTGCCGTTGTTCCAGTTGCCAATACACGTGAAACGCGGACCGGATAAATGACACCCGCAGCCAGCGCGGGAAATGTGATCGCATCACCGTTCTTTAGGACAACCGCGACGTCGCCTGCTGCTCCTAAAATGATTGCCCGTGTCACGCTTGAAAGGTCCGTTGCATCGTCTGGCGCTATGTCAAACCCGCCGCAAATCAGGCTACTAAGGCCAGAAGTATATTCGCTAAACTTATCTGAAATGTGCATGTAAACTTCCTCAATGATTGATCGCGTAAACTTCAATCAGAGGAGTGTATCTTTTGATAATCAACCGTACGCTGGATCTATCAACGGGAAATTGGCGGCCAGATACTCAGTATCCAGCCGCCAACAAAGTTAGGATCTAGCCGTGCTCGGGAACCAATATTTCACGCTTACCAACATGGTTTGCGGATGAAACAAGTCCCTGATCTTCCATCTGTTCAACCAACCTTGCGGCCTTGTTATAGCCAATCGCTAGTTTGCGCTGGATATAGCTGGTCGAACATTTGCGATCCTTCACGACAATTGCCACAGCCGTGTCATAAAGCGCATCTTCACCATCAGTGTTGCCGCCCAATCCAAGGACTGCATCAATGCTGTTTTCCTTGTCTTCGTCAGGACCATCCACAACACCTGTGATATAGTCAGGTGTTCCAAATGCCTTCAAATGGTTCACAATTTCTTCGACTTCTTCATCGCTCACAAACGGACCGTGACAACGCGTAATCTTTGCACCGCCTGCCATATACAACATGTCACCCATGCCCAAAAGTTGTTCAGCGCCCATTTCACCAAGGATGGTGCGGCTGTCGATCTTCGAGGTCACTTGGAATGAAATCCGCGTTGGGAAGTTCGCTTTGATTGTACCAGTGATAACGTCAACCGACGGACGTTGTGTTGCCATGATCAGGTGAATACCAGAGGCACGCGCCATCTGCGCCAAGCGCTGGATACAGGCTTCGATCTCTTTGCCTGCAACCATCATCAGGTCGGCCATCTCGTCCACAATCACAACGATATATGGCAACGCTTCGGGTGTATTTTCTTCGGTCTCAAAGATCGGTTCACCCGTATCATCATCAAATCCAGTTTGAACCGTACGGCTGAACAACTCACCTTTTGCAAGCGCTTCGCGTACACGACCATTATAACCTTCAATGTTGCGAACGCCCATTTTGGACATCTTGCGATACCGTTCTTCCATCTCGCCCACCGTCCATTTCAGTGCCACAACAGCCTTTTTAGGGTCTGTTACGACAGGGGACAGAAGATGTGGAATGCCATCATAAACCGACAGTTCCAGCATCTTAGGGTCGATCATAATCATACGGCATTCTTGCGGTGTCAGCTTATAGAGCAACGACAAGATCATCGTGTTGATGGCAACGGATTTACCAGAACCAGTTGTACCCGCAATCAAGAGATGGGGCATTTTGGCAAGGTTTGCCACCATGCTGTCGCCGCCGATGTCTTTGCCCAAGGCAAGGGGCAAACGCATGTTGCTGTCCCCAAAGTCACGGCTTGATAAGATCTCACGCAGGACAACTTTTTCGCGGTGTTCATTTGGCAATTCGATACCTATTACAGAACGACCTGGAACTGTAGAAACGCGGGCTGACAGGGCCGCCATTGAACGGGCGATATCATCAGCCAAGCCAATAACGCGGCTGGCTTTCAAACCCGGTGCAGGTTCAAGTTCGTACATCGTGACAACCGGGCCCGGACGGACCGCTACGATCTCCCCTTTGACGCCATAATCGTCCAGAACGTTTTCCAACATACGCGCGTTTTCTTCTAACGCCTCGTCGCTAAGGTGCTGATGCTGGACGTCGTCTGCACTTTCCAACAAGTTCAGCGGCGGCAATTCAAACGCAGGACGCTTGTCTTCAAACGACAGGCTCGGCTGCGCTTCGGCTTTTGCACGGACACTTGGCTGCACTACTTTGCGGATTGGTTGTTGAACAACTTTGCGAGGTTCAGCAACAGGGATTGGCAGCGGCTGGGTTTGCTGAACAGGTGAGACTTGCACGCTGGAAATTGTCACCTTGGCTGCAGGTGCGGCCTGATCAACCAATGGCGGCTCTGTGCGCAACGGTGCAACTGGCGCAGTTAAAGGTGGCTCTGCGCGCAGCCCTACTTGCTCAATGTGAACTTCTGACTGTGTGGGCTGCACTGTATTCAGCACAAGAGGTACGGGACCATGTCCACGGCCCTTCGTCAGCGGCGACACAGCTTCAATTTGCACCGAAGGTTGGGAACGGACACGTGATTGTATTACACCTGCAATCTTGGCTTTGATGCGGTCATCATCAGGTGCATCAACCACATCGTTATGGCTGAAGGTTTCGATCAGTTCGTGTTCTGGCATCTCTTGGACAACAGGTTCGACACGTTTGATCAAAGATGGCATCCGCGCAAGAATACCCGTTTTGACGCCGGGATCCGGAGCATATGTTGGTTCCTGCAACATCGGCTCTGGCATCGCAGCCAACATTGGGTCGCCGTAAACAGGTGTAGCAGGAACAGCAGAGACAGCTGCGGCGTAGGCTGCCGCTTCATCAGCTTCAACACGATTGCGTTCTTTGCGATCTGCGTTGCGAGCTTGCATGTGGCGACCAGCAACAACTGCGGAACTGGCCCCTTTACCAAGCACCGTCATAAAACCTGCGTAAATCATTATTAGGCCAAGCAATAGGAAACGTCCGGCACGCATCATTTCCGGCTTGGTAAAGCCCAAGACGAACGCGCCCAAGGCGACGATGGAAATGCCCATCAACAAAGACACAAGTTTGATTGCGAAGGCTGATCCCAACGGCAAGATCGTGAGGATAATTCCCATAACGGTGTCGCCAAACAATCCGCCCAGACCAAAGCTGTGAGTTTGCAACCAAATCTGACTTGGCTCAAGCGTGGCACCATAGATCGACCCTAATGCGACAGCAATTGGCGCAAAAATCAAACGGCCAACAGCGCGTTCTTGTCCCCGATGCAGGGCAAATCGTGCACCCCAGACCAACAGGATCGCAGCAATGCCCCAAGCACCCCAACCAACGATCATGAACAAAGGCGCGGCGATAGAAGCACCTGTGCGGCCTAGCAAGTTTTGGACTTGTGCGTCCGTTGACACCATCCAATTGGGATCATCCGGCGTATAACTGCCGATCATCGCAGCAGCCATCAATCCGAGGACAATCAAGACAATTCCGATCAGTTCTTTGCCGCGTTTTTCGATTGCTTCGGCCATGTTACTGTCCAACAATGGATCGCGCCCGCGTGTCTGATATGCCATTTTAATACCTCGCCTAAATTCTTATTGTGGAAACAAACAATCGCAGATCGCCACCAATCCACGTGTCATTTCCACTTTTGGGGCCACCATTGCGACCCTGATATATCCCGCGCCGGGGTTCACCGCATCCACGTCTTGCGCCAAATAGGCACCAGGCAATACACGGACGCCCGTCTCTTTCCATAATTTCAATGCGGCTGCTTCGCCGTCTTCAACAGGAAGCCACAGGAAAAACCCTGCTTCAGGACTGACGTAACCCTGAACGTTGCCAAGGATGCGATCTGCAATCTCAAACTTCTCTTGATACAGCGCGCGGTTTTCGATCACGTGCGCTTCATCCGACCAAACTGCAGCGGCCGCCATCTGCAATGGCAGAGGCAACGGCGTCCCTGCATAGGTGCGCAGCTGACGTATCTCCGCAATTGTCTTTGGACCTGACGTTACAAAACCAGACCGCAGTCCTGGAAGGTTTGATCGCTTGGACAACGAGTGAAAAGCAACAACCCGTTCTGGATCAGCGCCCATTTCCGCTGCCACTTGCAAGGCACCGACGGGAGGGGTGTCTTTGTAGATCTCGGAATAACATTCATCCGCGAAGATGCGGAAATCATGTTTCTCTGCCAATTCCAACAATGCAGCCCAATACGCGCGATTTGCAACGGCACCCTGCGGATTGGCGGGTGAACAAATATAAACTGCTACAGTACGATCCAAGATCTCGGCAGGCTGACTTGCGTAATCGGGCAAATGATTTGTTTCAGCAGTGGCCGCGACAAACACAGGATCTGCACCTGATGATATGCTGCCAAGCATATAAACTTGATAAAACGGGTTTGGCATCAAAATGGCGGGACGCTTGCCATTCTTCGTCTCAGGACACAGCGCCATCGGGGCATTGTAAAGTCCTTCGCGCGTACCGTTGACAGGCATCACATTTGCCTCTGGATCCAGCGTCACACCGTAACGACGGGCCGCCCAATCACAAAAAGCTTGGCGCAACTCAATCGCACCTTCGTTCGGCGGATAACGGTTAAATCCAGTGGCATTTGCAGAAATCACGTCTGTAACCCACGCTGGAAACGCGTGCTTGGGTTCACCAATCGTCATGTGGACCACTTCGCCACCTGCCTCGTGCACATCCAATAGGGTGCGCAAACGCGGGAACGCATAGGCCGGAAGGTTCGAAAACCGCTCGGGAAATTTCATCAAAAATGCCTCAGGATCGGGATCATTTATGGCCCGTTTCTTTCAAACTATCCAAGCAAACAGGTTTCGTCCAGAAAAACAAAGACCTAGACGGAAGTATGTGGCTTTTGAGTCATCCCATTTGCGAAATTAAGCCCGTGTTTGCAAAATTAGGCCAGTGCAGCCTCCGCCGCCGAACCCATACGCAACAAGTGCTCCTCCATATTCGGCGCACACATCAACATTATCCCACAACTCGGCGTACCCGTTGGCAGGGACAAACCACACAAGCCCATCAGGTTTCCAACCCTCGTATTGCGAAGAGACAACAGGTTTTCTGTGACGTAGTAATCCTCCTCCGTGTTCAACCGCTCTAAATTCGGCGGCAGAATCGCAGAGGATGGGGCAAGCACAGCGTCATAGCCAGCTGTGGCTGCATCATATTCGGCGCGAGCCACATCTAGCTTTTTCAATGCTGCGACATAATCAGCAGCCCCGTGATTGGCCCCAATTCGAAAACGCGCAAGAATTTCGGAAAACATCACATCAGGATTGGCTTCGATGACATCTTTCCAAAGCCCATATGCCTCGGATGTCATCAGGATTGACGACAGATCAAGCGCGTCGGCCACCGCTGGTACCTCGATATATTCAATCTCAGCTCCAGCCGCTTGCAGCTTTTTCACAGCGGCTTCAAACGCAGCTTTTGGGGCATCACGTAAATCATCCAACACGATGGTCCGCAGCACCGCGAACTTGCGACCCCTTAACGTGGCACCACGTAAATCAGCAGCCTTACCACCTTCCATCAAGGCCAATAGTTCCGCGGCATCCTCAACAGAACGGGTCAGCGGACCGACTGTGTCAAACTTCAAAGCCAACGGTACAACGCCCTCAAGCGTCAATCGACCCGATGTGGTTTTCAATCCGACCAGATCATTCCACGCGGCTGGAATACGAACAGAACCGCCTGTATCAGACCCGATCCCAGCAGCGGCCAGATCAAACGCGACAGACGCCGCAGCGCCAGAAGACGAGCCACCCGGCACGGCATCAGCGTCATTCACGCAGGGCGGCGTGTTGGTGGACGGGTTATAGCCAAGGCCCGAAAACGCCAACTCGCTCATGTGGGTTTTGCCCAAACAGACCAACCCCATTGCCGTTGCATTCGCCAGCACAACCGCGTCTTGATCGGGCACACGGCCTTTCAGCAACTTAGTGCCAGCTTCCGTTCCAATACCTGCCGTATCGAACAGGTCTTTCCAACTGACCGGCACACCATCAAGCAGTGACAACCGCTGACCTGCCTTCGTACGCGCGGACGCTGCCTTCGCTTCTGCCAAGGCACGGTCCGACGTCACACGCGCATAAATCTGATCCTTCAATTCATGAGCTTCAATCGCATCAAGGTAGGTTTGTGTCAGGGCCACAGGATCAATCTTGCCAGCTTCAATACCGCGACCCAAATCGCAGGCTGTCATCTTTAACCAAACATTCATGTGTCACGCTCCGATAATTTATTTGACCAAATGGTAGCGACGCAACCACGCATGGACAATCCCCACACGACACCCATATCAAGGGATATGAATTTTGATACAGATATCGCAATCGTCGGTGGCGGTTTAAACGGCCCTATTCTAGCGCTGGCACTAGCGCAGGCAGGGATCAGCACAACTGTAATTGATGCACTGACTACAAAGGTGCGTAAAAACCCCAGTTTTGACGGACGGTCATATGCCGTTGCGTTAACCTCGCAACGCTTACTTAACAACATCGGGCTTTGGGGCGATATCAAAGACAACGCGCAACGCATGCTGGAAATCAAAGTCAGCGATGGCCGCGCTGGCGAAGGTCCCTCCCCTTTTTTCATGCACTTCGATCACGCAGAAATAGAAGACGGACCAATGGGATATATGGTTCAAGACCGTTATTTACGGCGCACATTACTAGACGCAATCACGTCTAATCCCAACATCACCCATCTGTCGGATCAAACTGTTGTAAGCCAAGACGCTGCAAATGGCGGCATTACCGTGACGCTTGCCTCAGGCAAGGCCATCACAGCCCGCGCCTTGATCGGGTGTGATGGCCGCGGCAGTGGCACGGCGCAGCGTGCTGGCATAAAACGCATCGGTTGGGGGTATGGTCAAACAGCACTTGTCTGCGCAATCGAACACGAAAAACCGCACGGTGGCATCGCCCACCAATTCTTTATGCCCGCAGGACCGCTTGCCATCCTGCCCCTGACAGGCAATCGCAGCTCAATAGTTTGGAGCGAAACTGAGGCCAATGCCACAGCATTCAATGCGTTATCTGACGAAGAATACCTAACAATGCTACGCCCACGCTTTGGCGATTTCTTGGGCGAAATTTCACTGGCAGGTGCGCGGTATTCCTACCCTCTTGCACTGTCGATGACGGACCGCTTAGTAGCGGATCGCGTGGCTTTGGTAGGGGATGCGGCCCACGGATTGCACCCGATTGCAGGCCAAGGATTGAACGCCGGTATGCGCGATATCGCAGCTCTTGTTCAGATCATATCCGAAGCACAAAAACGCGGCGAAGACTATGGCAATTTGGCAGTTCTGAAGCGGTATGAAGAATGGCGCAGGTTTGATAATACTGCACTTGCGCTTACCACAGATACGTTCAACAAATTGTTTTCAAACGACAATCCGTTGCTGCGATTGGGCCGTGATCTTGGAATGGGACTAATCAACGCCGTGCCAAGTCTGCGGCGTGGAATTATCCGTGAAGCCGCTGGATTAAGTGGTGATCTGCCCGACTTAATGACCTGAAATTCAGTCTAAAACCCGTGCCTCGTCTTCCAACATGACAGGAATGCCGTTGCGGATGGGGTAAGCCAGATTGGCGACTTTAGAAATCAATTCCTGTGCCTCTGCATCATAGCGCAAAGCGGTCTGCGTGCGCGGGCAAATCAAGGCCTCCAACATGCGACGCTCAACTGTCATTTCACTGCTCATTGTATCATATCTCCACTTTCGCCGCCAAGTAGGCTGTATTCTATCAACGTCACCAATGTTTCACGGCGGGTGCTAAGGCATGGGGCTTCAAGCAACGCCTGTTTATCCTCTGGTTCAAAATCCATCATCATCGACAATGAATTGATCAGCAACTCATCTTCTGCCTCTTCCAATGTCTCCCAGTCGGCAGACAAGCCTTTGGCTTCAAAATACTTGCTCAACTGCTTCAGAAACGGTTTCCGGTTAAAAACCACATCTTGCTCGACTTTGCCTAAATCTCGATCAAAGCCCTCCCAGTTCACTTCGCATTTACGGTAGGGAGAAAACCCTTCGATCTCTTTGACAACGCGAAACCGCGAAACGCCAGCAAGGGTTACCATGTATCTTCCGTCTTCTGTCTCGGAGAATTGGGTAATTCGCCCGGCGCAGCCAATCTTGTGAAGGCCATGGCCATCGCGGCCAACAACCTCGTTGGGTTGGACCATGCCAATCAAACGCCCCTCCGTTTTCAAAGCATCATCAAACATTTGCAGATAACTTGTCTCAAACAGGTTCAAAGGAAGACGAGCACGCGGCAATAGCAACGCTCCCGCCAATGGGAAGACCGAAATTACATTCGGAAGATCAATTGATTTTATCATAAAAATGTACTTAGCCCGCCAAAACGATCAGGCAAATATCAACGTGCTTAATTTGCGACGGCCATTCAAAACAATCGGATCATTTGGCTTCAGCGCATCGAAAACAGTGAACAATTGCGCCTTTGCAGCGCCTTCATTCCAGTCACGATCACGGCGAAACAATTCAATCAATTGATCAACAGCACCTTGCGCATCATCATTTGCATGTAGGGCCTGCGCCAGATCAAAACGCGCTTGGTGATCTGTTTCATCGGCATCAACCGCCGCGGTCAATTCGGCGACTGGACCCGCATCAGCTGCCTGACGGGCCAACGCCAATTGCGCGGCCGCCGCTTCCAATTCCGGGCTTGCTGAAATCTCGGCTGGGGCACCGTTCAACACTGCCTCTGCTTGGTCCAGATCGCCCATCGCAATATGGGACCGCACCAAACCGCCGTAAGCGCCCGCATGGTTTGGGTCTTCGCCTAGGATCGCACTAAATGTTTGCGACGCATCATCTGCTTCACCGTCCGTCAACATATCTTCAGCCGCTTCAACGGCGTCGTTCAAGGTATCAGCAGGCGTTTCACCGCCCCCCATTTTGACAACACGCGCGACAAATTCACTGATCTCGGATTGCGGCACAGCACCTTGGAATCCATCAACTGGTTTGCCCTCGAAAAACGCATAGACTGTCGGCAGCGATTGGATTTGCAACTGACCTGTTAGGCTCTGACATTCATCCGCGTTAACTTTGACCATTTTGACCGCGCCTTTGACGGCACGCACCGCGTCTTCCAGCATCGGGCCAAGGGTCTTGCACGGACCACACCAAGGGGCCCAAAAATCCACAATCACGGGGATCGTTTGCGACATCTCGATTACGTCAGCCATAAACGAGGCTTCGGTTGCATCCTTAATCAAATCGGCATCCACGGCGGGCGCGGACGTTGTCGACAATCCTAAATCTATCATCGTAAGTTCCTTTCTCAATCGGGCAATGCGTTAGGCGTTGACCCTATATGCGCATGATTGTCCTGAATTCAAAGGTCAAACGTCGCAAAAACAGGCGCGTGGTCGCTGGGTTTTTCCCAACCGCGGGCATCGCGTAACACACGACTGGAGTGGGCAGAGGCGGAAATATCCGACGTGGCCCAAACATGATCCAACCGGCGGCCCTTGTCAGCCGTATCCCAATCTTTGGCGCGGTAGGACCACCAGCTGTACAAAAGCCCTTCAGGAATATCCTGACGTGTCACATCAACCCAATCACCAGCCGCCATCACGTCGTTAAAATGATCGATCTCGACCTGCGTGTGGCTAACGATCTTAAGCATCTTCTTGTGATCCCAAACATCGTGTTCAAGCGGGGCAATGTTCAAATCCCCAACAAGGATCGATTTTTTCGGCGTGTTCGCCTTAAACCAATCGCGCATCTCAGTGAGGTAATCCAATTTCTGACCAAACTTCTCGTTCACTTCGCGGTCAGGTTTATCACCCCCCGCAGGGACATAGAAATTGTGGATCGTCACACCATTTTCAAGGCGACCCGCGATATGGCGGGCATGACCAAGGGATGCGAAATCTTCGGCTGCGACCTCTTCAATCGGCAGCTTGGACAGGATCATAACACCGTTATATCCCTTCTGGCCGCGGGCAACTGAATGGGTGTATCCTGCTGCAGCAAAGCCCTCCATCGGGATTTTATCAACGGGGCTTTTGCATTCTTGCAGGCACAGAACATCTGGCCCCTGTTCTTGCAATACTTTCAGAACAATCGGCTCGCGCAGACGGACTGAATTGATGTTCCAAGTGGCAAGGGTAAATGACATGTGCGCGTCCTTTGATTAGGGTTTGTGGGCAACCTACGCCGCCCACACCCATTGATCAATTAGATGCCGTTGGGTGCCACCAAAACTTTACCGCTACGCCCGCCAGCCCATGAATATCGGGCAGCTTCTGCAATGTCGTCCAAGGCAAACACCTTGTCGATTGGTGCGTATAATTCACCCTTGGCGACCGCTTGGGTCAAGGCTGCATAAACGCTCATACGTTGCTCTTTGCTGGCTTTTTCAAACCAAAGAACCAACCAGAACCCACGGACCACGACATCATTAAAAATCAACGCAGCTGCGCCCAATGCGGACGGTTGGTTGGACATGCCACCATAATTTACCAATGTACCACCACGTTCCAGCGTGTCCGCCAAACGACCAGCGGTATCGCCAGCAACGGCATCCACTGCCAGCTTCATCTTCGCGCCAGTTGCGGCCTTCACGTCCTTAGCCAAATCAGGGCTATCGACGATCACAACATCCGCACCCACAGCTTTCAAATCCGCCACAGCGCTTTCGCGGCGCACCACGCTTACAACTTTAACACCGCGCGTTTTGGCCAATTGAACTAGATACATTCCAACGGCGGAATTTGCGGCAGACTGGATCATCCAATCGCCCTCTTTCAAATCAACAAATTCAGTCAGCAGTAATTGCGCCGTCGCGGGATTCACCATCAACATGCACAGCTGATCCAAATCGCCCTCAGGCATAGGGATCAGGTGGCGAACATCGGCCACGATTTCGGTGACCCAAGTGCCGACACCCGCAGGGACCAGCACCAACTGACCCACAGCGATACCTCTGCCATTCACTTCCGTCACACGGCCCAAGCCTTCGTTGCCCGCAGTCGCAGGCAATGGTGGACGCACACCGTAGTTTCCAGAAATCTGGATCAAATCACTTGGATTGATTGGGGAACGCAGAATATCAACGCGGGCTTGACCCTCGGTCAGAACATCTTGATCCATCTCAACCACTTTGAGAACTTCAACTGGGTTGCCAAACTCTTCGTAAATGACTTTTTTCATCGATCTGTCCTTTATGTTGTTTGCCCAGACCATGCCGATGGATTCGGTCGTGTGCACTTCAAACCCGACGTCACGATCAATCCGAAACAAAAAAGACCGAACACAAAGGTCCGGTCAAGTCCAACAGGGAGGATGCACGTCATGATCCGGACGTACGGCGGAAACGGTTAGGACATCAAACGATAGCCACCTGATTCCGTCACCAACAAACGTGCGTTTGAGGGATCAGGTTCGATCTTTTGACGCAGGCGATAAATGTGGGTTTCCAGCGTGTGCGTCGTGACGCCTGCGTTGTACCCCCAAACCTCGTGCAGCAGCACATCGCGGGCAACAACTCCATCGTTCGAGCGGTACAAGAACTTAAGGATGTTGGTCTCTTTTTCAGTCAGGCGTATCTTACGCTCGTCCTCTGTGATCAACATCTTCATCGACGGCTTAAACGTGTAAGGCCCAAGTGTGAAAACTGCGTCCTCGGATTGTTCATGCTGGCGCAATTGGGCCCGAATCCGGGCCAGTAAAACAGGGAACTTGAACGGTTTGCTAACGTAATCATTGGCACCCGCGTCCAGACCCAAAATTGTGTCAGAATCACTGTCATGGCCAGTCAGCATCAAAATCGGGCTCTTCACACCTTGCTTGCGCATCAAACGGCACAATTCACGGCCATCGGTATCGGGCAAACCAACATCCAAGATCACCAAATCATAAAGCGCTTCTTTGGCCCGATCCATCGCATCATGCCCATTCGCAGCTTCAAAAACATCAAAGTCTTCGGTCATGATCAGCTGTTCGCTCAACGCTTCGCGCAGGTCATCATCGTCATCAACCAGCAGGATTTTCTTCAATTGTGCCATGGATATATTCCCTTGTATTGTATCTTAAATGAGGGCAATCAACCCAAACGGCAAGGTTTTTGCGCGAATTACACAGCCTCGTGTCGGGACAAGGGCAAATGTTTCAATTCCCTACACTTTGGCATAAGTAATCTGTGTGACACATAGGAAAGTTGTAACATGGCATTCGCCCCAACCATAATCGAACGGCTTGCCCGCGCCAAAGCTGATCTGCGCATGGGCGTGCCTGTTGTTCTGTCTGGCGAAACATCGGTCCTAGTTTTGGCCGCAGAAACGCTGGACGCCGCACGATTTAGCGACCTATTGACCCTTGGCGGCGAACCCGTGCTGTGCATC
>CAJJBH010000006.1 GCA_905182355.1 uncultured Paracoccaceae bacterium | reverse complement strand
TTGATTTGGGCAAAAGATTTGGGATTCGCGCTGGCATCGAAGTGAATCGACATATAATCGCCAGTCGCAGTTAAGCGCTGAGCCTGCTTGATAATAGCGTCAGGGTCTTTGTGACATAACAATATGTAGGCGATTTTTGCCATTTAAGAAACGAACTGCCCCTTTTCGCATTATTGTTAAAGGTGATCAGCGATTGAATAAACCGCATTTATTTGTTTTTTTACAGACAACAGAACTGTTGCCGAAAAACAGAACGTAACGAACGAGGGTAAGTGGTATGGGTTTTCCCGGAACTTGGATGACTGAAAGCGAAAGTCTGGTGTATCGGGTTGTCCCGAAATGCGCGTGTTCGACCATTGGTCAGATCATGTATTATTCGGATCAGGGTGAATTCTTTGATGGCGATATCCATGATGCAAAGGGCGGCATGCACAAATGGGCGCTTGAACAAAGTCAGGTGCCGATTACCAAGAACGTGCAAGGCCATGAAGCTTATTCGTTCACCTGTGTGCGCAATCTATATACCCGCATCCTGTCGTCGTTCTTTGACAAGATTTGCGGCATCCAACGCAATGGCAAACGCTATCGCGGCAACCTCGTACCATTATTGATTCAGAAATACGGGATCGAAGTGGGTGGGGATGATGGCAAACAAGAATTTGACCAAATCAAATCCTTCCGCCGCTTTCTTTTGTTTGCACGTGATACCATTCGGTTCCGCCGTCCGATGGATCCAGATATTCATTGGTCCGCAATGTCCGGCCACGTTAGCACCTTCATCGTGAATGGCGGCAGCTACGATAAAATTATCTGGACTGAGAAATTCAACGAAGGCATGGCTGATGTTTTGTCGTCAATCAAAACAGCACATTCCGTTGATCTTGAAACCATCCCCCGCTTTAATGAAAGCGAAGGGCATGGCCCGAAACGTGCGCATCCAGTTGAAGATTATTTCGACGATATGTCGATGCATCTGGTCTATGAAATATTCAAACGCGATTTCGAAGTGTTCAAATATGACTTCAAAGATCCATCGAACAAGATGCCAATTGGTGAAATTGATCTGGATGAAGTTCATAAAAAGCTTGGCGATTAAGCGATCTTTTTAAGACATCAGCGATGACGTGCAATTATTTTTGCGATCCTTTGGGCAGCTGCCGCGCTGCCTTTGGGTGAAGGGTGAATCATATCAGGTGCGTGAAATGATTTATCCCCACGGGTGACCAAATCCGCCAGCGAAACAAACCACAGCCCTTTGTCGCGCTTTGCCAGCCTTGCGATGCGTGCGTCTAATTCATCGCCTTCATCACGACACCTTTCAATGGGGGACCATGCGCCCGGCGACCTAAGGTATCCAACATAAACAACACGTGCTTTGGATGCGCGTAACTTTGAGATCAGTTTGGGAATTTCGCCACGGGTGCCGTCCTTGGAAATCAACTTATTCATTTTGGCATCGCAGCGCCCACATCCACAGCCCAACCATAAATCATTCCCGCCCCCGTTTAGGAGAATCCAGTCCCAAGGACCTTTTCGGTATTGGCGGGAGATATTAAATCCCAAACTGCCAGATATTGGCAATTTGTAGATGATCCTCGCACCTGAAACTGCGCGGTTCCGAACTGGCTCTTTAAGAATTTTCGCAAGGACGGATGGGATGCATCGATTTTGGGATGAATTGGTACCCAAAAAGGAATCACCCATCGCCAAGATGCGTGCACCACTTTGGGCCACCGCAGATGTGCCAAAAACACTTAAAATAACGACGAATGTTCTAAGAAAATGCATCACTTCAATGCTACCCTTTGCTAACTCCGATAGGTGTTGTGGGGATTCATAATTTAAAATCATGGATAAACTGTGACGAGCTTAGCGTACCTTGCACCCATGCGCTGTAACCCCTACATCCAACTTGCATGGTACAGAACAAAAAATCAGACCCGAACTATAAAGTGATCGCTGAAAATCGGCGAGCACGCTATGACTATGCCATCGAGGACGACATCGAATGTGGTGTTATTCTTGAAGGGTCTGAAGTCAAATCAATGCGTGTGGGCGGTACAAACATCGCCGAAAGTTACGCAGCTGTTGAAGATGGCGAACTGTGGTTGGTGAACTCCTACATCGCGCCCTACGACCGTGCCAAAACGTTCGGCCATGTTGTGCGCCGCCGTCGCAAACTGTTGGTGTCCAAAAAGCAGATGTCTGATCTATGGAACCAAACGCAGCGCAAAGGCATGACGTTGGTGCCAATCGTGATGTACTTCAACCATAAAGGCTTTGCCAAAATCAAACTGGGCATCGCCAAGGGTAAACAAAATCACGACAAACGTGCGGCCGAAGCGAAGCGCGATTGGTCCCGTCAAAAATCCCGCCTTATGAAAGACCACGGATAAGGAACATCGCCAAAAATTTGGCGGTTTATCATTCCTGCGTCAGCGCCCAAGAAAATTCCCCATGACCTATGATTGGCTTTGCGCGAAGGTCTGGACACATCTTGTGTTCGGGGGGGACGTAAGTGAAATCCAAATAATACCCCCAATTAGGGACGGTTTATGGAACTTATTTTTGGACTTATATCTGGTGCAGTTGGCGGTAATGCTGCCGGCAAAGCCATTGGTGGACTTGACCAAGGCACGTTGATCAATTCGATTGCGGGTCTTGTTGGTGGTGGTCTTGTTGGCACAATTCTTAGCGCAATTGGTGCGCCTGATTTGGCCGGTGCTGCTGGCGGCGCTGGTGGTCTAGATTTCGGTGCGATCATTCGTCAAGTTGTTGGCGGCGGTGTTGGTGGCGGTGGTGTACTTGCCATTGTTGGCCTTGTTCGCAACATGATGGCGAAATAGGCTTTACACTTAAAGACAGGTTGGGCGATACCTAGTAGCCCAACCTCGACATCCAGCCCTACAGCTGGCCTTGCCACACACTTCCCATAGCGTTAATCAATGACGCATTCACGCAGGGAAGAGATACAGATGGCTGATGATCCCAAAACACTTGTTTCAACCGACTGGCTTGCCCAGCATATCAAAGATCCCGATCTGCGGATTCTGGATGCGTCACTTTATCTGCCTAGTGTAGATCGTGATGGACGTACAGAATATGATGCGGCACATATTCCTGGTGCACGGTTCTTTGACATCGACGACATCAGCGACAGTCGTTCTGATTTACCACACATGGTTCCCCCGATCGAAAAGTTCATGTCGCGGCTACGTGCGATGGGTGTTGGCGACGGGCATCAGGTTGTTGTCTATGATGGCACCGGCGTTTACTCAGCCGCACGCGTTTGGTGGCTGTTCCGCTTGATGGGGCAGAACAACGTCGCGGTCCTAGACGGTGGTTTCCCCAAATGGCAGGCCGAGGGGCGCGAGATTGAAGACATGCGGCCGGTTGTCCGTGATCGCCACATGACCGTACGTTTCCAAAACCAGATGGTGCGGGACGTGACGCAGGTGTCTTCTGCCTCAAAACTGGGGACCTCCCAGATCGTTGATGCACGGGCCGCCACACGGTTTCGCGGGGATGCGCCAGAACCACGTGAAGGTTTGCGTGCTGGCCATATTCCGGGGTCGCGCAATGTGCCGTTTGCCGATCTTCTGAACCAGAACAACACACTGAAATCACCCGATCAAACCCGCGCCATTTTTGAAGCTGCTGGTGTTGATCTAAACAAGCCAATCATCACCAGCTGTGGGTCAGGCGTCACCGCCGCCATTCTGGGGTTGGCACTGACACGTATGGGCCACGACAATTGGGCCCTTTATGATGGATCTTGGGCCGAATGGGGAATGTTCCCAACCGTGCCCGTGGCAACTGGAGAAGCCTGATGTTCGAGACACTAAAGCCACAGCCAGCCGATACAATTTTGACGCTTATGGCGAAGTACCGCGAAGACCCGCGCGACACCAAGATCGACCTTGGTGTTGGGGTCTATAAGGACGCAACGGGCCTGACGCCTGTGATGCGTGCTGTGAAATCCGCAGAGTACACGTTGTGGGAACAGCAAGACAGTAAATCCTATGTGGGCCTTGCGGGTGATCCTGCCTTTGGCGATGCGATGGTGAAGCTGGTTCTGGCTGACAGCGTTGAACGTAACAACGTCGCTGCCGCCGCCACACCGGGTGGCACAGGTGCGATCCGTCAAGCGTTTGAATTGATCCAAATGGCCCGTCCTGAAGCGCGTGTTTTTGTGTCCAACCCAACATGGCCAAACCACATTTCGATGTTGAAATATCTTGATATGGAAATGGTGCCTTACAGCTATTTCGACGACGAAACCCGTGGCGTTGATTTCGACGGCATGATGGCTGATCTAAAAGGGGTAAAGGCGGGCGATGTGGTTCTGCTACACGGCTGCTGCCACAATCCAACAGGCGCAAACCTGAACCCAAGCCAATGGGACGAAGTGATCGCGCATTTGAAATCCACAGGCGCGACCCCGATGATTGACATCGCATACCAAGGGTTCGGCGAGGGGCTGGAACAAGACGCAATGGCGACCCGCAAAGTTGCCGCTGCAATGCCCGAAACGATCATCGCGACCAGCTGTTCCAAGAACTTTGGCATCTACCGCGAACGCACAGGCATGTTGATAGTTGTGTCGCACGACACCTCCGCCAAAAGCTTGAACCAAGCAACGCTGGCCTACCTGAACCGCCAGAACTTCAGCTTCCCACCTGATCACGGCGCACGCCTTGTGACGATGATCCTGAACGACGACGCATTGCGCGCCGATTGGATGGCCGAGGTCGAAGGCATTCGCACATCGCTGCTGGACCTACGTGGTCAACTGGCATCTGAATTGCAGCGCCTGTCCGGCTCTGATCGGTTCGGGTTCTTGGCTGAACACCGCGGCATGTTCTCGCGCCTAGGAGCGACGCCAGAGCAGGTCGAGAAACTGCGCGTCGATGCTGGCATCTATATGGTTGGGGACAGCCGTATGAACATCGCTGGGCTGAACGCAAAGTCGATCCCAATCTTGGCAAAAGCAATCATCGACGCAGGTATTTAAAACGTAAGGCGGGGGTTACCCCCCCGCCTTCACCCGTAGGGGAATGTCTGGTTAGAGTGTTTCCAGAATGTCGGGTTAACATGCCCTTCAATAAATTGGAGAGCGTGTTAATCAAGGCATTTACGTTCATTCCCCTTCTTACAATCTCAGATTCAGTTGCCGCAGCGAGCCCTCACTTTATCCGTTGATCTTCCAGCCGATCTAAAAGATGTTCCACTACCGCACGCACTCTGCGCAGAATATGGCGACGCTCTGGATAGACGATCCAATGCGACCTGCTTTGATCTTCATATCCTTCAAGAATACGCAGAACCCGACCATCTGCGATCATCACCTCAAGGTTCTCCATCGGTGTGTATGCGACACCAAAACCCTTCTCCACAGCCAAACACATAAGGCCCATGCTATTCGTCTTTACGCGCCCCTTGACCCTAACCGAGATGGCTTTTTTCGTTGATGGGTCAAAGAACTGCCATACATTGTTGTTCGCCGATATGCAGGAATGCTGACTCAGTTCCTGAGGTGTTGAAGGTTCCCCGTATCGTCCGAGGTAGGCAGGTGATGCCGCACATACCAGCTGACGGGTGGCAAGCTTGCGCGCGATCAATGAGCTGTCGGCCAAAGCGCCATATCGGATGGCGAAGTCATATCCGTCTTCAACCAGATCAACGTTTCTGTTGTTAAAGTCTACTTCGAACGTGATATGCGGGTTTTGCTCAGCAAACTCCAACAGGATAGGCATGACCATTGCTTCCGCAAACGGACCAGCTGCAGAAACACGCACAGGCCCCGCCAAGTCCGAAAATGCACCAGTGATGGCCTGGTTCGCGTCGTCGATCCCGCCAATCAGTTCATCAACCCTGTTGAGATAGTCCCGACCAAGATCAGTCAGTTTTACTGCACGGGTGGTACGCGCCAACAATTTCACACCCAACTTGTCTTCGAGCGACTGTACGCGCCGAGACACATGTGAGGTTGAAACATTTAGACGACGAGCGGCCGCGGTGAAGCTACTGGTGCGTGCCACCATAACAAATTCTTCTACACCATCCCAAATCGACATGTTTCCATCCATTGTTGCTGTTGTGAAAAACTGTCTTGACAATTATCCCACTTGTGGCACGGCAGCAATGATTGATAGGCCCTTACTTGAAGAGGTTACAGCCTTGTAATCTTACGACCTCGCAAAGGAACGCAGAAGTCCAAGAAAATTCTAATAGTACTGACTTCCCACGACACGCTTGGCGATACTGGTGAAAAGACCGGCTTCTGGTTGGAAGAATTAGCGGCACCATATTACACGTTTCTTGATGCTGGAGTTGAATTGACACTTGCATCACCAAAAGGCGGTCAGCCTCCGTTGGATCCAAAAAGCAATGAAGCAGGTTTTCAAACAGAAGACACCACACGCTTTCAATCTGATGAGACGGCAAAAGCGGCCCTAGCAAGCACAGCAAAACTATCCGACGTCAACTCCTCCGATTTTGATGGCGTGTTTTTCCAGGTGGTCACGGCCCAATGTGGGATCTGGTCAATGATGCAAAATCCATCAGCCTGATCGAAGCGTTCTGGGCCACGGACAAGATTGTTTCGACCGTTTGCCACGCATCCATCGCTTTGGTTAATACAAAAGACATAAGTGGCGAATACATTGTAAAAGGCAGCAATGTTACTGGCTTTACCAACACAGAGGAAGCTGCAGTTGGCCTAACCGATGTAGTTCCATTGTTGGTCGAAGACACATTGTCAGATCGTGGCGGCCTGTTTTCTAAGATCGAAGAATGGGCATCATACGCTCAAAAAGACGGCAATTTGATTACAGGTCAGAATCCTGCGTCATCGACTGCTGTCGCTAAGTTGGTGCTTGAAGCTCTGGGTTAACCACCTCGAAACTACGTATTCCAGTACGTGAGATACTGCACAGGGTCGTCGGTTTATTCCGAGGCCCCTTTTTCAAAGTGAAGTCGTTAGAAGCCGACGTTGGGGTG
>CAJJBH010000005.1 GCA_905182355.1 uncultured Paracoccaceae bacterium | reverse complement strand
CTTGCCCTGTGCAATGGCATATCGCGCATCTAAGGCACTGTCGAAATTGGCTTGTAGAACCCGTTCCAATTCTTGCGTCGATAACCCATCCGCCGAACGGATTGGCACCATTGCACGCATTCGATCTGCGCTTTCGCTGAGCACGATCAGCAAGGGGATGTCGTCTATAGTCAATTCAATGGTGTTGCGGATCAATTGTGCGTTTGCATCGATCTCCATCACGATTTGCGTCAATCGGTCAGCGGTCATTGCCGTTTTTGCTGATGGGAATTCTGGTAGACTTTGTGCAAAGGCAACGCTGGTTGCCAGAAACACAACAAGTACAGTAAATTTGAGGCGCATTACGTAGCCTTTCAAGGACAACTAACTCCAAACCTAATTAGGTTTGGGGTCACACGCTATGCAAGATTTGGTGAGTTCTATTTCAGCTCAAGCGGTCCCGCGTACGGCTTCAACCGCAGAAATAGCGGCCGCAATTGCCTCTGCGATACTTAGATCAGAGGTATCGATTGTTTGCGCATCGTCGGCAGCTTTCATCGGGGCCACGACCCGTTCAGCGTCACGTTCATCACGCGCACGTACGTCTTCGATGACTTGCGCCAATTCAGCCGCTTCACCACGTCCCATAAGTTCATCGAACCTGCGTTTACCGCGCACTTCGGCGCTTGCGGTTACAAATAACTTCGCTTCGGCCTGCGGACAAATGACCGTTCCTATATCACGCCCATCCAGAACCGCGCCCCCTGCCCGTCGGGCATAGGCGCGTTGGAAATCAAGCAAAGCAGCGCGCACCCCAGCGATCACAGCCACCTTACTTGCAGCTTGGGCTACCTGCGCTGTGCGCAAGCCATCTACGTTTAAATCATCTGCGCTTAACGCCTGCGCCGCTTCAATCGCATCAGCGCCTGCCATAACCTTCGCCCCCACGGCACGGTACAACAACCCCGTATCGAGATGCCCAAATCCAAAATGTGCCGCGACTGCCTTGGAAATTGTTCCCTTGCCTGCGGCAGCAGGTCCGTCAATGGCGACTGTAAATGGTTTACTCACAGCTGCGTCCGCCCCTTGCGCCAAAGCCACAGCACGACGGCTAGCGACAGAACTGTGAACAACCATTTCAATTGGGTCATATCGCTGGCACTGGAAATCATATCGCCATCAAGGTTTTCGGGTCCAGCCCGTAGGATTTGCCCAACCAATGCGTTCTCACGCAAATCGGCAAAAACATAGATCAGTGGAAATATGACGGTTACACGCCAGAATTTCTGCCCCAAGCTCCAGATCAACGCAATGAAGGTCAGCGCAAGCAATGGGGGAACAATAGTGTCCAAGGTCCGAAAGGGGCCAAGATAAAAGGCACGCGCCTCGTTCGACAAAAGCTCAAGGTAATTGGTCACTGCCCCGACATCATAGCCAATCAGACGCACATCGAGCAGACCATCCCCAGCACTCAGGTATATTTCGGACAGAACGACCAACGCCCCAAAACCTAGTGCAGAAGCAAAGGTCAGGATGGCCAAGGTTTTTGTGGAAAATATCATTACGTGTCTCGCCGTACGTCCGCGCCCAAGCCACCCATCAATCCCTCGAAAATCGGAAAGGACGTTGCGATTGGGCCACCATCATCAACTGAGACGGGGTCGGTTGCAGCCATGCCCAAGATCATAAAGGACATCGCAATGCGGTGATCTAGGTGACTGGCACAAGTGGCACCACCTTTGACGTTACTCTGGCCAAGGCCGTGCACAGCCCACCAATCAGGTCCTTCATCCACTTCGATACCATTGGCCCGCAACCCAACTGCCATCGCATCAATGCGGTCGCTTTCTTTGACGCGCAGTTCTTTGACACCGGGCATGTACGTCTTCCCTTTGGCAAAGGACGCGACCACAGAAAGCACGGGATATTCGTCAATCATACTTGCCGAGCGTTCGGCTGGGACTTCGATCCCTATCATATCGGGCGAAAACTTGGCCCGCAGATCTGCAACAGGTTCGCCGCCCTCTTCCCGTTCATTTTGATAAGTTAGGTCAGCACCCATTTCACGCAGGGTTGTGAACAGACCTGCGCGTGTCGGGTTCAAACCAATGCCAGGTACCAACACATCTGATCCCGGGACAATCAAAGCTGCGCAAACGGGAAACGCGGCGCTGGATGGATCGCGCGGCACGTCAATGGTTTGCGGTTTCAGCTCGGGCCGACCCGTCAATGTAATCACACGGCCTTCGTCGGTGATTTCGGTGGTAATCTCTGCTCCGAATCCTGCAAGCATCCGTTCCGTATGGTCACGCGTGGCTTCTTTTTCGATCACAACAGTTTTTCCAGGCGCGTTGAGACCCGCAAACAAAACCGCAGATTTTACTTGGGCAGAAGGGACCGGAACAACATAGCGTACAGGAACAGGATCAGCCGCACCCACCAAAGTCATGGGCAGACGTCCACCTTTGCGACCCACGGTTTGGCACCCAAACTCAGCCAAAGGGTCAGTGACACGCGCCATAGGACGTCCATTCAGGCTGGCGTCCCCAGTGAAGGTTGCTGTGATCGGGGATGTTGCCATCGCGCCCATGATCAGACGCACACCTGTGCCAGAGTTACCGCAATCAATCACGTTTTCAGGTTCCGCAAAACCACCAACACCAACGCCGTGCACGGACCAGTTCCCGTCGCCCAGATCAATAACCTCAGCGCCAAAAGCCCGCATTGCTTTGGCTGTATCAAGCACATCCTGCCCCTCAAGCAATCCGCTGATTTTGGTTTCCCCAACGCTCAACGCCCCAAGAATTAAGGAGCGATGCGAAATCGACTTATCCCCCGGCACTTCGGCGCGACCTTGAAGTGGCCCGCAAGCGTGTGACGTCATTGGAATGGGGGGGCCGTGGCTGGACATATACAGGTCTTTCAGATGGTCAAATGTTCGCGTCAGACTTACCGTTAGCGCCGGCCTTGGTCCAGCCCAAACGCTGAGCCCGCTATTTGCGGATAAACGTCATATAGTGTGGGGTCCGGTCCTCGCGCAGCGCTTTTTGTTCATACCGTGTGCTGATCCAGTCATCCCATGCCACACGCCAATCGTCTGGTCCTTCGGCAGTCCACTCAAACGGCTGCTTAGGCACTTCTTCCATTGTTTGGCGTACGTAGTCTGGGATGTCGGTCGCAACGCGAAAGATCGATCCTGGCTTTAACACGCGGGCCAAAGGCGCAAGATGTTCTTCAGTCACAAAACGGCGACGGTGATGACGCGATTTCGGCCAAGGGTCGGGATATAAAAGAAAGGCGCGATCAATGGAGGCATCAGGCAACACGTCAAACATATCGCGAACGTCACCGGGGTAGACAGCAAGGTTCTTCACTCCAGCTTTGCGAATTTTACCCAAAAGCATTGCGACGCCGTTGATATATGGCTCACATCCGATGATACCAACATTAGGGTTTAACCCGCATTGGTGCACCATATGTTCTCCGCCACCAAAACCGATTTCAAGCCAAGTTGGTTTGCCATCAAACAGGACGTTTAAATCAAGGTTCGTGCGATCAGGGTTCACATCCCAATCGACTGGACCCGGTGAAAGGTCGTCCAAATCCTCGGCCAAATACCCCTCTTGCGAGAGCTTAAGGTGTTTGCCTTTGAGGCGGCCATAAAAATTGCGGTGTGGGCGTACAGGTTGTGTCATAAAGGCGGTTTAGCCAGAGCGTTACGTCATGGCAACCTTATGCTGGTTTTTCTGGTCAAAGACAGATGCGATGTTAGCATGTCTATAGGTTGAAAAAGGAATTCCTATGTCTGATATGATTCACGTTATTGCACCAATCACAACGAAACCCGGAATGCGTGCGAAAGTTTTAGAACTGTTCAATGCCAATGTGCCTGCTGTTTTAGCGGAAGACGGATGTATTGAATACGGTGCCACGATTGATGTGTCAGATGCTGGCGCATTCCAAACGACTTATGGCGACGACACGTTTGTGGTTGTAGAAAAGTGGGCCAGTCTTGCCGCTTTGATGGCACATGCAGCGACACCGCACATGAAGGCCTATGGTTCATCAACCAAAGACATGTTGGCGGATCGTAAAATCCACATCATGAAGAACGCTGGATGAACATAATGATCACTGGCTGACACTGCCAATCGCAAAAGGGCAGCGCCATTTCTGGTCGCTGCCCATCTATCGAAATAAACCGTGTTTGGTCAGACCGCTTTTTTCAAAGCCTCGACCAAATCTGTCTTTTCCCAGCTAAATCCACCATCCGCTTCTGGTGCACGACCAAAGTGGCCATAAGCTGCGGTGCGTTCATAAATTGGCTTGTTCAAGTCAAGGTGTGAACGGATGCCGCGTGGGGTCAAATCCATAACATTGTCGATCGCTTTTTCGATTGCTACATCATCGACTTGGCCTGTGCCAAAGGTGTCGCAATAGATCGACAATGGCTTGGACACACCAATCGCATAGCTTAGCTGAATTGTGCATTTTTCGGCCATGCCAGATGCAACAACGTTTTTCGCGAGATAGCGGGCAACATATGCCGCTGAACGGTCAACCTTTGTCGGATCTTTACCTGAGAACGCGCCGCCACCGTGTGGAGCTGAACCGCCATAGGTGTCCACGATGATCTTGCGGCCCGTAAGGCCCGCATCACCGTCTGGCCCACCTATTACAAATTTGCCTGTTGGGTTCACATGCCATTTTGTTTCGGCGGTAATCCAACCCTCAGGCAGGACTTCAAAGATGTAAGGTTCAACCATCGCGCGGATGTCTGCCGACTCAAGATCGGGGTCTAGGTGCTGTGTCGACAAAACGATTGACGACACGCCAACCGGCACACCATCTCGGTAATTCACAGAAAGCTGGCTTTTCGCGTCGGGGCCCAGCGCCGGCTCGGTGCCATCTTTGCGCACTTCAGCCAAACGGCGCAGAATTGCATGAGCGTATTGAATTGGCGCTGGCATCAATACTTCGGTTTCAGTTGTGGCATAACCAAACATGATACCTTGATCGCCCGCCCCTTCGTCTTTGTCTCCAGCGGCATCAACGCCTTGGGCGATGTGTGCTGATTGTTCGTGGAGAAGGTTTGTAACTTCAACTGTTTTCCAGTGAAATTTATCTTGCTCGTACCCGATGTCTTTGACGCAACCACGTACTATATCTTCCACGCGGCACATGTAATCTTTAAGTTTAGATTTATCGGACAGGCCAACTTCGCCACCAATCACAACACGGTTGGTTGTGGCAAAGGTTTCAACAGCAACGCGGGCTTCTGGTTCTTCGGTCAGAAATGCGTCCAAAACGGCGTCTGAAATACGGTCGCAAACTTTATCGGGGTGGCCTTCGGAAACGGATTCCGAGGTGAAGGTATAATTTTGGCGGGACATTTAGTGCTCCAATTGTTGATTGTGCGCCACGTCAGGAAGCCGTTGCAGCGCTTTATTGCTCGATAGCGAACCGCAAGGGTGCAGTCAAACGTCAGTTACTGCGCCAGCGTGTCATTTTTAAGACCAGAGTCAGCAGTGCAACAAGCAAAAGTAAAAACGCGATCGGGGGGTCACCAATCCGACTGTAAAGTGTTGGCGACAACGACTTGGGCAGCTTTGCATCGACAAAGCCCGCTTCATTCAACCCAAGACTTTGAAGAATACGCCCATAGGGGTCAATCATTGCGCTAATCCCAGTGTTCGCGGCCCGCGCCATCGGCAGCCCCTGTTCGATTGCGCGCATCTGTGCCTGAGCTAAATGTTGCATGGGGCCTGCAAAATTGCCAAACCACGCATCGTTGGTAAGTTGTATCAGAAAATTAGGGCGTTCTGGCGTGGAACCAACGTCGTGGGCAAAAACCGCCTCGTAGCAAATCAGCGGCAATGCTTTACCCAATGGGCCAAAATCCACGACTTGCGCCCCCTGACCACGACTGATCCCGTCACCAAACATGTCCGCCATTGCCCTTAATCCGAAAGCAGACAGGATGGGACGCAAGGGGATGTATTCCCCGAAGGGAACAAGGTGGTGCTTGTCATAGGTGTGAGTGATTTGACCGGCTTCGTTCAAAACTATCATACTGTTGAACAGGGCATTTTCTTCGGCACGCAAAATCCCCAAGGCAACGGGTGCACCACGCCCAGCTTCACCCGCGGTTTCCCATAATCCTGGTGCATTGTGGGCAAGGTAGGGCACTGCTGTTTCTGGCCATAAGACAAGATCAGGAACATCACCCGCACGTGTGAACGAAAGTAATCTGTTCACAAAAACAGGCGCCTTTTCAGGATCATATTTGTCTTTTTGTGCGGCGTTAGGTTGAACAAGACGGACAGTGTGTTCCGTCAATTCTGCATCTTTAGAAAGTGGTGGTAACAGAGTGAACACGAGCACAGCCACTCCAACACTGAGCTGACCTATTTTGGGATATGCGATTGATTTAAAAATCAGAAAGGCAAGCAGACACATGCCCAACATAACGCCATGCGGACCAACCCATGCCAGCCCCTGCCCTGAGACGACATTAACCAAAGCCTGTGGCGGCGTGCCCCACGGAAATCCAGTAAAGACGTAAGCGCGCAACAATTCCACCAGTGGCCAAGTCACCACTAATGCCCATACTGGGCCAAGGAACCGCGCCGCGCCAAATGCCAATGACCAGAACAATGCCATGCCGCTCGCCATGAAGAACAACGCGAAAGGCGCCATCCATGCGTGTTGTTCGGCATCCACTTGAAAAGGCGATGTGATCCAATGAAGCGTGATTAAAAAGTAGCCAAACCCGATCAGAAAACCAAAGTGCGCCGCGTTGCGTACGCCACGGGTCGTGGACAAGATCAAAAAAACCAAAGCCATCATGACCATGATAAGGGGGGCAAGGCCGAGGGGTGCCTGACTTAAAGCCCCTAGCATACCGATTGATACAGCCAAGATGCTCTGCGCCCACAGCGACAGAGCCTTAAACCACTGGATCATCCGATAGTTTCAGGCATGGACACGCGAAGGCGTTTGATCCGACGGGGATCCGCATCCACCACCTCAAACTCAGGGCCGTCAGGATGGATTACCACCTCGCCACGCGCAGGAACACGGCCAGCCAACATAAACACTAGTCCACCAAGCGTTTCGATATCTTCACCATCAACGTCTTGGTGCTTGGTCAACGACAGGCCCACTTCCGCCTCGAAATCTTCAAGCGGTGTTTTGGCAAGCGCCAGATAAGTACCCGCTTTTTCTATGCTCCAAAACTGGTCCTCTTCGACGTCGTGTTCGTCTTCAATCTCGCCGACAACCTGCTCAATGAGGTCTTCAATCGTGACCAAACCGTCAACACCACCATATTCATCAATGACCAAAGCCATGTGGCGACGTTCGGCCTGCATTTTGGTTAGCAAGACACCAATCGTCATCGATGGGGGAACAAACAGCAATGGACGCAACATCTGATCCAAATCAAAGGTGCCACCACCGCCATTAAAGCCGTGGGTTAAAGCAATATCCTTGAGGTGTGCGAACCCAATCGGCGTATCAAGAGTGCCGTAATAAACGGGCAATCGGGTTAGGCCACTTTCCTTGAACTTTGCGACCAGTTTCTTAAGCGTTATAGTTTTGGACACAGCCGTAATATCAGCCTTTGGCACAGCCACATCTTCAACACGCATACTGCGCAAGTTCATCATGCCATGACTGAATTTTGAAACGGCAGATTGCGGGATCACCTCTGATACGGCGCCGACATCAGCCGGACTTAACGCCCCAATGACGCGAGACAAAAAACTGCCTGTACTTGGAGGTGACTTCTTAACTTCAGTGGTGTCAATTTCAGATGAGCCCGTTTCAGTGGTGTCTGCTTTGGTAACAGTTGTGCCCCCAATCTGAGCCGAGGCCTTCGTTACATTGTCTGACTGCGCGCGCTGCGCTGCGCCAGACGATCCGTCTTCAGTGTCGCCCATTGGCTTCCGTTCTGTATCGGCAGAGAATACTGCCATTTAATCTAAGCAGATTAATCTGCACTTGGACTGTAATATGGGTCATCTATGCCCATTTTTTCAAGTATTTCCACCTCTAACGTTTCCATCAACGTGGCATCTTGGTCACGCATGTGGTCATAGCCCAACAAATGTAGGGTGCCATGGATCATCAAATGCATCACATGATCTTGTGCGGTCTTACCTGCGGCGGTCGCTTCAGCCATGCATGTGTCATAACTTATTGCGATATCACCAAGTTCAAGCGCACCCGAATAATCAGGCATCGGGGCATGAGGCATCTCGCCGTCGATCTGCGCACCAAGTTCAGCAGCAGGCCAGCTGAGTACATTCGTCGCAGTCGGTTTTTCGCGAAAATCGGCATTCAATTTTGCAATGCGCGTATCATTGCAGGCAAGAACCGCCACTTCCACGTCTTCGCCGTCAATATCAAGACGTGCTAGCACCGCGTTAACTGCGGCTTCTGCAATCGCTTGCAATTCAAAGGCCACCCAACGGTCATCTTCTAAAACGACATCAATATCTGCGATGGTCCTGCCCCCTCAAATCAACTGCGCTGGTTTTGAGGCGCGTCTGCCTCATACGCTTCGATGATTGCCGCTACCAATGGGTGACGCACGACATCTTTGGAGGTGAAATAATTGAAGCTGATCTTCGGGATATGATTTAGCAAACGTTCTGCATCTGCCAATCCAGACGGCACACCACGAGGCAAATCGATTTGCGTACGGTCGCCCGTGATCACCATGCGGGACCCTTTGCCCAAGCGGGTCAAAAACATCTTCATCTGCATCGTGGTAGCATTCTGCGCCTCGTCCAAAACCACATAGGCGTTTGACAACGTACGACCCCGCATGAAGGCTAGGGGCGCGATTTCTATCACCTTCTCTTCGCGCAACTTCACAAGCTGTTTGGCGGGCAAGAAATCATTTAACGCATCATAAAGGGGTTGCATGTAGGGATCGACCTTGTCCTCCAATGCACCAGGAAGGAACCCCAACCGTTCACCGGCCTCAACCGCGGGGCGCGACAAAATGATCTTGTCAACATGACCGCTGATGAACATGGATACACCAACCGCCACGGCGAGGTATGTTTTCCCAGTCCCCGCAGGCCCGATACCAAATGCCAATTCATTCTCAAACAAAGATTGGACATATGCCTTTTGCGCATCGGTGCGGGGTTCAACGAGCTTCTTGCGGGTCTTAATCTCGAATTTCGAACCGACCGACATTTCCAGTTGATCGCCCTCGGCAATACGTCGCTTGCCAGTGTCCGCATCAGGGCCACCCATGCGTAATTCACGGTCGACATCACCAGCTTCGACATCGCGACCAGCGGCGCGACGATCATAGAGTGCATTCAGGATCGCAAGCGTCCTATCGCGAGATCCAATTTCCCCCACAACGACTATAGCGTTGCCACGGCGAATAATTTGGACCTCTAATGCTGTTTCAATAGTAGCAAGGTTGCGGTCAAATTCACCACAAACATCTACCAGCACACGATTGTCTGGAAAATCCACTCGTGCTTCAGCAGCTGGTGCGTTGGGCTGTGCCGGGTCAACAGTTAGGTCATTGGGGGACAAATATGTGCTCCTGATTCACGATTGAATAGTAATAGTATAAAGGTGGCGTGTTCGTCGGTCTGGTGCAATATGCCAGCGGCCATATTTTCAAAAGGTCACAAAAAAGGGCCGAAACGATGAACGCTTCGACCCCTATTTATAATTTCAACATCCTCAGGATGACGGGTCTGGGAAGCCAGAACCACTTTTGAATGGTCCAGAGGCGGTGTTTGGTGGTGCTACGCCTGAGCAAACAGGTTTACCATATTGGTCTAGACGTTGAGATAAATAGCCCTCAACGCCGTCGTCAATGATCCAGTGGTCACAACCGTTTGGATCCACCCATACACCCGCCACAAGCTGGCTAAGGTGCTTGGAATCAAACCCATGGTCCACGGTTTTATCGGCTTTACCACCACCAGTACATGCACCCAACGATGCAACCAATGAAAGCGCCGTGATTATTTTTACAAATGTCATATTGCGCTTCCCCTATCGGATACAGATAATTTCGACGCGGCGATTTTTTGCCATGCCGTGTGCAGTATTATTTGAAGCGGCAGGTATACGTTCGCCATATCCACGAACATCAGCGATACGAGCGCCAGATGTTTGAGCATCACGCGCGACTGAAGACGCACGATTGTAAGACAGCTTCATGTTGTATTCGTCAGACGCGCGGGCGTCGGTGTGCCCCGTGATGATGTAGCTGGTCGCAGCGGCTTGCTGGAAGAACTGCATCAACCGATCGCGACCAGCACCAGAAATCTTGGAACTGTTCGTCGCAAAAAACTGATCAGAGTTCATAACACCACAAACGTTGCCACGGTGGCAAACCGGAATACCCTGGCGGTTCGTGTGCTAAGACATATAGCCCTCAACAGCATCGTCCATCACCCCTCACCCAGTGTTCGCAACCATCCGGATCAATCCAGATAGTTGGAGTGTATTTTTCACTTGTGCTACCTCTGTTGCCACTAAATAACCCCTGCGCATCGGCAGTTGAGGCTATCATCGACAATGCAATCGCAGCAGCAAAGGTGCCAGAAAGTACGCAATGCATTGCTTTGGAAATCTTTGATCCCACAGCCATGTTCCTTTTTCTTGTTCCCCCACAGAATTGCCTTAGCCATAATTACAGCCCAACTCTTCCACACAGATCATAGTAATGTATGGAAAAAACTTGAGGCTGGGAAGACGGTTTTGCCGATTTTAGTGTCTAAATTCGCCAAAATTACCAAAATAACCAGCTATTTAGCAGATTTCAGTCCGTTCTTATGTTCTAAAGATCACCTATTGCAGCAGTTCACCCTTCAAAGAATTGGTTCCTGCATCAACGATGCTTACCTTTGCGATGTCACCAATTTTGGCATTTGTATGGGCCACGTGAACTGCGTGCAGGTATTCTGACTTACCAACCATCTGATCAGCCTCA
The DNA here is from genome assembly GCA_905182355.1 of uncultured Paracoccaceae bacterium. Taxonomy (GTDB): domain Bacteria; phylum Pseudomonadota; class Alphaproteobacteria; order Rhodobacterales; family Rhodobacteraceae; genus Ascidiaceihabitans. Next base: position 10,911 of record CAJJBH010000005.1, on the reverse strand, counting down.
CGTCCCACTTTTTCAAAGAGGACGCTTACTTCACGACCCACCATGCCGTCTTGGATTTGACGTTGGTGTTTGGTGATCAAAGCCTGAAGGCGTTGCAGTCGCTCATCGGCTTGGGACGCATCGACCAATGCCCGCTCAGCTGCGGGTGTACCGGGACGTGTCGAATATTTGAAAGAATAAGCATATCCATATTTGACCTCTTCAACCAAATCGAGGGTTGCCTGAAAATCGGCCTCTGTCTCTTCGGGGAACCCAACAATAAAATCGCCTGACAATACAATGTCTGGACGTGCCGCGCGGATACGTTCGATGACACGCAAGTAGCTTTCGGCAGTGTGGCTTCGGTTCATACGTTTAAGAATGTGGTCGCTGCCCGACTGGACAGGAAGGTGAAGGTAAGGCATCAACTTGGCGCAATTGCCGTGTGCTTCGATAAGTTCATCCGTCATGTCGTTGGGATGGCTGGTTGTGAAACGGATACGTTCCAACCCGTCAACCTTGTCTAATTCCCAAATCAATTGAGCCAAAGTAAAGTCAGTGCCGTTTGGGCCTTCACCATGATAAGCGTTCACATTCTGCCCTAACAATGTGATTTCACACACGCCGCGTTCAACAAGGTTGCGGGCTTCATCTAAGATGCGCGTAACTGGACGACTGGCTTCCGCGCCGCGGGTGTAGGGGACAACGCAGAAGGCGCAGAATTTATCGCAGCCTTCTTGAACCGTCAGAAATGCAGTCGGGCCACGCGGGGCTTTGGGCCGTGCCTTTAGCTTCTCGAACTTGTCTTCTTCAGGGAATTCGGTATCGAGCGCACGTTTTCCCAATTGTATTTGCGCCTCCATTTCAGGAAGACGATGATATGATTGCGGACCAACCACCAGATCGACCAAAGGCTGACGGCGCATAATCTCGCCCCCTTCAGCCTGCGCAACACATCCAGCGACTGCAATTTTCAGATCTGGCTTTGCATCTTTAAATTTACGTAGCCGTCCCAGATCAGAATACACCTTCTCCACAGCTTTTTCGCGGATGTGGCAAGTGTTCAGAAGGATCATGTCCGCATCTTCTTGGCTTTTTGTCTCGACATAACCCTGCCCGCCCAAGCTTTCGGCCATGCGTTCACTGTCATAGACATTCATCTGGCAGCCGAAGGTTTTGATGAAGAGCTTCTTTGGGCTAGTCATAATCATGATCCGAAGTTATTTGGGCAATTGGTCGTCATCTAACAGGGGCACGTGCAGCTTGCAATGCGCGCGAAATTGAAGGTTTCAATCTCCAACACGTAAAACGAGCACCCAATGAAATACAGTGATCTGAACACATTTCTAAAAGACGGTAAGGCCGCGTTGGCAAAGGGGCCTGTGGCGATTGTCCTTGTCGAGGACGACGTCGAAATCGCAACCACGCTGCGCCATCACCAGCAAGCAGGCTTTGTTAGTATCATTGCGTTGATGCCAGATGAATTCGCCCTGCCACTGGATCTTCAGGAATCTGTGCATCGCATCACCTACAACATGGCCCGTGAAGGCGCGATGGAATTGGCCGTTAACAGCATCATCGCAGCGGCACCCGGTGTTTGGATGTATTACTGCTTTAACGCTGAATATCTTTTCCATCCATCTTGCGAAACACGTTCTATTGGCGAAATGCTATCATTCCACACCGAAGAACGTCGCGATGCAATGCTAACCTATGTCGTTGATCTTTATTCGGATGATTTAGACAAAAACCCCGATGCCGTATCTTTCGAAAGCGCACATTTGGATCGCTCTGGCTATTATGCCTTGGCCCGCCCAGATATTGACAATCATAACCACCCAAAAGAACGCCAGCTGGATTTCTATGGTGGTTAGCGGTGCCGATATGAAGAACACGTGCCCGCTGCCTGTCGCAAGATTAATCGTATCGCATTGTTCAAGGCCAAAGAAGGTTTGAAATTACGCGATGACCACACATTCAATGACGAAGAGTACAACACCTTCGCTTGCCCTTGGCATCACAATCTAACATCGGCCATTTGCTCGTTTCGAACCGCCAAAGCCTTAAAGCAAAACCCAGGCAGCTCGTTCGATATCGAAACATTTAAATGGCACAACTCTGCTCCGTTTGAGTGGCATTCACGCCAACTGCTTGATTTGGGACTGATGGAACCGGGGCAGTGGTTTTGATGTGATTACTAGGGACTAGGCCCCCTAGCGCCCTGCCCCAATAATTTCCTTAGGACTTGCGCCGCAACCGAATTACCACATCAACAGATGCTATTTCAGCACCTTCGGGTGCATCAGGCAATTGTGCAATCACCAACTGATCAGATGGCGCATCGGTCAATTTCGCCTCGTCTTCCCAGTAAAAATGCGGATGATCATGCGTATTGGTGTCAAAATAACTTTTTGAACCATCTACAGTCACTTCTTGCATCAGCCCAACTTCGCAAAAGGCGCTAAGTGTATTGTAGACAGTCGCAAGGGACACTGCATTGCCCTTGTCACGAGCGGCCTCAAACAGGCTTTCTGCCGTGACATGGCGATGTTGACCATCTCCAACCAACAGTGCTGCCAAAGTCACGCGCTGGCGTGTCGGACGCACTCCGGCGGTTGCCAACCAATTTGTGCCTATCTGTTCCTGCAACATTAAAATTGCGCCTTTGCAAATCATTCTCAACTCTTAAGTAGAACGCCAACGCGTCATATTCAATTCTTTTCCCAAAATAGCCACAAACAACACCTTTTACATTATTCTGCGATTATCACAAAATGGAACGCGTATTGCATCGCTCGGACCACACGCCGCGAACAAGCTGCCCAATGTCTCCTTCGTTACCCTTGCAGGACCACAATTTGCGATGTTAGACGGTAAGCAACACAACATAACGATCAGGAGAGCAGACCACATGTCCAATTACCCCACCAGTTTTGACAAGGACGACCTGCTAAAATGTTCCCGCGGCGAGTTATTCGGCCCCGGAAACGCGCAACTTCCAGCCCCACCAATGCTTATGATGGACCGCATTACTGACATTTCCGGTGATGGTGGCGAACACGGCAAAGGCCACGTTGTTGCAGAATTCGACATTAAACCTGATCTTTGGTTTTTTGATTGTCATTTTCCCGGCAACCCGATCATGCCTGGCTGCTTGGGCCTTGATGGTTTGTGGCAATTGACAGGCTTCAACCTTGGCTGGCGCGGCTGGCAAGGACGCGGTTATGCATTGGGTGTTGGCGAAGTTAAGCTAACTGGCATGGTCCGTCCGGACCGCAAGAAGCTGACCTATAAAATCGACTTCACCAAAGCGATTCAAACACGCCGCCTAACGATGGGTGTGGCGAACGGGATCGTAGAGGCGGACGGCGAAGTGATCTATGTTGTTAAAGACATGAAGGTTGCATTGTCCGAGACTTGATCCCACGGTGGATTTTGAAAATAATTGAATGACTGCAAGTCAAATACTGATTTGCAAAAGAATAAGGAGTACGCCATGCGCCGCGTCGTCGTTACAGGTTTGGGGATCGTCTCAAGCATCGGGAACAATGTGGATGAAGTGCTGGCCAGCTTGAAGGCTGGAACGTCAGGCATCGTCGCAAGTGCTGAAATGGCCGAACATGGGTTCCGCAGCCAAATCGCAGGCACCTTGAAGTTGGACATTACTGAACATGTCGAAAAACGGACCCTGCGTTTCATGGGACCAGCTGCTGCCTACGCGCACATCGCGATGGCGCAGGCGATTGCAGACGCGGGCCTGACAGACGCTGAAGTTGTGAATGAACGCACAGGTCTGATTGCTGGCTCTGGTGGCCCGTCAACTTCTGCAATGTTGACGGCACACCAAACGGTTCTGAAAACTGGTGCAACAAAACGTATCGGCCCGTTTGCAGTGCCTAAGTGCATGTCATCTACGGTCAGCGCCAACCTTTCTACGGCTTACAAGATCAAAGGGATCAACTATTCGATCACCTCTGCTTGTTCGACTTCCCTGCACTGCATCGGCAATGCTGCGGAACAAATTATGATGGGTAAGCAAGACATCATGTTTGCGGGTGGTGGCGAAGAATTGGATTGGACATTATCCTGCCTGTTCGACGCGATGGGTGCTATGAGCAGCAAATATAACGACACACCAGAGCAAGCAAGCCGCGCATTCGACGCGGATCGCGATGGTTTTGTCATTTCAGGCGGCGGCGGAATGGTGGTGCTTGAAGACCTCGATCACGCGCTTGCCCGCGGCGCGAAAATCTATGCCGAAGTCACAGGCTACGCGGCAACATCAGACGGGCATGATATGGTTGCGCCTTCTGGTGAGGGCGGCGAACGTGCTATGCGTTTAGCCCTGTCCACACTGCCAAAAGATCGCAAAGTTGGCTATATCAACGCGCACGGTACATCGACGCCTGTTGGTGATGTTGGCGAAATCGAAGCAGTGCGCCGCGTCTTTGGCCAAGGCTCAACACCACCAGTAAGTTCGACCAAATCAATGACTGGACATGCCCAAGGGGCCGCTGGTGCACTGGAAGCGATCTTTAGCACCCTTATGCTGGACAATGATTTCATCGCTCGTTCGATCAATGTGAAGACCCTTGACCCTGCACTTGACGCATCAGAAATCGCGCTTGAGACGGTTCAAAATGCGGGGCTGGACAGCGTAATGACAAATTCATTCGGGTTCGGCGGCACAAACGGATCGATGATCCTTTCAAAGTATCACGGATAAAGAATAACTATGACCAATATGTTAGCAGGAAAACGCGGCCTTATTATGGGTGTCGCCAACGAACGGTCCATCGCTTGGGGTATTGCAAAGGCCATGTCAGAAGCTGGGGCTGAACTGGCCTTCACCTACCAAGGCGACGCATTTGGCAAACGTCTTGAGCCGCTTGCGGCTTCAGTTGGATCAGATTTTATGGTAGACGTGGATGTCACGGATGATGCCAGCCTTGATGACGCATTTGAAGCGCTGGGTGCACGCTGGCCAACAATCGATTTTGTTGTGCACGCGATTGCGTTTTCCGACAAAACCGAATTGACGGGCCGTTTCCTGAATACTTCACGGGCCAACTTCAAACACTCGATGGATATCTCTGCATATTCCTTCATCGACGTTGCGCGGCGCGCCCATCCAATGATGACTGAAAACGGGGGCACCCTGCTCACGCTCACCTATCAAGGATCAAACCGTGTTGTGCCAAATTATAACGTGATGGGTGTGGCCAAAGCCGCACTAGAATCTGCAACACGTTACCTTGCAAATGATCTTGGTCCTGAAGGCATCCGCGTCAATGCGATTTCACCTGGACCGATGAAAACATTGGCAGGGGCTGCCATTGGCGGCGCGCGCAAAACTTACAAACACACCGATCAAAATGCGCCGTTGCGCTCAAACGCAACACTTGAGGCGGTTGGCGGTACAGCTGTTTATCTGGCTTCAGATGCAGGCGCATGCACCACGGGCGAGATCATCCGTGTCGATGGTGGGTTCCACGTACTGGGCATGCCACAACCAGACTACTTATAGATCTAAAGCTTCTCTTGACCAAAAAGACTTTCGGGGAGGAGTCGTCGAAGGCGATGGGGGCACATAGCCCCCTTCTGCCCCCAACAGACCTAGCCAATACTGATGATTTCAATATCAAATGTAAGGTCCTTGTCTGCCAGATCATGGTTGGCATCGAACGTCACTGTTGCCTCGTCCAATTCAACAACAGTGACGGGCAAGGGCTGACCACTTGGCGTTTGCATGTGCAGCTTTAGGCCAACTTCAAGCTGGATGTCATCAGGAATACCCTCGCGCGGAACTGTCTGCTTCATGTCAGGATTGCTTAGCCCATAGGCCAGATCACACGGGATTTGCACCAGCTTCTTTTCGCCCACGACCATTCCTGGCAATGCCTCGTCCAAACCAACAATGATTTGGCCCGACCCCACTTCAAACGCCAGTGGCTCACGCCCATCCGAGCTGTCAAAAACGCTCCCGTCTTCCAATGTGCCAGTGTAGTGGATGCCCACTTGGTCGCCTTTTTTAATTTCTGTCATGATGTATCCTTTGCCCAATATCATAAATCTGCGGCACCCTGCCTAAATCTATCCAGCGCGTAAACCCATCTTTTTAGCCTTTTCCATTGCCCACCCACATGCCAGTGTATTCCTGAATAGGAGACCCTGTATGCCCATCACCACATGCATTTTTGACGCTTATGGAACATTGTTCGATGTGGCAGCCGCCGCGCGACAAGCCGCAAGCGAGCCTGCGTTCTCGCAGATCAAAGACAACTGGCCGCAACTGGCGGACCATTGGCGCTTAAAACAGCTACAATACACATGGTTACGTGTAATCACAGACGCCCACACCGACTTTTGGCAAGTGACGCAAGACGGGCTTGATTGGGCATTGGAAAAAACTGGGGTGGACGGCGATCCCGCTTTGCGCGAACGCCTCCTTGCACTCTATTGGGAACTTCAGGCATATCCAGAAGTCCCCGCAATGCTGAAAGCCTTGAACGACGCAGGATTGAACACAGCAATCTTGTCGAACGGATCACCTGACATGCTAAATGCTGCAGTTCAATCTGCGGGTATTGCGGGTCTGTTAGATGACAACCTGTCCGTCGAAAGCATCGGGATTTTCAAGCCAGACGCACGGGTTTATGATCTTGTGGGACAACGGTTTGGCTGTGCCAAAGACGAAGTTCTGTTTGTGTCTTCAAACGGTTGGGACGCCGCGGGTGCTTCTGGTTACGGGTTCACCACCGCATGGGTGAACCGCGCAGGTGAACCAATGGACCGCTTGCCTTGGACACCACAACACACGTTGCGCGACTTAACCAACATCCCCAAATTAGCAGGCTTATAATGGTAAATTTTACCACCTCTGATGGCCTGTCCCTGCACTATACTGATGAGGGCGCAGGCCTACCAATCCTATGCCTCGCAGGGCTAACCCGAACCGGGGCCGACTTTGATTATGTTGCACCCCATTTGTCAGAACACCGTCTAATTCGTTTGGATTATCGCGGGCGGGGGCAATCAGATTGGGATGCAAATTGGAAAAACTATACCCTTCCAGTGGAATGTCGCGACGTAATCGAACTGTTGGATCATCTTTCAATCGAAGCGGTTGCAATCATTGGCACCTCCCGCGGTGGATTAAATGCGATGGGGCTTGCAGCCGCAGCACCAACACGACTGTTGGGTGTTGCATTGAACGACATTGGACCAGAATTAAACCCACAAGGTCTAAGTGGCATCATGACCTTTCTTGGCCGCCGACCGGCAACCAAAACGCACGATGACACAGCACAGGCCCTCGAAAAGGTAATGGTAGGCTTTGCTAATGTCCCCCAGTCCCGCTGGCTGGAAGAGGCGCACAAACACTTTGTAAACGACGGTGATGGACTGAACATAACCTACGACCCCAAACTGCGCGACGCGGTTGAGGCGGGTGGTGACATCCCCGACCTTTGGCCATTCTTTGACGCCCTAGCAGGCAAACCCCTGTGTTGTATACGCGGGGCTGGGTCCGATTTATTAAGTGCCGAAACCCTTGCCGCGATGCAAATGCGAAGGCCTGATATGATCGCCACAACAGTCCCAGATCGCGGTCATATTCCGTTTCTCGATGAACCCGAAGCGGTGCGGACCCTCAAAACGTGGCTGGGGCAAATGACATGAACATAGATATGATCCGCGCCGCTGCAAAACGGCTTGAAGGGCATGCACGGCGAACACCATTACTTAATTCGCCGTTTATTGATGACCTCGCTGGCAGACGCGTTTGGGTCAAACCCGAATGCCTGCAACACACTGGCAGCTTTAAATTTCGCGGTGGGTGGTCAGCATTGTCAGCCCTTGATCCGGCGGTGCGTGCAAACGGCGTCATCGCGTTCTCAAGCGGAAATCACGCCCAAGGCGTCGCCCTTGCCGCCCGTGAACATGGCACGAATGCTGTTATCATCATGCCCTCCGACGCCCCTGCCCAGAAAATTGCCAACACCCGCGCTTTAGGCGCTGAAGTGGTGCTTTACGATCGTGGCACAGAAAGCCGTGACGAGATCGGCGACCATCTGTCAAATGATCGTGGCCTAACCCTGATCAAACCCTATGACGAACCCGAGGTGATTGCAGGTCAAGGCACAACTGGCCTTGAGATCGCAGCCCAAGCGGCTGAACACGGCGTCACCAAAGCCGAGGTGGTCGTGTGTTGCGGCGGTGGTGGCCTGACCAGCGGCATCGCCCTTGCGCTTGAAGCGGATGCCCCAGACATGCGCGTGCGACCTGCCGAACCCAAGGGATTTGACGATGTGGCTCGCTCGCTGCGCGCAGGCGCTATTCAAAGCAATGTAGAAACCAGAGGAAACATCTGCGACGCCATCATAACCTTGCAACCTGGCGACATTACTTTTCCAATCATGCGCCGCTTGTGTGGGCCCGGGTTGGTGGTAACAGAAGACGAAGCGATGAACGCAATGGCCCACGCCTTTTCACGCTTCAAACTTGTCGCTGAACCGGGGGGCGCCGTCGCATTGGCTTCGGCCCTGTACCGCAAAGACGAAATAGAGGGCGATGATGTCATCGTCGTCATCTCGGGTGGCAACGTAGACGCTGCTCTTTTTCAAACAGCCCTTTCACGTTTCGGAGCCTGATATGACGCGTTTCTCAATCGCCAGCTTCAACGTCAAAAACCTGATTGGAGCTGATCAAGAATACTATCAGTTCCAGAAATACACGCCTGAAGAATACGCGTGGAAAGCCGATTGGCTGTCTGAACAGTTGCAAACGATGGACGCCGACATCGTGGGGTTCCAAGAAATATTTGACGAAGCAGCCCTGCGCGATGTGATTGCCGAAGCCGACGCAGAAGGGATCGAAGCCAACACCGCCCACATCCCCGGCACCAATAAGCGCTATCGCAAAAAAGCAATCTTTCGCAAGCTGGCTTATTCCCCCTACACGAATGCCGCCCTTGCCTTTGCCCCTAACCTGAATGACGGCGCACCAGGTCATCGCCGCCCAGGCCTTGCAATCATATCACGCTTTGGCTTTGTTGGTGAACCTGAGGTGATCCAAGACCTGTCTGAGGATATGATCAAATGGACTGAGAAAAGTCAGGAAGGCAACTATGTATTGCACCGCCTGTCCCGCCCGATCCTGAAAGTACGTGTGCCTGTGGGCGATGCTGTGGTCACTATTTTCAACTGCCACCTCAAATCCAAACTTGGCGAATACGACATGCCCGAAGGTGCCGAATTCCCAGCTGAGGCCGTGTTGACCGATTACGATCCAATAGGCCGTGCAATGGGTGCAATGCGCGCCTCAATGCGCCGTATGGCCGAAGCTTGTGTTTTGCGACGTCTGATTGTCGAGGAATTGCACGCAGGCAATCCTGTCATGGTCATGGGTGATTTCAACGATGGCGAACACGCGGTCAGCAGCGAAATCGTCAGTGGTGAAATCCCGTTCAAGAACTATTCATGGATGCTACGTCACGATGCCAAAGCCTCCAATGATCGCTACTCCAAGGAAGAGAACGTTCAGATCACCGAAGATATCGAACGTGTGCGCCTTCATTCCGCTGAAAAGCAGTTCGTGCGCAAATCTGCCCGTGACATGGTATATACAGCCGCCTTTGGTGGTAATTTCGAAAGTATCGACCAAATTTATATGTCTCGCCACTTCATGGCGGATGCGCCAAATAGCCTTGGCGAAATGGAATACTTCAGCGTGCTGAACGACCACCTGACCGATGGCAGTCACCCCGAAGCACCTTATAACAAACTCGCCTCGGACCACGGCCAAATTATTGCGCACATGCGCCTGAATGACCAAAAGAAAGGGCGCTAAGTCATGCAATATGCTCACTTAGAAAACACAAAACTACACTACCGCATTGATGGCCCCGATGACGGCGCACCTGTGGTGTTTGCCAATTCACTTGGCACTGATTTTCGCCTTTGGGACCCGATCCTACCACTTTTGCCAAAAGGTTTACGTATCTTGCGGTTCGACAAACGTGGCCACGGCCTAAGCGCCTGCCCGGCCGCCCCTTATTCGATGGGCAGTTTGATTACAGACACTGAACAACTGATGGATTTAACAGGGTTCAAAGACGCGATGTTTGTGGGCTTGTCGATTGGTGGCATGATTGCCCAAGGGCTGGCTGTAAAACGACTTGATCTGATCCGCGCGATGGTCCTTTCCAATACAGCTGCCAAGATCGGCAACCCTGCAATGTGGAACGAACGAATTGCTGCTGTTAATGAGGGTGGCGTTGAAGCACTGGCAGATGGCGTGATCGAACGTTGGTTTTCCAAAGGCTACTGTACAGGTCCCGATATTGATCTGTGGCGCAACATGCTGGCTCAACAGTCAAACGCCGGTTACGCGGGGTGCTGCGCTGCGATCTCGGGCACAGATTTTTACACGCCGACCTCAGGTTTACGGCTTCCAACCTTGGGCATAGCAGGAACCGAAGATGGTTCAACACCACCCGATCTGATCCGTGAAACCGTTGATCTGATCCCTGGCAGCCAGTTCCATTTGATACGTAAAGCAGGCCACCTCCCTTGCGTTGAGCAGCCGATAGAATATGCACAAGTTCTGACCGATTTCATGCGCAACACAGGACACATCTAACACATGGCAGCCTCCGTTTTTGACAGCCCGCTTTTTGCTAAACTTTTTCCAGCGGGCGACATAGGGCGGCTGTTCACAGACAGTGCCGCCATGCGCGCCATGTTGTTGGTCGAGGGGGCATTGGCAAAGGTACAGGGTCAACAGGGGGTTATCCCTGCTGACAGCGGCGCGGCTATCCACCGCGCCAGCCTTGAGATAACAATTGATCCAGGTGCGATTGCCTCGTCCACAGGACAAAACGGTGTGCCAGTTCCAGGTCTGATCGCTGCCTTTCGCAAAGAAATGGAAGCC
>CAJJBH010000004.1 GCA_905182355.1 uncultured Paracoccaceae bacterium | reverse complement strand
GTCAAGAAGTTGTTGCTGGTGAAATCGTTGCGCGTATCCCGCGTGAAGGTTCCAAGACCAAGGACATTACCGGTGGTTTGCCACGGGTTGCGGAATTGTTCGAAGCACGTCGTCCAAAAGATCACGCAATCATCGCCGAAATCGATGGCTATGTGCGCTACGGCAAAGACTACAAAAACAAGCGTCGCATCGCGATCGAGTCATCTGAAGATCCAGATCACAAGGTCGAGTACATGGTACCTAAGGGTAAGCACATTCCGGTAGCGGAAGGTGACTTTATCAAAAAGGGCGACTACATCATGGACGGCAATCCAGCCCCGCACGATATTCTTGCGGTTATGGGTGTCGAAGCGCTTGCCAACTACATGATCGACGAAGTGCAGGACGTTTATCGCCTGCAAGGTGTGAAAATTAACGACAAACACATCGAAGTCATCGTGCGCCAAATGTTGCAAAAATGGGAAGTCCAGGATTCTGGCGATACCACCATGCTCAAAGGCGAACATGTAGACAAGCAAGAGTTCTTGGCTGCAAACGCTAAAGCACTGTCCAAGAAAGGTCGCGAAGCCAAAGGCGAACCGATCCTGTTGGGCATCACCAAAGCGTCCTTGCAGACACGCTCGTTCATCTCAGCGGCGTCGTTCCAGGAAACAACCCGCGTTCTTACCGAGGCATCCGTGCAAGGTAAGCGTGACAAGCTTGTTGGTCTGAAAGAGAACGTCATTGTTGGTCGTTTGATCCCTGCCGGTACCGGTGGGGCCACGATGCAAATGCGCGAAATCGCATCGCAGCGTGATAACGTTGTGGTCGAAGCCCGTCGCATTGAAGCTGAAGCAGCTGCAGCGCTTGCCGCACCAGTTGTTAAGGACGATGTGATTGGTGGCGACGTGTTCACCAACATGCCAAACATTGATGAAGACAGCCGCGACTAAACGCGACTAAGAAAAAAACAAAAGCCCCCGTTGCAGTGATGCAGCGGGGGCTTTTTTATTGGCCCCTCTAAGTGTAGCGTAATGACACGTACCCTTAGGAAGCCCGTTCAAAGCATGTCAGAATTTACGATCAAAGGGCTGGTCCGGTTTTCATACCCTGCGCAAAGCGGCTTTCGGCTTTCCACAAGCGGACAGGAACAGGTGCACAAGGTTCTTTATGATCCAGCCCGACTGGAAAGGCGGTTTGCGTTGTTTGAAATGCTCTGCCTGCGGTCTTTGGCCATGCAACGCGACACCGATTTCAAAGTTGGCATTCTGGTTGGCGAAACCCTTCCTAACGTGGCGCGCAAACGTCTGACCGACATGTTGGACGGGTTTAAAAATGCCCAACTGGTAACCCTGCCGCCCATGGAGCACTATCAGGCGGTTGCGACGGCGTTCCAAGAGCTGCCTGATGTGCCCGATGCTAAACACACTGTCACCTTCCGGCTCGATGACGATGATGCGATGCACGCTGAAACCGTAGGTCGTCTACGCCATCTCACTCACACGTTACTGCCGCTTCGCAATCGCAAAGAACCTTTCGCAATTGCCTTCAACCGTGGCTTTTACTTTGACCTGACCAACCCCGCTAAGATGATCACCGAGTGTTATGAAAAGACACCGCTTGGTGTTGGCATGGCCTTGGTTGCACCCGTTAGCAGCCGTCAAAACGTGTTCCGTCGCAACCATCGCGCCGCTGCCCAACACTTCAATTGCTACACAGAAATTGCCAAACCAATGTTCATTCGAACAGTGCATCAAGATAATGACTCATCAGCTGAAACCACGGGTCACAATGGACGCATGCCACAGGCCAAAGTTGAACGTACACTGCGCAACAATTTTGGCGTCGACATCGACATGCTGAAGGGCTTGATGGAATGAGTTCAAATCAAATTGGTGCGCTGTTTATGATGGCCTCGATGGCATGTTTCACACTGAACGACGCCTTTATGAAGGTGACTGACGGGGCGATCCCATTGTTCCAACTTCTGTTCCTTCGCGGCATTCTCACAACGATTCTCATCGTTGCATTGGCGCTGTGGCTCAAGTCGTTGCACTTCAACATTGCACGTCGTGATTGGAAACTAATCGCGATGCGCAGCGCTGCTGAAATGGCGACCGCATATTTTTTTATCACAGCCCTATTCAACATGCCGCTCGCCAACGTCACCGCAACGTTGCAAGCGCTTCCTTTGACCGTGACGCTTGGCGGCGCATTGTTCTTTCGCGAAGCCGTCGGCTGGCGCAGGATGAGCGCGATCTTGGTTGGTTTTCTTGGTATGCTGCTGATCGTACGACCCGGATCCGAAGGGTTCAACATCTACGGTATCTATGCGCTTTTGGCCGTCCTTGGCGTGACCGTTCGTGATCTGGTCACACGGCAATTGTCCGCAGATGTGCCGTCGATGACTGTCACCCTTGCCGCGTCACTGACAGTGATGACGTTCTCTGGTATTGCCTCCACCGCGTCGCCGTGGGCACCGATCAGCGGGACACATGCGTTGATGGTCATAGGATCATCCATCTGCATTTTTGGAGGCTATTATTTCAGCGTCCGTGTGATGCGGGTTGGAGACATCTCGTTCACTGCCCCGTTCCGTTACACCGGCCTGATCTGGGCGTTGATCTTGGGTTTGTTGGTGTTTGGGGATTGGCCAACGAACCTGACGCTGTTGGGGGCAGGGATCGTTGTGGCGACAGGGCTGTTCACGCTTTATCGTGAGCGGGCGGTAAAAGAGGCTTGAGTCGTAAAGCCTTGAACGGCAGCTACGAGCCCATACCTACCTATGCTGCATCATCCACTAATGACCGCTATCTCGAAACAAGCTTACTTTCACCCTTAA
>CAJJBH010000003.1 GCA_905182355.1 uncultured Paracoccaceae bacterium | reverse complement strand
AGAATTGCGTGACCTGATGAAAGCGTTGAACCTTCCGGGCGTGACGATAGATTTTTAACCGCCCGAACCGCGCGTCCATAAGGTAAAGTGAATAGGATTGTGGGCGCAATTCAGGGAATAAATCTGTTGATTCTCGCATTAAATCCATGTTTTCCAATAACCCAACCATATTTCAAAAAATGAAACTTAGGTTTCTCACCTGCCTAATAGGCTGGCCTTTCCCGTTTTGCGCACGGAACACAACACCTGACGGCAGTTAAAAGGGGCGTTTTCGCCCCCAAACCTGGCGCTAATGTACATGGACCAGCGCACTCACCGACCTTAACCTGATAGAACTGTATCTCGTATGGGGTTGACGTTGCACTGTCTGGTGCTGACACTCCTGATATCCCTACCTGAAGGGAACAGAAAATACCGCGACACTTAGTGCAACACTTGATTGCACGATAAAGCCACGCACTTAGATCGTGGCAACAACAGAGAGGAAGATTATGACCTTTTTTACAAGCACGGGTAAACCGCTGCCACAACACATCGTTGATTCAGCTGCTTCTGCCGGTGAATCCGAAGTAAGCCGCCGCGAGTTTTTGGCGATGGCCAGCGCGTTTGGTGCAACTGCCGCAACTGCCTACGGCATGTTGGGTATGGCCACGCCTGCGATGGCTGCTGGCCACAAAATGGGTGGCACCTTGCGTTATCAAATGGAAGTGCGCGCGCTGAAAGATCCACGTACATATGATTGGTCCCAGATCGCCAACTTCACACGGGGTTGGATTGAATATCTGGTCCACTACGAGAACGATGGTACATTTGAAGGCCGCCTGCTGGAAAGCTGGGAAATCTCGGCCGATGCCACAGTTTACACATTAAACGTCCGTAAAGGCGTGAAATGGAATGACGGTTCTGATTTCACTGCCGAAGATGTTGCACGCAACATCACCGGCTGGTGTGACAAAGAACTTGAAGGCAATTCAATGGCGGGTCGTTTCGCGACTTTGATCGATGCTGACACTGGTAAAGCCCTAGAAGGCGCAATCGAAGTGCTCGATACCCATACAGTTCGTTTGAACCTGCCATCAGCTGACATTTCCCTGATTCCAGGTATGGCTGATTATCCTGCGGCGATTGTTCCGGCGTCCTACACACCAGAAACTGCGATGAGCAATCCAGTTGGCACAGGTCCATACAAACCAGAGTCTCTCGAAGTTGGCGTTAAAGCTGTCTTAGTCCGCAACGAAGATCACACATGGTGGAACGCTGGCAACGGCGCTTACATGGACCGCATCGAGCTGATCGACTACGGCACAGATCCATCCGCTTGGGTCGCAGCGGCTGAAGCCGAAGAAATCGATATGACGTATGAAATGAACGGCGAGTTCGTCGACATCTTCGACACATTGGACGGCTGGAACACCAACTCTGTTGTGACAGGTGCAACTGTTGTTGTGCGTCCAAACCAATTGGCTGAAGTTGACGGCAAAAAACCTTATGCGGACAAGCGCGTCCGTCAGGCGATTTCCATGGCTGTCGACAATGCTATTCTTTTGGAACTGGGTATTGCGGGTCGTGGTGATGTAGCTGAAAATTGCCACGTTGGTCCGATGCACCCAGAATATGCCAAAATGCCACCGCGCAAAATTGATCCAGCAGGTGCCAAGGCCTTGATGGATGAGGCAGGCATGGGTGACTTTGAGCACGAGCTGATTTCGATCGACGATGCGTATCGCAAAGACACAACTGACGCTGTTGCAGCACAGTTGCGCGATGCTGGTATCAAAGTGAAACGTACCATCTTGCCAGGTTCAACGTTCTGGAATGACTGGACGAAGTACCCGTTCTCTTGCACGAACTGGAACCACCGTCCGTTGGGTGTTCAGATTTGGGCTTTGGCTTACCGTTCTGGTGAAGCTTGGAACGAATTTGGTTGGTCCAACACTGAGTTTGACGCAATTTTGGCCGAAGCATTGGCAACACCTGATCTTGAAGCCCGCCGCGCGTTGATGGCCCGAGGCCAAGCGATTATTCAAGACGAAGGCGTTACAATTCAGCCGTACTGGCGTTCATTGTACAACAACACCCGCAAAGGCCTTGTTGGTGGTGAGATGCACATCTCATTCGAGTTCCGCCCAGAGCGCATTGCTTGGACCTAAGGTTGGTCACATAAATAGACGAAGGGGCTGCGATTTTGCGGCCCCTTTTTTATTGTGCAGACTGGTTCTGATTTTGGTTACGGGATCAGGAACAAAGTGATCGCGGGGAAAGCCACCAGTATCACCACCCGCAAAATATCAGACCCGACAAAGAACATCACAGCCTTGTAAGTTTCAGTGATTTTTGTATCGCGGTCCATTCCATTGATAATAAACAGGTTCATGCCCACGGGCGGCGTGATCAACCCCACTTCGACCACGATCAATACAAGGATACCGAACCAGATCGCGACGTGTTCCACGCTCATCCCAAAATCCATTGCGGATATGACGGGAAAGAAGATCGGTACGGTCAGCAGGATCATGGACAGACTGTCCATCACGCAGCCAAAGACCAGATAAAACGTCAAAATAATCGCCAGTACCAACCACGGGCTGAACCCTTGACTTAGCACATAATCTGCCATGACTTGTGGAACACCAGACAGCGCAAGAAAGCCGTTATAAAAGCTGGCCCCCAGCACGATGAAAAAGATCATCGCGGTGGTTTTGCCAGTGCCCAGCAACGCCTCTTTAAACACCGGCCATTTCAGGTTTCCCGATATCATCGCGACAACACCTGTGCCTGCTGCACCAATTGCCGCCCCCTCTGTCGGGGTGAACCAGCCTGCGTAAATACCGCCAACCACAAGACCAAAGATGGCGAGAACAGGCCATGTGTTGCCCAGCGCCTTCCAGCGTTCTGCCATTGGAACAGCTGGCCGTGTTCCTGCTGAATTGGGATAAAGTCGGACATAAAGCGAAATAGTTGCAACATAACCTAGAGCTGCCAAGATGCCCGGTATGAAGGCCGCAAGGAACAGTTTAGCTATGTTCTGCTCAGTGATGATTGCGTAGATCACAAGGATCACGGACGGTGGGATTAGAATGCCAAGCGTGCCGCCGGCTGCCAGCGTTGCCGTTGAAAAGCCGCCAGAATAGCCGTAGCGGCGCAGCTCTGGTAGGGCCACTTTGCCCATTGTCGCTGCTGTTGCCAAGGATGAGCCACAGATTGCACCAAAGCCTGCACAGGCCCCAACTGCCGCCATTGCAACGCCGCCACGGCGGTGCCCAAGAAAGCTTTCTGCTGCTTTGAACAGGGCTGCAGACATCCCTGAAAGCGTGGCAAACTGCCCCATCAGCAAGAACAGCGGAATGATAGTAAGGGAGTAACTTGAGAAGGTTGTATATGTCTCGGACTTCAGCTTGGCCAACAAAGGCACAGGGTTGCCGTTCATTGCAAAATACCAGCCGCCAAAACCGCACAACAACATGGCTAGACCAATGGGGGCACGTAGAAATATCAGGGCTAATAGCACAGGGAACGACCAAAACCCCAATTCAAGGCGCGACATGTCTGCAAAGGGCAGAAAATCTAGAAAAGCTGTCATTGTGCGGCCTTAATGTTCAGGAAGAAATATACGGCCAGTTGCGGCCTCAGTCACACGCATTACGGCGCAATAGACCGCAATGATGCAGGCCACGATGGCGGCCGTAAAGCTGGCGGCGTAGGACCACCAAACCGGCATTTGCAGGAACAGCGTGGTTTCCCCATTGCCAAGGTAGCGCAGCAAGCCCTCGTAAAGGCGCCATGTAATAAAGATGATTGTGACGCTTAGGACAACTTCCCAAAAAGCGCGCAAAATACGCAGCATCTTTGGCGGTAGGGCAGATGTGAACACATCTACCGTCGCGTGATTGTTGTAAATTTGGCAAATCGGAAAGAACGAGAAAATAGCAAAGGCAACACCCGCCTCAAGCAGTTCGTAGTTGCCGTTGATTTCACCGATACCCAAGTCAATGATGCGCTGTGACAGCGATCCTAAAATCGTTCCAGCAAAGTCAGAATGCATCATTTTGTTGAGCGTGCGCCCGATGATGGACAGCGTCGTCATGACCACCAAAACAATCAGGATGAACCCGCCAATGATCGCTGTGACACGCGCCAACCACATAAAGAAACGGTGCATGCCATCCCTGCCTTTTTGTATTCATTGAAAAACCGCGGCGCATCAATAGGTGCGCCGCGGTAAAATTTCTAATCGCTTAGTTAGAGTGTTTGGCGATCAGCGCACGGGCTTCGTCGATCAAAGCCTGACCATCAATACCTTTTGAATCCATGTCAGCAATCCATTCTTCATAGACTGACTGTGCCGCTGCTTTCCACGCATCAACGTCGGCACCAGAAACTGTGACGATGTTGTTGCCATTGTCGACCGCCAATTGACGTGCTGGACCATCAGCTGCTTCTTGTGTCTTTGCCGCAAAGACCGAAAATTCCAACCCGGAATTGTCATCGATCACCTTTTGCAGATCTGCTGGCAGGCTTTCGTATTTGTCTTTGTTCATCGCCAGAACGAAACCCAATGTATAAAGGGCAGAGCCTTTAAATTCGGTGTGATTGCCAACAAGTTCTGGAATTTTCAACGCGGCGGTCACTTCCCACGGAATGGTTGTTCCGTCGATCACACCTTTTGACAAAGCCTCTGGAATTGCAGGGACGGGCATACCAATTGGGGACGCACCCAGTTTTTCAAGGAAGCTGTTGACCAAACGCGATCCGCCACGGATTTTCAGGCCTTCCATATCGGCAGGTGTTTTCACTTCTTTGTTTGTGTGGATCATACCTGGGCCATGGACCCATGTGCCAAGGATGTGGACGTCTTTGAATTCGGTGTCCTTCATGCCTTTTTCAAACATTTCCCAATAGGCTTGGCTGACGGGACCAGCACCTGCATCCGTCATCATAAACGGCAGTTCGAACACTTCGGTTGATGGGTAACGACCTGGGGTGTAACCAACAACAGTCCAAACAATATCAGCCACGCCATCGATGGCTTGGTCCATCAATTCTGGTGGTTTGCCGCCCAGCTGCATGGATGGATAACGGTCAATTTTAATACGACCACCAGATGCTTCTTCGACGTTGTCCGCCCAGACGTCCAAAATCAATTTCGGTACGTTTGCTTGCGCAGGCAGGAATTGGTGAAGCGACAGTGTCACCTCTTGGGCGCTTGCAGGTGCAGCCCCGAAACCAACGGCCAGCGCTGCGGCGCCTGCCATGTTCAGAAACGTTTTACGTGTCAGTGTCATTTGTCTTCTCCCTTAGACGTCCCGCTATTTCGGCTGCGCGACTCGATGATGCCCAAATTGTTATTTGAGATGAACGGGACTGTCACGTCATAGTATTTGCGACATGTGGGACCGAGTTCAGGTCCATTTCGTCTGACAGTATTAAAAGTGACTTGTTTTTGTTGTCAGCAATTGGCGCGCATGCAAGGGTATGAACGATGAAACATGTACTAATTGCAGGTGCCGGAATAGTTGGCGTGTCTTCGGCAATTTGGCTGCAACGCGCAGGCTGTCGTGTCACCCTTGTTGATCGTACAGGCCCTGCAAGCGGAACCAGTCACGGCAACGCAGGTGTTTTGGCTGCTGGTGGAGTTGTTCCTGTCACGGTTCCAGGCTTGATGCAAAAAGCACCGTCGATGTTGTTTGATCCATCTTCGCCGCTGTTTTTGCGCTGGTCCTATCTGCCCAAACTGTTGCCGTTCCTTGCAAAATATATGACCTATGCCAACAATGCCCACGTGGATCACTACGCGAAATCTATGTCCAAATTGCTATATGACGCCGTAGATCAGCATCATGCTCTGGCGGCAGGCACAGGCGCAGAACACTTTATATGCAATGAAGACTATTGTTTTGGATATCAGACACATGCAGCCTTTGAGGCCGACGAGTATAGTTGGTCAAAACGCATAAACCAAGGCGTGATCCATGAAGTTGTCAGCGGATCCGAATACGCAACCTATGATCCCATATTTGATGGTCAGTTTGAAACCGTAGTCCGCTGCAAATCACATGGCCGCATTTCTGATCCGGGGGCATATGTCAAAGCGCTTGCCGATCATTTTGTGGACCAAGGTGGTGAATTGATCATCACGAACATCAATGATGTTCAGATGGAAGCCGGCCAAATCACAGCCCTAATGACAGATGATGGTCCGATGTCAGCTGACACTGTTCTGTTGGCGATGGGCCCGTGGTCCAAAAAGATTGCGCATAAACTGGGTGTGAAAGTCCCGTTTGAATCCGAGCGTGGCTATCACATCGAACTGATCAACCCGACAGCTATGCCCCGTGCGCCGATGATGGTTGCCTCTGGCAAGTTTGTGATTACGCCGATGCTGGGTCGTATTCGCGCCGCTGGTGTGATCGAATTTGGTGGTTTGGATGCCCCTCCAAGTCGCGCACCAATTGCGTTACTGCGAAAACAAGTCGCCCAATTGCTGCCCGATGTTCAATTTGACGACGTGGTCGAATGGATGGGTCACCGCCCAGCGCCTGCCGATTCACTGCCCTTGATTGGGGCCAATGATGTGAGGGGAAAAAGCTTTTCCGCCTTTGGGCACCAGCACGTTGGCTTGACAGGTGGCCCAAAAACGGGTCGGGTCATCGCAGATTTGATTACAGGCAAAAAGCCAAACATGGATTTGGCCCCCTTTGACCCAAGAAAATACAAATCAAACCGCGGCTAACACACGCCGAACCACTCAGGGAGAGTATTTATGAAAACGATGACAACACTTGCATGCACAGTTGCAATGTCAGCTGGTGCGGCAATGGCCGATGGCCACGCCCAAAACTGGGATATGCCAATGGCCTATTCCGCGACCAACTTTCATTCCGAACAAGGCGTTAAGTTCGCAGAACGTGTCAAAGAATACACCAACGGCGCACTTAATATCACTGTTCACCCAGGCGGTTCATTGTTTGGCGGCGGCGATATCAAACGCGCTGTTCAAACGGGTCAGGTGCCAATTGGCGAACGATTTATGTCCGCACACGCGAACGAAGCCCCACTTTTGGGTTGGGACAACCTGCCGTTCTTGGCCACCACATATGCTGACAACGCTAAGCTGTGGAACGCCGCCCGTGGCATCGTCAACGAGCAATTGGCAGACCTGAATTTGGTTGCGCTTTATACCTGCCCTTGGCCAGGTCAGGGGTTCTACTTCAACAAAGAGGTTGGATCATCCGCTGACACCCAAGGCATTAAATTCCGTTCGTATAATTCTGCAACGGCAACCTTCGCCGAAGAATTGGGCATGATCCCTGTTCAGGTTGAAGCCGCTGAATTGTCCCAAGCATTGGCCACTGGTGTTGCATCTGCGTTCATCTCGTCCGGTTCCACTGGGTATGACCGAAAAGTATGGGAACACCTAAGCCATTACTACAAGGTCAACGCATGGCTGCCACGTAACTATGTAATCGTGAATTCCCAATCATGGGATGCACTTGACGATGCAACAAAAGCTGGCGTTCAAAAAGCGGCTGACGAAACGGGCGCTGCATGTGCAGACAAGTCCGAAGAACTGGCGGATTTCTATTTCGCAGAGCTGGAAAAGAACGGCATGACAGTTACCGATGCTGGTCCTGAATTTCTGGCTGAGTTAAAAACAATCGGTGCAAAGATGACCGCCGAATGGTTGGAAACGGCTGGTCCAAAAGGCCAGGCTATCCTTGACGCTTACAACAACTAAACGCAGTACTTAATGGACCAGCCCTAAAGTTCGCATTGGGGCTGGTTTTTCTTATCAAAGGACTAAAAATATGCGCGATTGGTCGCCTGTTATGGGCCTGCCACTTTGGGTTTGGCTGTTTGTTATACCATCCGTGTTTGGGGTGATTTGTTTGATTTCTGGGCCGCGCATTGAAGGATTGTTGCGTCCAATCTGGCGTATTTTGGACAAGGTCTATGTGGCAGGCGGTGTGATTGCCGCATGTTTCATGATGACCATTTTGGGTTTGATCGTCGCTGGTATGATCGCCCGATGGACCAGCGTTGCCCTCCCCGGCACCACAGAATTTGCAGGCTACGCAATGGCCGCCACGTCGTTTTTTGCGATGGCCCATGCGCTGACCCGTGGCGCGCATATTCGCGTGTCGATTATACTGAACATGAACCGTTTCTTGAATCGTTGGCTCGATGCCTTCGCCGTATTTGGCGCGGCTGTCATCGCCACCTATTTTGCCCGCTACGCAATCAAAACAGCCTTCTTTTCGGAAATGCTGAATGACCGAACCCAAGGGCAGGATCAAATTCCTGCATGGGTTGATGCGGGTCTGCGCACCCTCGGCAGCAACCCTGCCGATTGGGGTGCAACATGGGCCAAAGGATCATCTGAGCTGATCTACACCCCTGTTTGGATACCCCAGCTTGCCATGTGTATAGGTACCATTTTATTGGCAATTGCCCTTTGGGACACCTTGTACCGGATGCTTGTTACGGGCGTAAATCCGATTGTATCGGAGGCCGTCGAATGACCGAACTTTACGCAACCCTCATTTTTCTATTCGTCTTGTTCACGTTATTGGGCAGCTCAATCTGGATCGGCCTTGCTCTGATGGGCGTCGCATTTGTCGGGATGGAGTTGTTCACAACCCGCCCCGCAGGGGACGCAATGATCACCACGATCTGGACCAGTTCCAGCAGTTGGACCTTGACCGCCCTACCCCTGTTCATCTGGATGGGCGAAATCCTCTATCGAACCCGATTATCCCAAGACATGTTTCGTGGATTGGCCCCGTGGATGCGCTGGTTGCCCGGTGGATTGCTGCACACCAACATCGCAGGCTGTACAATCTTTGCCGCAGTGTCAGGATCATCTGCCGCGACCCTGACCACTGTTGGCAAGATGTCGATCCCTGAGCTGCGCAAGCGTGGCTATCCTGAGTACATGATCGTTGGAACCTTGGCAGGCGCTGCAACACTGGGTCTGATGATACCGCCATCCTTAACCTTGATTGTTTACGGCGTATCGATCAACGAAAGCATTATCAAACTGTTCATGGCAGGCATCTTTCCCGGACTAGTCTTGGCCGCGCTGTTCATGTCCTACATCGTGGCGTGGCACTACATTCGCCCACACGAACGACCCGAACCAGAGCCGCCAATGTCGTTTGGCACCATGCTGGCGGAAAGCAGATTCCTCATACCTGTGCTTTGCTTGGTCTTTGCCGTTATTGGATCAATGTATTTCGGCTGGGCAACAGCCACCGAAGCCGCAGCGGTAGGTGTACTCGGCGCTTTGACCCTTGCTGCGATACAGCGTTCGCTTTCATGGGAAGCCTTTAGCGAAAGCCTGATGGGGGCCACACGTACGTCCGCCATGATCGCGTTGATCTTGATGGGCGCGTCGTTCTTGTCGCTGTCTATGGGCTTTACCGGATTGCCACGGGCTTTGGCCGCTTGGATCGATGGGATGAACCTATCACCAATCGTTTTGATTGCTGCCCTGACAGTATTTTATATCATCCTTGGTATGTTCCTCGACGGAATTTCGTCGGTTGTTCTGACGATGGCAATTGTGGAACCGATGATCCGTCAAGCTGGCATTGACGTGATTTGGTTTGGTATCTTTATCGTTGTGGTGGTCGAGATGGCGCAGGTTACGCCACCC
Organism: uncultured Paracoccaceae bacterium; assembly: GCA_905182355.1. Lineage (GTDB taxonomy): Bacteria > Pseudomonadota > Alphaproteobacteria > Rhodobacterales > Rhodobacteraceae > Ascidiaceihabitans. The sequence goes on along the minus strand of CAJJBH010000003.1, from coordinate 1,548 downwards.
ATCGGGTTCAACCTATTTGTGCTGCAAGGCATGACGAAGCACGAGATTTCGTACATCTCGAAAGTTGCGTTGCCGATGGTTGGGTTGATGCTGCTGATGGTTGTGATCTTGGTTATCTGGCCAGAGTTGGCAACATGGTTGCCCAACAATCTGCGCCAAGGTCCCTCTTAGGTTTTCGCGGTGCGCCCTTCGGTTACGGTCCTTCAGCTGGATACACATTTCCCGCGTATTGCGGGGGATGTGGGTGCGGCAGAAACCTATATCGATGACATCGAAATCATCCGCGTTTCTGGTGCGTCTGTTGCTGGAATTGTAACAGCATCGCCTGAGGGCATTGATATTGCCCCGTTTGAGGAGGCCTTGAAGGCCGCTAAGGGTGATGTGATTGTCACTTCGTGCGGCTTTTTAAGCTACTGGCAGGATCACTTGGAAGCGCAGGCTAGGCGCCCTATTATCTGCTCGTCCTTGGTCGCATTGAATCGCCTGAAAGATTACAATATCGAAAATCTTGCTATCTTGACTTATGACGCGACAAAGTTGGGGTCGCACCATTTAGGACAGCACACCCGTTTCGCGCCTTGTATCATTGGATTGGACCCAGCGGCCCATTTACGTGCCGTGATCGGTGGTGGTGCGCTAACCTTGGACGCCACCCGCGCCGCGCACGAGACCGTTGAAACGGTTCGGGCGCAAACCACAGACTCGCTGCGGACGTTGGTTTTAGAATGTACGAACCTGCCACCGTACAAAGCCGCGCTTGCTGCTGCCTTCGACGTACAGATCATCGATATTCTGACTGAGATAGAGCGTGTTAGGACCGGAACAATCCGGCCCAAGTTTCTCTAATACGCAGCCGTCACAATAATTTCGACCTTTAGGCCCACACGCGCCAATTTTGCTTCACCGCAAGCCCGTGCAGGTGCAAATCCTGTTGGCACCCATGCATTCCAGACCGCGTTCATATCTGCAAAGTGCCCCATGTCGGACAGCCAAACCGTTACTTGCAACAATTGTTCTTTGGAACTGCCCGCTTCGGCCAAGAAGGCATCGATCTTATCTAGGCATTGCTGCGTCTGATCGTGAATACTGTCGTCTGAAGTGCCAACCTGACCGGAGAGGTAAACTACCCCGTTGTGTTTGACGATTTTGCTGGCGCGTTCTCCAGTGTGCATGCGTTCGATGTTCATATGGTTGCTCCGTTTTTATCAAAGGTAACGTTAGCCGACACATATCGCAGCGCAATCGCAGGTGCGAGGACGAAAACTATCATAGAAACAAGGGAGAAAAATGGTGGCTCGGGGGATACTTGAGCTCCCGATATCACCATCGTTAACAACTTACTATACCTAATATATAACATAGCTTAAGTAATTAACTAGTTAAAATAAAGACTTCGAAAATTCCCATTAGTATTGACACTTGTATTGTCAAAAGTAAGTACGGAAGTCGTAACACAAGCAGCGCAAGAATGTGAAGGAAAATGACAGTGCGTGAGTCTCTGGCGGCCCAGAGAGCCGCTTTAAAGCCCATTGCAGCACTTAACCGCAC
>CAJJBH010000002.1 GCA_905182355.1 uncultured Paracoccaceae bacterium | reverse complement strand
ATTGCCTGCAAATGTATCGGCCGCATGCTTTTGACGCAGCAATTCGAACAACCGCGTGTGACGCGGATCTTTTGGGTCGTGGATGTTTGACATAGCTGTGGTCTCCTGGTCGCAAGGTATCGTCTTAGATTGAGGCGGTTGCGCGGCAACTACTGGGTGTTTTCAGGGGATATGGCGGAGAAACAGGGATTCGAACCCTGGGAACCCGTAAAGGCTCAACGGTTTTCGAGACCGTCCTATTCGACCACTCTAGCACTTCTCCGTGGGTCTTCACGGCTCACTTAGGGGGCAATGCAGGCAGGGGCAAGACTAAATGCGCTAGATGTCAAAACGGATCAAGGTGCAAAACGCCGCTTGATGACGCGGAATTTAATTGCAGGTTAGAATAGAACACCTAAGTTATGGGTTGAACTTATGGATGGAGATTTCGATGCGTGCCTTAAAGGTCATTTCGAGTTGGACAATCGCCTTTGTCACAATAAATGCCATAGCGATTTCCACTGCGTTTGCCGCTGAACGTGCGAGGGTTGAAGAATTCCTGAATGTGACTGGTTTCGATGTTTCACTTGATAGCATCCGGTTGTCTGCAGAAAGTGCGCCAACTCTTTTGGGGATGGATGCGAACGATTTTGGTTTCCAATGGACACTGATGGCGAACGAAGTTTTTGCTTCTGATATAATGCGCGAAATTGCGGTCGACATATTGTCTGAAACACTAAGTGATGAGTTGCTAGAACATGCAGCCGACTTTTACGCGACTGAATTGGGCACACGTTTGGTCGAGGTCGAAAATTCGTCCCACATGACCGAAGACGGCGAATTGAAATCAGAAAGTGGTGAGGAGATCATTGATGGTTTGATCCGAATTGGATCCCGGAGGGTCGAAATATTGAAACGTATGAATGCGGCCAGCGATTCGGCTGGAACCACGATCCGTGCCATTCAAGAAGTGCAGGTGCGGTTTTTGATGGCTGCTGCGGGCGCTGGGGTGATCGAGCTTCGATTGGAAGAACCTGACCTGCGTGAACTGCTTAAGACAAACGAACCAGAATTGCGCATCTCGCTACAAAGCTCTGCGTTGGCGGGATCGGCTTATACCTACCAAGCGTTTTCGGATGCCGAGGTCGAGGTCTATACCCAAGCGCTTGAGCACCCCGATATGAAGACGGTTTATAACTTGATGAACGCGGTGCAATTCGAAGTTATGGCGGATCGCTATGAAGCATTGGCATTGCGAATGAAAAATCTGAAGCCAAGCGAAGACTTGTAATGCGGCGCTTTGTTGGTGCCATTTTTGTTCTTTGGGTGTCAGCTGTTGGTGCAAGTGCGCAGGCACAGCTGAGCATTGCAATGGATCACCTTAAGGTGGCCGAGTTGATCGACGTCATGCGCATTGAAGGGGCAGATTATGCCGAAACCTTAAATGCGGAAATGTTAAACGGGCAGGGTGGGCCTGTTTGGGCCGACCAAGTGATGGGAATCTATAATCCCCAAAAAATGTCCGAAGTTGTCCGTAGCGGTTTGGCCAAACTATCTGATGATCACTTGCGCGACATAAACCAATTTTACGGCAGCGACCTAGGCACTAAGGTTATTAAGCTTGAAGTGGCGGGTCGTCGCGCGATGATGCAGGACGATTTAAAGAACATAGCGCAAGACACCTATCAAATTGCTTTGGCTGAGGACCCAAAATCCCTTGAGCCCATCCATATTATAAACCGTGTCGGTGATATGGTTGAAAGAAATGTAAAAGCCGCACTGACGGCCAACTATCATTTTTATCTGGGCATGGGGTCAAGAAGATGACGTGCGCAGTGATACTGTTGACTGGTTGATGGGGTATTTGATGCTTAGCTATCAGCCATTAGATGACGCCGAAACTGCAAGACTGGCAGAGTTTGTACAGACCTCCGCAGGGCGTGCGTTGAACGCGGCGATCTTCGATGGTTTTGGCACGATGTATTCCGATATTTCTTATGCACTGGGTCGCGCGGTTGCGTTGAATATGGTTGGCTCTGATTTATAAGTCGTAAAGTGGACCACACAGCTTGACACGAACGCAAAACAAGTGCATTTGGCGGCTTCCATATGGGCGCTTTGCGCCTTATTTTCATGATCATCCCCAACGGGATGCGCTGTCCAAGGCGGGATAAGACCCACGAAACCCTATGTTTATAGGTGCCAAACGACGCGGTAAAACAAAGGAAGACCCCATGTTCGCGGTCCTTAAAACCGGCGGCAAGCAGTATAAAGTTCAATCCGGAGACGTTCTTCGCGTTGAGAAACTTGCTGCAAATGCTGGTGAAACAATCCAATTCAACGACGTATTGATGCTTGGTGGTGACACGGTCACTGTTGGTGCACCTCTCGTCGCAGATGCTGGCGTACAAGCCGAAGTGATCGACCAGATCAAAGGCGTTAAGACAATTAACTTCGTTAAGCGTCGTCGTAAGCACTCATCCAAACGTACCAAAGGCCACCGTCAAAAGCTGACATTGGTGCGCATCACAGATATCCTAGCCTCCGGCGCAGATAAATCTGGTGTTGCAGCAGCAGTTGGTGCCGGTTCCGTAGGCGCCGTGGCTTTGGCCGCAATTGACGCGCAGACACCTGCCGCCAACAAAGACCAAAAGCGTTCAGCTAAAACTGCCGCACCTAAAGCAGTCGCAAAAGCCGAAGCAACAAAAGCGGCTCCTAAAAAGGCAGCAGCTAAAGCAACCGACGGCGCTGACGATCTGTCAGACATCTCTGGTGTTGGTCCGGTTATCGTTAAGAAGTTGGCCGCTGAAGGCATCACAACGTTCGCGCAGGTTGCTGCATGGAGCGAAGCTGATGTAGAAGCAATCGAAGAGAAACTGTCGTTCAAAGGTCGTGTGGGTCGTGAAGACTGGATCGCACAGGCTAAAGAACTGGCGAAAGGCTAAGGAGAGACCAAATGGCACATAAAAAAGCAGGTGGTTCATCCCGGAACGGTCGCGACTCAGCGGGTCGTCGTCTTGGCGTGAAAAAGTATGGCGGCGAAGCTGTCATTCCAGGCAATATCATCGTCCGCCAACGCGGCACGAAGTTTTGGCCATCCGAAGGCGTAGGCATGGGTAAAGATCACACGATTTTTGCAAAAGTTGAAGGTCACGTGACATTCAGCACCGGCCTCAAAAACCGTAAATTCATTTCGGTACTTCCGGCAGCGGAAGCAGCTGAATAAGTCGTACCCTTACAGGTTTTAAAAAATCAAGGATCGGCGGAAACGCCGGTCTTTTTTTGTTTCAGGAAAGAAATTTAACGTGTCTGTTGCCATAGCATCATTTGCCGTCTTCGCGGCTTCACAGGTCGGAACACCCGGTCCTGCGAATATGGCGTTGCTGGCCACAGGTGCGCGCTATGGTTTTCGCCGTGCGCTGCCATTTATGTTGGGCGTTGCTTTTGGCAAACAATTGATCATCTGGCCTATCGGTTTTGGTTTGATGGAGCTGGCGGAACGTGCGCCTTTCATATTCTTGGCTCTTAAATACATCTCAGCTGCTTATATTATCTGGCTTGCCTGGAAGGTTGCGAACATGCGCCTCGCGATGGGCGGATCGTCGGACAACGCACCAAGTTTTGCCGCTGGGTTGATCGTTCACCCACTTAATCCAAAAGCTTGGGCAATGATTGTCGGCGGGTTCACTGCCTTTGTCGCACCCGCAACGTCCACCTTTGAAGCAACAGCAACTATAGCTGCCGTATTATTAGGGTGTCAGCTGCTGATGCATCCCATTTGGACACTTGCAGGTGATAGGATCGCAAAGACCCTAGCAGGAACGTCTGCGGAACCCTATCTAATGTATACACTTGCGGCGCTTACTGTCGCATCGGTGTTGTTCGTACTGTTCGGAGGAGGGACATGACGATGGAAATGAGCAAGATAATTACACAAATCACTATTCAAGCAGAACGCTTTGATCTGCGTCCATTGCAGATTTCTGACATGGGTCTGATTGAACTTTATGCATCTGATGAACGTGTCGCAGGCATGACGTCATCGATCCCCCATCCGTTGCCACCTGGCTCTACGGAAGCTTTTGTAACCCGTTGTATCGCGCATGAACGTGATGAAGATGTGTGGGCTATCGACGGCCTCAAGTCCGGCGGCGCCGAAGTTATGGGCCTTATCTCTCTGACCCGTATGGATCGCAATCAATCCGAAGTCGGCTATTGGGTTGCTCCAGCTTACTGGAACACGGGACTAGCTTCCGAGGCGGTGCAAACCTTGGTTGATGCAAACCCCATGGCAAATGCCACGATGTTTGGCGCCGTCTTTCAAGACAATCCGGCTTCGGCCAAGGTTCTAACCCATTGCGGGTTCGAGTACTTGGGCGATGCCGAAACCTTTAGCGTTGCGCGGGATCGTTCTGTTCCCACGTGGACATACACCCGAAAACTGAACATCACGAAGTCGGATAATCTGACTAAGTGATTGAGCCTGCACGCGCTGCAGGTTAGGAAGCCGATATGAAATTTCTTGATCTGTGCAAAGTATACATCCGTTCCGGCGGTGGTGGTGGTGGCTGCGTCAGCTTCCGTCGTGAAAAATTCATCGAATACGGTGGACCTGACGGCGGAGATGGGGGCACCGGCGGGTCTGTTTGGGCTGAAGCGGTTGAAGGGCTCAACACCTTGATCGATTTTCGGTATTCACCGCATTTCTTTGCAAAAAGCGGTATTCCCGGCATGGGCAAGCAGCGCACGGGTGCGGATGGTGACGACATTATTCTTTATGTCCCTATTGGCACAGAGATTTTGGATGAAGATCAAGAAACGGTTATCAACGATCTAACCGAAGCTGGCCAACGGGTTCAGCTGGCCCGCGGTGGCAACGGCGGTTTTGGCAACCTGCATTTTAAATCTGCCACAAACCAAGCGCCGCGTCGCGCCAATCCGGGGCAAGAAGGTGTCGAAAGAACGCTTTGGTTGCGCTTGAAATTGATTGCTGACGTTGGTTTGTTGGGCTTGCCAAATGCGGGTAAATCCACGTTTCTTGCGTCCACGTCCAACGCGCGTCCGAAAATTGCGGATTATCCATTTACAACACTCCATCCAAATTTGGGTGTGGTTGGTGTTGATGGGCGCGAATTTGTGGTGGCAGACATTCCGGGCCTAATTGAAGGCGCATCAGAGGGCCGTGGCCTTGGTGACCTGTTCCTAGGTCACGTCGAACGGTGCGCGGTTCTGCTGCATCTTGTTGATGGCACATCTGATTCGGTTGGACAGGATTATTCCACTATCATTGGTGAACTTGAGGCATATGGTGGCAAACTGGCCGAAAAACCACGCGTAACTATTTTGAATAAAATTGACGCCCTTGATGAAGAGGAAAGGGCTGAGGCGCTTGCTGCACTTGAGGGCGCGTCTGGTGGTCCTGTTATGATGATGTCCAGCGTTGCTGGCGAAGGTGTGACCGAAGTTTTGCGGACGCTATGTGTTAAGATTGATGAGGGCCGTTTGCGCGAAAACCCTGTTCAAGAGGAAGAAGCGTGGCATCCTTAACTTCTGCCAAACGGTTGGTCGTCAAGATTGGCTCAGCCTTGCTGGTGGACAAAAAAACTGGCGAACTGCGCAGCGACTGGCTGCACGGGTTGGCGCAGGATGTTGCGTGGCTTAGGTCCAATGGTACTCAAGTTGTGTTGGTATCCTCAGGCTCAATTGCGCTGGGTAGAGGTGTACTTGGGTTACCAAAAACCGACCTTGCGCTAGAACAATCCCAAGCGGCCGCTGCTGTGGGTCAAATCCGACTGGCGCGGGCGTATGAAGAAGCATTGGCCCCACACAACATCACCACCGCACAGGTTTTGATGACGTTGGAAGACACCCGTGATCGGCGCCGTTACCTAAATTCGCGCGCTACATTTGCGCAGCTATTGGCTTTAGATGCCGTGCCGATCGTGAATGAAAACGACACCGTTGCGACGGATGAAATCCGGTATGGAGACAACGATCGGCTGGCCGCACAAATAGCGGCAACAATAGAAGCCGACCAATTGGTCTTGCTGTCCGACGTTGACGGGTTCTATTCAGCAAATCCATCTGAAGATCCAACAGCGGTTCGGTATGATGTGATTGACCAAATTACGCCCGAAATCGAAGCGATGGCAGGGGATGCAGGGTCTGGCTTGTCCAAAGGTGGCATGAAAACCAAAATTATGGCTGCTAAAACTGCGACGGCTGCAGGCTGTGCAATGGCCATTTGCGAAGGATCGGCCAATCGCCCACTCAAATCCCTGGAAGATGGTGCGCCTTCAACGTGGTTCACTGCAACGCTTGATCCTCAAACCGCCCGAAAACGCTGGATTGCGGCTATGAAACCTTGTGGCAGTATAACTTTAGATGCGGGGGCAACGACGGCATTGGGTAACGGAAAAAGCCTTTTGGCCGCTGGGGTCGTATCAGTATCAGGCGATTTTCAACGTGGTGATCCTGTGTCGTTAAACGATCCGAAAGGGCATCAGCTTGGGATAGGATTGTCTCGTTATAATGCTGTTGAAACGAAAATCATCAAAGGCCATCAAAGCCACAAAATCGAAGTGTTACTTGGTTATCCAGGCCGTGCTGCTTTGATCCACAGGGATGATATGGCGCTTTGAGTGGCGTTCAATTTGTAAATTAAACTCCGACCGTAGGCTCCTTATCGTTAAAAGCAGGCACAAGGATAGTGAACATGACCAATTCCAACGACGTACATGCATTGATGCAAGGTATTGGCACGCGTGCAAAAAACGCCGCTGCTGAACTGGGATTTGCCAGCGCAGAACGTAAACACGCAGCTCTCATTGGTGCCGCAGAAATCGTTTGGAAAGATCGCAATCTCATTATTGAAGCCAACGCAAAAGATTTAGAGTTTGGGCGCACCAAGGGGTTGTCTGACGCAATGATGGATCGCCTGATGTTGGACGAGGATCGGGTTCAAGCAATTGTTGATGGGCTGCGAAATATTGCAAAACAGGCTGATCCTGTTGGCGAGGTGATGGCAGAGTGGACTCAACCCAGCGGGATCAATATCCGCCGCGTCCGTACCCCTTTGGGGGTGATCGGAGTGATTTACGAAAGCCGTCCAAACGTCACGGCTGACGCGGGTGCGTTGTGCCTTAAGGCGGGCAATGCAGTCATTTTACGTGGTGGGTCCGAAAGCTTCCATTCCTCCCAAGCAATCCATGCCTGCTTGGTTCAGGGATTGCTTGTCGCGAATCTACCTGAGGATGCCATTCAGCTTGTCCCGACACGTGACCGTGTAGCTGTTTCTGAAATGCTTGCGATGGTTGATAAAATTGACGTTATTGTGCCCCGTGGGGGCAAAGGGCTTGTTGGACTGGTGCAACGCGAAGCGCGGGTACCTGTATTCGCACACCTTGAAGGAATTGTTCACATCTATATTGATCAACATGCTGATCCTGAAAAGGCTTTGCGTGTGGTGATGAACGCCAAGACAAGGCGGACCGGAATATGTGGGGCTGCAGAGTGTTTGCTTATCCATGAAGCTGTAGCTGACACAATCGGCCAAGGTCTTGTGCGTGCATTGATAGATGCGGGCGTCGAAGTCCGTGCGGATGCACGGTTGTCAAAGATCGACGGTACAGTCCCTGCAAATGAAGATGATTGGGGGCACGAATACCTAGATATGATCATCGCTGCCAAAGTCGTGCCCAATCTGGATGCCGCAATTGACCACATTCGCACTTATGGATCCCAGCATACGGATTGCGTTTTGACTGAAGATCAAAGCGTGGCTGACCGGTTCATGCAACGCCTAGACAGCGCGATATTGATGCACAATGCGTCTACCCAGTTTGCCGATGGCGGCGAATTTGGAATGGGGGCTGAGATCGGGATTGCGACGGGCAAGATGCATGCACGTGGACCAGTTGGCGCGACGCAATTGACCAGCTTTAAATATCTTGTCGTTGGTGATGGTGCAATCAGGGGATAGATGGCGCTGTCAAAACTGAATGGTGATGTCTGTGGCTGTTCGGGTGACTCTCAAATCTCTGTTTTGTTCTTTTGCCGCAGCAGGTAGCAAAGCAAATTGAACCTGCGCGGATGATATTTCTGGAATGATTTGTGTCGCCGTCACTGCGGTCCAAAGGTCATCAATCTGGTTGAATTTCTCCGATTTTCCGTGAATTTTCCATTGTTTGCGGCTGCTCGACACTTCGATCCGTCCACCGTAGGGCATTGCTGTCTCCAGGCATTGGATAGCAAGAAGGGCCAAACGTACGACATCCCTTGGTTGTCCTTCTAGTGGGCCCCACTCGACGCTTAAACGCCCACCGCTCATCATATCGTTTAAGATGGAAATGACCTCCGCACGCCCAACTTCTTAGTCAGACGCGGCACCGTATGCGATCCGGAAAAAACGAAGACGCGCGCTGGCTTTTTGCACGCTTTCATGGATCAATGACAGTTCAGGGCCGTTAAGAGACTGTCCTGACATGCCCAATAATTCCAACCCATTGTTGATGGCACCAATTGGCGATATGAGATCATGGCAAATGCGGCTGCTTATCAAAGCCGCAAGATCGAATTCACTTTGGGCCATCGGGCAGGGTCCTAACTTTGGAGGCAAATTTGGAAGACTTAAACGCCATTTTGGCTCCGGGTATGTTGGTGCGTCACCCTGATTTCCCAGATTGGGGCACAGGACAGGTTCAAAGTAATATCACAGGCCGTGTCACGGTAAACTTTCGAACCGAAGGTAAAGTTGTGATTGACGGTGGAAGGATCGTTTTAATACCCGTTTTTGACGACAATGTTTGATCCAACAGGTGTTGCATGAATATGGTTACTCAGAGGTTAACAAATTCCCTACTGCTAAATGATATTAATCCAATTCGAAATGATCAATGACCCAGATTACACCACCCAAATTTCGTATCTCCATAGCTGAAACTGATGATGCCCTTAAGGCCGCGCAACGCCTTAGGTATGATGTGTTCGTCCGTGAACTTGGCGGTAGCGGATCAATGGTGGATCATACACGCGAATTAGAGATAGATCGTTTTGACCCCTATGTTGATCACATGTTGCTACATGATGATTCAATCGACGCTGTTGTTGGCGTTTACAGATTGATGCGGCCGGAAATGGCACAAAGGGCGGGGCAGTATTACTCACAAGATGAGTATAACCTGACGCCTCTAATACGATCAGGGCGCAGGCTGTTGGAGTTAGGCCGTTCGTGTGTGCATCGTGATTATCGCGGTGGAGCTGCAATTTTCCATCTTTTTAACGGCTTAGCGCAATATGTGTCAGACCATAAAATTGACGTTATGTTCGGCGTTGCCAGCTTTCATGGAACGGACTTAGCTAAGTTGGAGGAACCTCTGTCGTTATTGCATCACCGTCACCTAGCGCCGGAAGCGTTGCGGGTGAAAGCCCATGTAAACGGCATGCAGTCGATGGACATAATCCCAGAATCCGACCTAGATCGGCGCAAAGCAATGGTTCAAATTCCTGCACTGATCAAAGCGTATTTGCGTCTTGGCGGGGTTGTGGGCGAGGGGGCGTTTGTTGATCATACTTTCAACACCACGGATGTGTGTTTGATCATGGACACAGCCGACATGAACACGCGTCATTCACGCATTTACACAGGTAGAGCCCAAAAATGACACCTTGGTCCGAAGCGGTTGAACACAAGTCTGATCCGATCTCGCTGATGGGATGGGTGCGTGTACTTATACGTGCGACGATATTAATAGTCTTGGTTTTCGGCTGCTTGTTGCTATTGTTGTTGCTCCGTTTGTTCGAGTGGCCAGTTTTTGGACTGCACCGACCTGTTACGCCCCACATCACTCAATTCGTGTGTCGCAATGCGCTTCGTATTCTGCGTATTCCGCTTAACGTCACAGGCGAACCATTGCAGGGCCAAGCGGCTGTTGTTGCCAATCATACAAGCTGGTTGGATATCTTTGTGCTCAACGCCTCAAAACGGATTTACTTTGTGTCCAAGGCTGAAGTGGCAGGCTGGCCCGGCATCGGTTGGTTGGCTCGAGCGACGGGGACCTTGTTTATCAAACGTGAACGGGGTCAAGCTCAGGCCCAGACCAAGATTATGCAGGCGCGGCTGTTAGTAGGGCATAAGCTGCTATTTTTTCCCGAAGGCACAAGTACCGATGGCCAACAGGTATTGCCGTTTAAAACCACACTATTTGCGTCCTTCATGGCACCAGAACTGCGTGAAACGTTGCAAGTGCAGCCCGTCAGTGTTGTTTATCATGCCCCTGAAGGTGCCCCCAAACACTTTTATGGCTGGTGGGGTGATATGGAATTCGCCACAAACCTGATCGGCACACTCGCTGCACCGCGCCAAGGGTCAATTGACGTGATCTATCATCCGGCCCTAAAAGTTGCGGATTTTGCAGATCGCAAATCCCTTGCACGGGCTGCAGAAACGGCAGTGCGGACAGGTCATACGCAGTTGTTGGGCAACGGTTGCTAATCCCTCTTGCCAACACCCAAAACCAGCCATATACGCGCATTACTTAAATCCGCAGTTGGGGTTTGGGCCTTGGGATCAAAATCCCCCAAAGTCCGCCGGTTGATGCATTCGCATTGAACCCCCGACGAGGCGAAAACCGGAAAGGTTACACGACATGGCTCTACCTGAGTTCACTATGCGCCAACTGCTCGAAGCAGGCGTACACTTTGGTCACCAAACACAACGCTGGAACCCACGTATGGGCCCGTATATCTACGGCGCACGTAATGGAATCCACATTATGGATCTTACACAGACTGTTCCAATGCTGGAAGAAGCGCTGAAATTGATCCGTGACACCGTTGCAAAAGGTGGCAGCGTTCTTTTCGTTGGTACAAAGCGTCAGGCTGCACAGCCAATCGCTGAAGCCGCAGAAAAATGCGCACAGTATTACATGAACCACCGTTGGTTGGGTGGCACTTTGACAAACTGGCAGACAGTTTCCAAATCCATCAACCGTCTGAAAAACATCGACGAGCAATCCGAGCGCGGCTTTGAAGGTTTCACCAAGAAAGAACGTCTTGGCATGGAACGTGATCAAGGCAAGCTTGAAGCGTCTTTGGGTGGTATCCGCGAAATGGGCGGTCGTCCTGACCTGATTTTCGTAATCGACGTGAAAAAAGAAGCATTGGCAGTGGCTGAAGCGAACAAACTGGGCATCCCAGTTATCGCAATCGTTGACACAAACTGCTCACCAGACGGCATCGACTACCTGATCCCGGGCAACGATGACGCGGCGCGCGCAATTGCTTTGTACACAGACCTTGCAGCACGTGCAGCACTTGACGGCATGTCCGCTCAATTGGGCGCAGCTGGTGTTGATCTTGGCGCAATGGAAGAAGCACCTGTTGAAGAAGTTATTGCTGAAGAAGCAGTGGCTGAAGTAGCAGCAGAAGCTCCAGCAGCTAGCTAAGCCTTAACCGGCTCACGCAGAATAGAATTGGGGGGCAGGCTTTGGTTTGCCCCTTCACAGTTCAAAGCTATAAATTTTATCAGGAGAACATTGATGGCGATTACAGCAGCAATGGTAAAAGAACTGCGGACCAGCACTGGCGCAGGCATGATGGACGCGAAAAGAGCGTTGACTGAAAACGAAGGCGACATGGAAGCAGCCACAGATTGGCTGCGGACCAAAGGTTTGGCCAAAGCTGCGAAAAAATCTGGGCGTACAGCGGCTGAAGGTCTTGTTGCAGTAGAAGTTGCTGATGGCAAAGGTGTTGCTGTTGAAGTGAACTCTGAAACCGACTTTGTTGGCAAAAACGCTGATTTCCAAAAAATGGTTGGCGACATCGCTGCCGTGGCTTTGAGCACTTCAGACATTGATGCACTTAACGCAGCTGACATGGGCGGCAAAACTGTCGAACAAACTGTGACAGATGCAGTTGCAATCATCGGTGAAAACATGTCGGTCCGCCGCATGTCTACCTTGTCTGGCGATACTGTCGTGTCTTACGTGCACAACGCAGCGGCACCGGGTATGGGCAAAATCGGCGTATTGGTTGCAATGAATGGCGGCAATGAGGCATTTGGAAAACAGGTTGCAATGCACATCGCAGCCGTGAACCCAGCTGCCTTGTCTGAAGCAGACATGGACGCAGCAGCTGTTGAAAAAGAAAAACAGATCCAAATCGATATTGCCCGTGAATCTGGCAAACCAGACGCTGTGATTGAAAAGATGCTTGTTGGCCGTATGAAGAAGTACGTCGCTGAATCCACATTGCTGAACCAAGCGTTTGTTATAAACCCAGACTTGACGGTTGAAGCTGCAGCAAAAGAAGCAGGCGCAACCATCACTGGTTTCGTTCGTCTTGAAGTTGGCGAAGGCATTGAAGTTGTCAAAGAAGACTTTGCAGCAGAAGTTGCTAAAGTTGGTCAGTCCTAAGTTTTTAGGTCTTTAGAACGTAGGAAAAGGCGGTCATGAATGGCCGCCTTTTTTCATTTTGGCGCATATATGTTGTCCTCTAAAACGTGATTTGGCAAATTGCCAATTTGCGCTACTTTTAAATAATTAGATAAATTTAAAGGGCATATTATGACAAACGATCCAGAAATCGGGCGCAGAACGTTCTTGGCTGGTGCGACAGCGCTTGGAACAGTTACGTTCTTGCCATACGCCGCACGTTCAGCAGCCCATGCGGCTGACGTTTTCACAACGCCAGCAGGCAATATCGAAGTTTTCCCAATTGGCCACGCATCATTTGTGATGAAAACACCCAAGGGTGTGATCTATAACGATCCAGTTGGTGATGTTGCGGATTACAGCGAATTTCCTACACCAGACTTGATCGTGATCACACATGAGCATGGCGATCACTTCAATCTTGATACATTAAACGGTGTCAAGGGTGACACTACAGTTTTGGTGGCCAATCCTGCAGTGTTCGAGAAATTACCTGCTGACTTGCAAGCGCGTACAACGAAGATGGCCAACGGAGACACAGGTGAGGCAATCGGCGTCAGTATTGAGGCAATCCCAGCCTATAATATCACAGATGAACGATTGAAGTTTCATCCACAGGGCCGCGATAACGGATACGTCTTAAGTCTGGATGACTTTCGCATATACGTTTCTGGTGACACTGAGGGGGTTCCTGAAATGCGAGCATTGAAAAATATTGACCTAGCATTCGTTTGCATGAATTTGCCGTTCACAATGGATGCGCAGGCTGCAGCAGACGCGGTGTCTGAATTTATGCCGACGTATTGCTATCCATATCACTTCCGTGGACGTGATGGCGGAACACAAGATCCAGTAGTGTTTGAAGCTGCGGTTAATGACGCTGTAAAAGTTAAAATGGGCGGCTGGTACTAAAAAATTAATGCGGGGTCGCCAGAGGTAAATCAAACGACCCCGCATTAACTGCTGACCCAACGAGGCCACGGGGATGAGGCGCGGGCCTTTGCAAAATCCGACCTGAAAACTTAATATAGACCTTCAGGCCGGGTCTGAGATGAACCGGTGTTTCAGAGAGCCCTGAAATCACAGAGGGCTTTCACCTTCGCTCCAGTTGCAGAGCCACCGCTCACGGAACAGTTTAATATTGGGCGTTTACTTTTCGTTAGGAAAGTCAGGTAAACCTTACCTCAGGTCAAATAACTACGTAACTTATGGTGGAATACGGGAGATGTTGGGTAAAAGGGGGGAGGTTAGCTGAAGATTAACTGAATGTCAGAGATAAGACACAGTTCTTGTCTGATGTCCTATCAGGATAGAATGTGTAAAAGTGTTATACTTCCAAAATAAACATCTGGTTTGCAAAGGCGGCCTTCAACACAGCTTGTGCTGTTGTCTCAACCGCCAGCGCCTCACGTGCAAGGCGAAGGTGCTTTTCTACAGTCGCAGAAGTTAACCCCATCAACAACGCGGTGTCTTGCATGGTCTTGCCATCGCCAACCCATTTTAGCGCCTCGCGTTGCCGCTTCGTAAGGCTAAGGGCAGGCGTGTTATAGGGAAGCGTCAGTATCTTAAGGTGTGCGATGTTGTTCATCAGGTGAATGTCACGCCCATGTTCTTCCCAAACTGCATCGATGTCCGCTTGGGTCATGCCACGTCTGGCTGTTAACGCAATTGCCCCTTTGGAATGCGCGGACACTGATTTGAAGCTGATTGTGTAGCCAGCTGTCACACCCATAGTGTAGTTATACTCCAACACACGTCGCTCGGACTCCGTAAGGGGCTGGGTGCGTTGCATTTGCGCCAGAATACCCCAACTACAGGCACCTTCATTGTTCAGTGCCTAATTTACCATTGGTGCTTGTGCGTAATGCTGTTCTCCCACGAATACGTCGGTATAGGCTTTGTCGTGGTTTGTTAGAAGAATGAAGCCTTCGGGATCGCCCAATGACGAACTTGAACTGTAACGGGTGAAACCATAGATAAGCCGGTCAAATCCATAATCGTCCATCCGCGCCACATGCGCTTCCCAACGGGTTTCGATGCTTTGGCAGTTCGACAAAAAGTGCAGATAGTTCCTCATGCTTTTCGACGGTTGGATCATCTCAAATGCCCCAGCATTGCGTCAATGGACAACCGATAACCCGCAGCACCAAAGCCACAGATTTGACCGATGGACACTGGCGCAATGTAGCTTTTGTGCCGAAACTCTTCACGAGCGTGAATGTTGCTGAGATGCAGTTCAATTACAGGCAATTCAACGCTGGAAATGGCGTCCATTAAAGCGATCGACGTGTGGGTGTAAGCACCTGCATTCAAGATGACACCCGCAAACGTACCCTTTGCCGCATGAATGGTGTCCACCAATTCACCTTCGTGATTGGATTGTGTGCATGTAATATTAACACCCAATTCGGTGCCATATGCCACGCAATCCGCTTCGATGTCAGCCAGTGTGGTGCTGCCATACACTTGTGGTTGGCGGGTGCCCAACAAATTAAGGTTAGGCCCATTCAAAATGAGGAGAGAGGTCATGTGCTAATCCGGAAAAATTCTACAATCAGGGTAATGCCCTTCAACCTAGTGTGTCCAGTGATTTAAGCAAAGTTAGGCTGCATCCTTTCCCCCAAAAACAGCAAGTCCAAGCCAGTCCGCAACCAGCGCTGGCGTTTCTGCCCCCTCTATTTCTATAGTTAGGGCGGTTTCGCGCAGCAAATCGGTGGCATTTCGTTGGGTCACAGACTTCATCGTGAAACGCCCCCGCAATTTACTGCCAGCAAGGACAGGATTTAGAAACCGAAGTTTGTTAAAGCCATAGTTGATCCCCATAACCTGTCCCTCAGCCATGCTGAAACAGTCATAAGCAAAGCGGCTTGCAAGGCTAAGGCTTAGAAAACCGTGGGCAATTGTCCCACCAAAGGGCGTTTCTGCGGCAGCCCGCGCGGGGTCAATGTGTATCCATTGATTATCATGGGTTACATCTGCGAACTTGTCGATCATCGCCTGATCTACCAAAATCCAGTCTGAAACCCCAACTTCCTGCCCGATTTGGGACTCCATTTTCGCTCGTGCATTTTCGATATGTGACATAAATTTTCCTTCAGGTTTTTGGATCGGTGCCGACGCGCACCATACGTTTGCCTTTGTTGTCACCAGCCAAAAGGCCGATCAGGGCAGCAGGCGCGTTTTCAAGCCCATCGACAATATCTTCGGTAACTTTGATTTGGCCGCTAGACACCCAAGTTTGCAGGGCGCGGATTGCTTTGGCATCCTCATTTGCAAAATCCATCACAATAAACCCCTCCATCCGCAGTCGTTTGACCACCAATGCGCCAGGCAGATTGCGTGGACCTGATGGGTTTGCGCTGTCGTATTGGCTGATGGCTCCACAACATGCGATACGGCCCTTTTCATTCATCAGCGCCAATGTCGCCTCTAGAATGCTGCCACCGACGTTGTCGAAGTACACGTCAATCCCGTTGGGGCAGGCGGCGCGTAACGATTTGAACAAACCACCCGCGCGGTAATCAACGCAAGCGTCAAAGCCAAGGTGATCAACAACCCATTTGCATTTTTCAGGGCCACCTGCGATCCCAACAACGTGGCAGCCAAGTGCCTTTGCGATTTGCCCAACATATCCGCCAACTGACCCAGCCGCCGCAGAAACCACAACAGTTTCACCAGCTATTGGTTTGCCCACGCTGATCAACCCGTGAAACGCAGTTTTTCCTGCTATACCGTACACAGAAATCAGGTGCGACAATACATCAATTTTAGGCAGTTTCTGAACCTTTCGGGCAGGCCGCGTCACATAATCCGCCCACACGCTTTCCGCGGCAACAATGTCACCCACAGCAATGTGGGGCGTGTTTGACGCCATAACTTCGCAAATTGAATAGGTCGCCATCACGTCACCCGCCTTGACCGCATCACGGTAGGTTGCCCCTTGCATCCATGACCGATTGGCGGCGTCGATGGACATTAAAATGGTGCGCAGCAGTACTTCACCCTCGGCAGGCACAGGCGTTCTGGCGTCTTGAAGTTCAAAATGAGATTGCTCAAGTGTACCTTGAGGAAGTTCTTTTACGACAATCTGGCGGTTGGTCATGAGGCTATTCCTTGTTAGGCTAATGAAAATTGATCGGAGATATGATGACAGTCGAATACCGCCAACCCGTCTATGCGCCACCAAAAGGGTCGGCTGACTTGATCCTGATCCGTCACGGTGAAAGCGTGCCCGCTGTGGCAGGTGAGAGTTTTCCGATGAAAGACGGACATGGCAATCCTGAACTTCATCCTCAAGGGGTTTTGCAGGCGAAAGCCGTCGGTGAACGATTGAAAACTATAACCTTTGCAGATATTTACGTGACGACGTTGATCCGAACCCATCAAACGGCGGCTCCACTGGCTGCCCATCTTAACATGTCGCCCAAAATTGAGGGTGATCTGCGCGAGATCCATCTTGGTGATTGGGATGGCGGCAAATACCGCATAAAAGCGGCAGAGGGGCACCCAGCATTTCAACGCATGCGCGATAACGGCGAGTGGGGTGAAATCCCAGGTGCCGAGACCACTGCGGTCTTTCACGGGCGGGTTGAGGCGGGATTGCACCGTATTGCGGCCGCGCACATCGATCAACGTGTTGCTGTTTTTGTCCACGGTGGCGTGATCGCGGCTGCGATGTCGATTGCCAGTGGGGCCACGCCGTTCGCGTTTGGCGGGGCCGCCAATGGTTCGATCAGTCGTTTGGTGATCACTGGCGATCAAATAGCGGTGCGTGGTTTCAACGACATAACACATCTTGAAGGTCTTTGAACCTTCAAGATGATTGCGATCAAGTTGATCAGCACGCACCGTCCTATTCTACCGTCAATGCAACTTTACCCAAAACTTTGCGATCTGATATGTATTCCAAGGCTTTACCAGCCTCAGTTAATGGAAAAGACGTTGTGATGCGCGGCTTTATCTTGCCCTCGGAATACATTTGAAACAACTCGGCCATGTTCTCTGCGTGACCCTTTGGGTCGACCATCGTAGAAGCGCCCCAAAAGACGCCAACTATTTGGCATGATTTCAGCAGTGTCAGGTTCAATGGTATGGATGGAATACCAGCTGGAAATCCAACAACTAGGAACCTGCCAGCCCAAGCCATTGCGCGGACAACCGGCTCTGAATAAGCACCACCAACCGCGTCATAGGCCACATCTACGCCTTTTGGTCCAACAACCTCTTTGATTTTTTTCGAGAACGCTTTTTGCGCGTCTTTGTCCATTTCGCGAGGGTAAATTATCGTATCATCTGCCCCTAGGTCCATACAGAACTGCGCCTTATCTTCGGATGACACTGCCGCAATTACGCGCGCGCCCGCAGCTTTGCCCAGTTCAATCGCCGCAGCCCCAACGCCACCAGCAGCCCCAAGGATCAATAGCGTTTCACCCGCTTGGATGTTGGCGCGGTCTTTAAGGGCGTGATGCGACGTGCCGTAGGTCAGGACCAAACAGGACGCCTCGTCGAACGGCATATCATCAGGCACCTTCAAACACCGCATGGCAGCAACGCAGATATGGGTCGCAAACCCGCCAAAACCGGTCATTGCGATCACACGATCCCCAACAGCTAGGTTGGTCACATCTTCGCCCAATGCCTCGACCACACCTGAGATTTCACCACCTGGTGCAAAGGGACGTGGCGGCTTCAACTGATACAGATCCCGTATAATTAAAGTATCCGGAAAATTCACGCCCGCTGCTTTGACTGCGATACGCACTTCGCCTTTGGTCGGTTCAGGTGTGGGCAGTTCTGTCCACTCAAGGGTTTCTGGTCCGCCGGCGGCGGTGCTAAGCATGGCTTTCATCGTGATCTCCCTGTTGATCCATTTTGACGTAACGGCACACAAACCTGAGGGCCATCGACGTCTTGTCAGGGGCAACTCTGCCTGCGAGGGTTTGGGTATGTAAATGCGAAATACAATTTTGCAGGGCGGAACGTAACGGCAAATGCCGCGATGTATGGCTCTTTAGGGGGATGCCTAGAATGACTGACACAAACCTTGAGGGCTTTCGGGCTGAGACACGCGCATGGCTTGAAGCGAATTGTCCAAGTGAAATGCGCGGCGGCGAACGCACGGAAGAAGCTATTTGTTGGGGTGGGCGCAATTGGGAATTCAGTTCTGATGCACAGCGCCAATGGTTGGATCGAATGGCGGCTAAAGGGTGGACAGTGCCCACGTGGCCCGTTGAATATGGCGGCGCAGATTTAGACCGTGCCCACGACAAAATCTTAACCGAAGAAATCAACCGATTAGAAGTGCCGTTGCCAGTGCAAAGCTTTGGCATCTGGATGCTTGGCCCAGCCTTGCTGGCGTTTGGCAGCCACGAACAAAAGCTTGAATATTTGCCACCGATTGCGCGGGGTGAAGTGCGCTGGTGTCAGGGATATTCCGAACCGGGTGCAGGGTCCGATTTGGCGTCCGTTCAGACCAAGGCAGACAGCGACGGCGACCACTACATTGTGAACGGCCAAAAGGTCTGGACCTCTTACGCAGATCAAGCGGACTGCATCTTTGCTCTAGTTCGCACTGACCGCGAAGCGCCTAAGCATCTGGGTATCTCGTTCCTGTTGATTGATATGGAAACCGAAGGCGTTTCGACAAAGCCGATCCGCTTGATTTCTGGCTCCTCCCCATTTTGCGAAACGTTCTTTGACGATGTGCGCGTGCCAAAATCCAATGTTGTCGGCACCGAACATCGCGGTTGGGATGTCGCCAAACATCTGCTGACCCATGAACGCGAAATGATTTCTGGTGGCGGCGCTGGTTTGCTGGGCTCTCGTGCACTTGGTGCTGTGATTGCTGAGCGTGACGGCGAAATGGACGCCACCACCCGCGCCGAGGCATTGGTCTGTGAAGTCGATGCACAAGCCATCAGCCTAACACTTGAGCGGTACAAGGATCAGGCCGAAGCTGGTGGCGGTGTCGGTGATGCGTCGGCCATGCTAAAATACGCAGGCACCGAGTTGAACAAACGCCGTCATGAATTGCTGATGTCAGCTGGTGGGTCGCAAGCGCTGGAATGGGACGGCACGCACGCAGGACTTGCTGCTGATTGGCTGCGCACCAAAGCAAATTCGATCGAGGGCGGCACATCCGAAGTAATGTTGTCCATTATTTCACGTCGCATCCTTGGATTGCCGAGTTAAGGGAGAATAGAACATGAGCACATTATTATTAAACGAAGACGAAATCATGTTACAGGACTCTGCGCGTGGATTTTTAGACAATGCAGCACCCGTTTCACACCTGCGTGGTTTGCGCGATGCTGGTGACACCCACGACCCAAAGCTGTGGGCCGAAATGGCGCAGATGGGTTGGACAGGTGTTTTGGTGCCGGAAGAGAGTGGCGGGTCAGATATGGGCCACGCTGCTGCCGGAGTTCTGGCGCAAGAGATGGGCAAAACCTTGGTAACTTCGCCTTTTCTATCCACGGCGGTTATGGCTGCAACTGCTTTGCGTCAGGTCGCTACAGATCGGGCTAATGCAGCACTTGCACAGATTGCAGAGGGTAGGGTGATCTATGCAATTGCAGTTGACGAGGGGCATAAGCACAATCCCGAAGCAGCTACATTAGCCGCGATCGAGGATGGCAACGGGTTTCGTTTGAATGGTTCAAAAGGGTTTGTCGTCGATGGCGGCAATGCAGACCGCGTCTTGGTTCTGGCGATGGCGGAGGCTGGTTTGACATTGTTTGACCTTCCTGCGGATCGTGATGGGATTGCGCGAACGGCAGCCTCAATGATTGATGCGCGTGATGCGGTCTCAATCGATTTTAGTGATGTTCAAGCAACGGGTGAAGACGTCGTTGGTGTTGTCGGGGATGGGATGTCCGTTTTACGCCCCGCACTTGAAGCAGGGCAGGCGGCGTTGGCGGCAGAAATGGCGGGGCTTGCGGCTGGCGCGTTCGATATGACTGTTGGCTATCTAAAAGAACGCAAACAGTTCGGGATCGAAATTGGACGTTTTCAAGTACTGCAACATCGCGCCGCACATTTGTGGTGTGAAACCGAAGTGACGGCATCTGCTGTGCGCAATGCAGGCCGTATGCTTGACGAAGACCCTGAAAACGCAACAATGGCCGTATCATTGGCCAAGGCACGTGCAACACAAACTGCAAAACTGGCCGTGATAGAAGGTGTGCAGATGCACGGTGGTATCGGCATGACCGATGCATTTGATATGGGCTTTTACATGAAACGGGCGCGGGTCGCGACAGAATGGCTGGGCGATTATGGCTATCATGCTGAACGCGTTGCGGCCGCGCGTGGATTTTAAGGATACGAATGATGACACCTAACGAATTGTTTTCCCTAAAGGGTAAAGTGGCTTTGGTTACGGGCGGTGCCACAGGCATTGGACGAATGGCTGCCACTGGATTGATGCAAGCGGGCGCACATGTTTTTATAGCTTCGCGTAAAACGGGCGCTTGCGAAGCTGTCGCAGCAGAACTTAATGAGATGGGTGGCCCAGGTAAGGTCACAGGTTTTGTGGGTGATGTTAGTAGCGCGGAAGGGGTCGCTGACCTCACGACCGAGATTGGTAAACGCACTGACACGTTGAACATATTGATGAACAACGCGGGCATCACTTGGGGGGCGCCACTTGGGCAGTTCCCATTTGAAGCATGGGCAAAGGTTCAGGGCGTGAACAATGCAGGTCTCTTTCACCTGACCCAATCGTTGCTGCCTATGCTCTTTGCCTCTGGCACACTTGAGGACCCCTCGCGGGTGGTCAATGTCGGGTCTGTTATGGGGGAAGCTGCCCTTGGAGACGGCGCTTATAGTTACGCTGCTTCAAAAGCTGCAGTCCATCAAATAACCAAGATTATGGCCAAAGAACTTGCAGGGCATCACGTGACGGTAAATGCCCTTGCCCCCGGACCATTCGTGTCGCGCATGACAGCCTTTGCCACGGCGGACGAGGATACGCGCGATAAGGTGGGCCATGATGTGCCTCTGGGCCGTGTCGGTCGGGACGAAGACATTGCCGGCTGTATGCAGTTTTTGTGCGGCAAAGGTGGCAGCTTCCTGACCGGTGCTATTCTACCTGTATCGGGCGGAATTCAGGTCATGTCTGGCCCAAATCTTTTCCGCGCAGCGTTAGAAGGGTAATTGATGATCCGTTTTGATGATCGAGTGGCCATTGTGACAGGGGCTGGCGTTGGACTGGGGCGCAGTCACGCGTTGGGACTGGCTGGGCGTGGGGCCAAAGTTGTTATCAACGACTTAGGCGTCGGCCAAGACGGACAGGGCCAGTCATCAGGCGCAGCCCTTGCCGTTGTGGCAGAAATTGAAGCGATGGGTGGCACGGCATTTGCCCACGGCGCGGATGTCTCTAATGCGGATCAAGTTGGTGACATGGTCGCGCAAACGATTGAGCGTTGGGGGCGGATTGATATCCTTGTGAACAACGCAGGTATCTTGTTGGACAAAACATTCGCCAAAATGCCAATGGAGGATTTTCGCAAAGTTGTGGATGTGCACCTGCTCGGCAGTGCAAATTGCTGCCACGCAGTGTGGCCAATTATGCGACAACAGAAATTTGGACGCATTGTGCTAACGTCATCCGCCTCTGGGCTTTACGGCAACTTTGGTCAATCCAACTACGGTGCGGCAAAGGCTGCGATGGTGGGTCTGATGAATGTTTTACATCATGAAGGATCACGCGACGACATTCGCATCAACACATTGGCCCCCACAGCGGCCACGCGGATGACAGAAAATTTGCTTCCACCAGAGGCGCTTAAACTGTTGGCACCAGAAACCATAACGCCTGGCTTGTTGTATCTGGTAAGTGACGATGGCCCGTCTAAAACTATCCTTAGTGCGGGCGCTGGGTGTTTTGCACAGACACGGATTTATGAAACCCAAGGCACTATAATCACAGGCGACATTACCCCAGAAGCCGTGGCGCAGAACTGGAATATAATCACTGATCCGACAGATCAAGAAGAATTGCAGGATGCCTTCAGCCAAACCCGCAAATATGCCAAACGCGCCGCCGAGGCATATAAAATCAAACTCGACTGGTAAACGCATAATCCCATCTTCATCTAGCCAGATAAACTTCGGGGTTTGGGGCAGCGCCCCTTGCAAAACCCAAAACTAACGCAACCAAAAGGAATATTACCATGCGTGACGCAGTCATAGTTTCCACAGCCCGCACCCCAATCGGCAAAGCCTATCGCGGGTCCTTCAATGCAACGACACCACAGGCACTTGCCGCCCACGCTATCGAACACGCTGTCAAGCGGGCAGGGATCGATGGCAGCGAAATCAGCGATTGCGTTATTGGTGCCGCCCTTCAGCAGGGTCATTCTGGTGGCAACATTGCACGACAAGCTGCCATTCGCGCAGGCCTGCCAGTGACAGTTGCTGGCATGTCTTTGGACCGTCAATGTGCCTCAGGGATGATGGCGATTGCTACGGCTGCCAAACAGGTTGTTATGGATGGCATGGACATTGTCATTGGTGGGGGCGTGGAAAGCATTTCGATGGTGCAAACACCAGAAATGCGGGTGGCAGCGGACAAATGGTTGAAGCAGCATAAACCAGAAATGTACATGACCATGCTTGAGACAGCTGAAAACGTGGCAGAGCGTTATAATATCTCGCGCGAAGCGCAGGACGAATATTCGGCACGGTCCCAAGAACGCACACATCAAGGGCAGCAATCAGGCAAATTTGATGATGAAATTGTGGCGATGTCCACCACGATGATGATGCAAAACAAAGAGACCAAAGAGATTACATCGCATGACGTAACTGTCGAAAAAGACGAAGGCAATCGACCGGGCACGTCTGCAGAAAGCCTTGCGGGTCTTAAACCCGTCTTCAAAGACGGGATGAACTTGGCCCAAGGTAAATTCATCACCGCCGGCAACGCATCACAACTGTCTGACGGTGCATCCGCCGCTGTCGTGATGGAAGCGTCATTGGCTGAAAAGAAAGGCCTTCAACCCTTAGGCCGTTATGTTGGCGTGATGGCCGCAGGCTGTGAACCTGACGAGATGGGCATTGGTCCTATCTATGCCGTACCAAAGTTGCTTAAGGCCCATGGTCTGAAGATGGATGACATCGGCCTTTGGGAATTGAACGAAGCCTTTGCAAGCCAAGTTTTGGCATCTCGCGACACTTTGGGTATCCCTGATGAAATCTTGAACGTGAATGGCGGCGCGATCTCGATCGGACATCCTTACGGCATGTCAGGTGCTCGTATGGTGGGTCACGCGCTGATTGAGGGCAAACGTCGCGGCGCAAAATACGTAGTTTGTACCATGTGTGTTGGCGGCGGCATGGGTGCCGCAGGACTGTTTGAGGTTCTTTAAAACAAACGGGGCGGGCAATACGCCCGCCTCACACTAGATATGGTTAATGTGGGCGTGTCGCCCATCAACAGCTTAAGGAACACATTTATGGCCCGAGACGATTCACACCTGCCAAAAGCACTGCAAGGCCTTCGGGTCCCGATGGTCGCATCGCCATTGTTTATTATTTCAGTCCCAGAACTAGTAATCGCACAATGTAAAGCTGGTATTGTTGGGTCGTTTCCAGCTTTAAATGCGCGTGAAGGCGAGGGAGAGCATCCGCTGCTCGACACATGGCTTACCCAGATCGAAGAAGAACTTGATCGCTATAATCAAGCTAACCCAGACGCGCCTGCTGCCCCGTTTGCTGTGAACCAGATTGTGCATCGTTCAAATTCGCGACTGGACCGTGATCTGGAAATCTGTGTGAAACACAAAGTACCAATTTGGATTACGTCCCTTGGGGCGCGGGTTGAAGTAAACGAGGCAGCCCATTCATGTGGCGGCATCGTGTTGCACGACATCATCAACAACAGGTTTGCCCATAAAGCGATCGAAAAAGGCGCCGACGGATTGGTCGCTGTGGCGGCTGGTGCGGGTGGCCACGCAGGCCAGCAATCCCCATTGGCGTTGATCAGTGAAATTCGCGAATGGTTTGATGGACCTTTGTTGTTGTCCGGCGCAATCGCAACAGGCGCATCGTTACTGGCGGCCCGCGCGATGGGTGCTGACTTGGGATATACTGGCACGCCATTCATAGCAACGGACGAGGCGAATGCCCAACAAGAATACAAAGACATGATCGTTGCGTCTGGCGCAGACGACATTGTCTATTCATCATTGTTTACAGGTGTTTGGGGTAACTACTTAAGGGGTTCTGTCGAAGCTGCAGGTATGGATCCTGACAATTTGCCACAAGCAGACAGCGCATCCATGAACTTTGGTGAGGGCTCATCCAAACCCAAGGCATGGAAAACCATTTGGGGATCCGGCCAAGGTATTGGCGCCGTCAAATCTGTCGGACCAGCAGCTGACATCGTCAAACGTATGGGCGAAGAATACGAGGCCGCAGGTAAGAAATTGGCAGCGGAGTTCATCTAATGGCAGAACTGATTGTCGTGCGACACGGGCAGGCGGCGTTTGGTCAAGATAACTATGACCAACTGTCTGATGTGGGGCATCAACAATCACAATTGGCGGGCAAAGCGTTGGCCGATATGGGATGGGTGCCGGATCGATTGATCACCGGCACTTTAACCCGACAGCGCGATACATTGTCTTCAATGGGCTTTAATGACAGCCACGAAGAACATGCAGGTTTCAATGAGTATGATTTTCACAACCTGCTGCAGACGCGTTTCCCGAGTGGTGTTCCTGATCTGGTGATCGGGGATCGAAAAGTACATTTTCGAACCCTGCGCGAAACTATTTTGGAATGGCAAGATGGTGGGCTGCACGCTGCCAGTGAAAGCTGGATAGATTTTTCGGCCCGTGTGGCCGCTGCGCGGGCGTTTGCGGCTGACACTGATGCACGCCGCGTCCTTGTAGTTTCATCAGGTGGACCGATTGGTCAAATGACGGCCAACAGCTTGAACGCGCCAGACCCGATGATGATGGAATTGAACCTTCAAGTTAAAAACGCATCATTTACCAAATTCATTTTTTCCAAAGGCCGGGTTTTTCTACAAGGCTTTAACGCAACACCTCATCTGGACGTTTCTGAAAACGCTCATTTGCTGACTTACAGCTAAAGGGACCGCAATGACCGACACACAAACCCTCGACCTTGACGCCGTCGGCGCATACCTAAAATCCAATCTCGACGGGTTTGAGGGGCCGATAGAAGCCGAAAAATTTGCTGGTGGCCAGTCAAATCCGACGTTCCTTTTGAAAACACCCAGCCGCAATTATGTGTTGCGCCGTAAACCACCGGGGAAGCTGTTAAAATCGGCCCATGCTGTGGACCGTGAATACCGTGTCCAAAAGGCACTGGCCGGGTCAGATGTTCCCGTCTCGAAGATGCATCTGTTGTGTGAAGACGACGCTGTCATTGGATCATCTTTTTACATTATGGATCAGGTGAAGGGACGCAATTTCAATGAGCCCACGCTTGATGACCTATCAAAAGCCGATCGTGGCGCGGTGATTGCGGATATGAACCGCGTTTTGGCAGCGCTGCATGATGTTGATATCGACAGTGTTGGGCTGGCAAATTACGGACCACCCGGTCACTATGTTGAACGTCAGATAGGTCGTTGGTCCAAGCAATATCGCGCGTCTGAAACTGAAGCGATCCCTGCAATGGATCGTTTGATGGACGCCCTAGCCGAACAAATGCCAGCCGATGATGGTCAACGCACTTTGGTGCACGGTGATTACCGCATCGACAACATGATTTTCAGCGCGACTGATACCAATTGCATAGCTGTTTTGGATTGGGAGCTTAGTACAATTGGTCACCCCTATGCTGATCTGGCGTCCGTTATCATGCAATGGCAATTGCCTGCAGGTCGCGAAGGACGAGGATTGATGGGTGTTGACCGTGCTGCCTTGGGGCTGCCGTCGGACGAGGCATTTATCGCGCAATACTGTGAGCGCCGTGGATTGGATGGCATCGATAACTTTGGTTATTATGTCGGTTTTTGTTTTTTTCGAATGGCCGCTATTATTCAAGGTGTTTTAAAACGTGCATTAGATGGTAACGCTTCAAATCCAGAACGTGCTATGAAGGTTGGGGCGTTTGTTCCAATATTTGCTGAAAATGGCCTGAAGGCACTTGAACGAGGTTAATTTGTGAACGATTTAGAAATATCTGCCGATCTTGGCGACGAAGAAAAAGATCGGAATTTCATCACGGCTTTAGCGCGTGGTTTGGATATTTTGCGATGTTTTCGCCCGAACGAGATTGAATTGACCAATCAAGATTTTGCGCAGCGGACGGGTTTGCCAAAACCTACGGTTTCGCGGCTTACCCACACGCTTTGTGTGTTGGAATATCTAATTTTAGATTCTCGTACAGGAACTTACCGTCTTAGCGCTGGAGTTCTTAAGCTTGGGTTTGGCGTATTGTCGGCTATGGACATGGGCGATCGTGCGCGTGACGTAATGCGCGAACTTAGCCGTGGTCCCAACACCTATATCACGGTTGCTTTAGGCGAGCGGCACCAGACGGACGTGGTGTATGTTGGCGTTGAAAGATCCCTTGAAAACGTATCGCTGTCTCTATCAGTAGGAGCGCGATTGCCTGTGTTCCAATCCGCCATTGGACGGGCCATTTTGGTCGGTATGCGGGCTGAAAATCGCGATGCGATTTTCGAACAAGCCAATCGTATGGATCCTGAGGGTGATAAAAAGCGTCGCACTGAATTTACGACCGCGTTGGCGCTGTATGAGAGCAATGGTTATTGCCATAGTTATGGTGAATGGCGGCCCGACGTGAATGGGATTGCGGTTCCAGTACGGTCTCTTGGCGGTGGGCGTGTCTATGGCTTGAACGTTGGTGGGCCATCCTTTCACGTAAAGAAAAAGCACTTAGAGGGCACTTATGCAAAATTACTTTTGGATGCAGCGCAAAAGTTATCTGGCAGCAACTAGCGATCGCTAAGTAATGGTTTTTAGAAACAAATAGAATCAATCCAGTCTGTGAAACCCAGTTCCGCAGTGCGGTTATTGTGTTGTGCGTGGTTTCTTGAATTTTGCGTTGCAAATTTTTTAAAATGCCCCTGCGTAACTTTATAGTACATACATCCGCATTCCCGCTTAAAAGGGTGATGCTGCACCGCCGCAATCCTTAAAAAATCCATAGGTAATTTCGTGCGGCTAAACCTGACTTAGCTACTTAAGTATCCAAATTGTCGTTAAAAAAAGCTAATTTTTCAATATATAATAGCATTCTTGCGCTGAAGTTTCGATTGGAAAAATTATTCTGCATCGCAGAAAATACACCTGAATTATAACTGAGCTATGCAAGGCTTGGCAATTCAGGTAGCCCCCCCCTTCACCCTTGACTTATATTCCATCTGTGCCAGCCTAAACGTATACCGACAACACTATATGCAAATCGATGTATGTCGGATCATGTTCTAGGGAGGAACTTAAATGCGCAAATCCATTAAGCTCGGCATGGGTGCCGTACTGGCTCTGACGGTCAGTTCTGCCGCCGTTATGGCTGACAACATCAAGATTGCTTTCATTGACCCGCTGTCTGGCCCGTTCGCCAGCACTGGTACAAATGGCCTGCACCAGTTCGAATTCGCTGCTGATTATATGATCAACGCGAATGGCGGCGTTTTGGGTGGAGATACATTTGAAATCATCGGCTTTGACAACAAGATTAGCCCGAAAGAGTCATTGATCCAGCTTCAGGTCGCAATCGACCAAGGCGTTCGTTTCATCGTGCAGGGCAACAGCTCTGGCGTTGCAAACGCGCTGACTGAAGCCGTTGAAAAGCACAACAAACGTAACCCAGAGTCACGCGTGTTATTCTTGAACTATGCAGCGGTTGATCCTGCATTGACCAATGACAAGTGTAACTTCTGGCACTTCCGTTTTGACGCAAATGCAGACATCAAAATGGATGCGTTGACTGACGTAATCGCACAGGATGATGCGATCAAAAAAGTATACATCATCGGCCAGGACTACTCGTTTGGCAAAGCGGTTGCGGCTGCAGCAGTTGCGAATTTGACATCAAAACGCCCTGACATCGAAATTGTCGGCAACGAATTGCACCCGATTGGTAAAGTGAAAGACTTCACACCTTACTCACGCAAAATCGTGTCTTCTGGCGCGGACGCTGTGATTACAGGTAACTGGGGTTCTGACATGGTTGGTCTTGGCAAATCTGTCATCGAGAACGGGTACACCGGTCCTATCTTTACCTATTACGCTGCCGGTTCGGGTATCACTGGTGCGTTTGGCGAAGCAGGCAAGGGCGTTATTCGTCTTGTTGGCGAAGGTCAAATCAATCCACCAGCATCAGCAGAAGCGGCTGAATATTACGACGCGTTCCTCGCAAAGTATCCTGACGGCAATATCGACCAGCCACGTATCTCCAACACTATCGGTATGTTGGCCCAAGCGATTGAAGCGGCAGGTACAGCAGATGATGTTGTCGCAGTTGCAAACGCGCTTGAGGGTATGGAGTTCGACAGCATTTGGGGATCAAAAATCTTCATGCGTGCAAACGATCACCAAGCGATCCAAAACGTTCACATCTCTGCGCACACTAATGAAGGTGTAACTTACGCATATGATGGGTCTGAGTATGGTGTTGTTGTTGAAACAACAGTCGAAATGGCAGCGATGGACAGCACGTCTACTTGCCAAATGAAACGCCCATAAGCGCTACATAATCGTCCGCCTCGCATAAAGTGCGGGGCGGATACTTCATTTACCACGAATATATCGCCTAACATTGGGGGAACTGATGGAACTTGTACTGGTCAATCTGATTGACGGGCTTGTGACTGGATTGCTGTTGTTCATGCTATCTGCCGGCCTAACTTTGATTTTCTCAATGATGGGCGTTTTGAATTTCGCGCACGCCAGCTTTTACATGCTGGGTGCGTATTTCGCGTACCAAATCAGCATCGCACTTGGCTTTTGGATGGGCCTATTGCTCGCACCTATTATTGTCGGTGTGCTTGGTGCTGGGGTCGAACGTTATGGATTGCGACGGGTGCA
>CAJJBH010000001.1 GCA_905182355.1 uncultured Paracoccaceae bacterium | reverse complement strand
AAACAATCCGACCCTCGCCGTTGCCCGACATAAATGCCGTGCTGGGCAACGGCTCCTGTATAGCACAAGAGCCAGGTTCTGGATAAGACAAGTGGGAAGTCCTAAAAAAAGCGGCAATCCACTGACCGGAAGGGCATTACGCAGTAATGGCCCGAGAGGTTTCTTTGCAGGCTACGCCCCCTCTTGTGCATTTTCAATGAACTGCCGGGTATTGGAGGAGTGGCAAGGGCAATTGTTACGACACTTCGATGGGTGAGACGTTCTTCAAATCCATCACTCTCAGGAGATTTCTACGCAATGCCCTGCTGTGCAATACAAGGCTGAGCTGATCTGGCGCAACCATTGGGACACACGCCGTCAGGCTGAGGGCCCGATATTCCAGTGTATCAATGGTTTCTATAACCCGCGCCGCCGTCCTTCGTCGTTAGGCGGCAAAAGCCCCTTCTCACACATGCAGGCATGTGCTGTCAGGCAGCGCTTGGCTTTTGAGCGAAAGGCCGAATAAATAAGCTCAGAGACCAGAACGCAAATGGGACAAGACCAATCGCCAACGGATTAATTGGATACGATCACTTCGAAGTTCAAAAAACCTTGCTCGGCAAGGACGCGTCAAGGTATTAGGCACCGTAACCGTTCATGCCGTAAGCTGGGATGCAGACGCTAACCTCAGGTTTAGCCATAATAGCCACGATTTAATATTTCTGTAAAATTGTAGATGCGCCAAAAGTTCGAAATAGTAAAATTTGGCATGGCGCAATCAACGCTCCCACAGCTCTAGGCTCACCTTATCAACAAACTACGCACAATAGGACGTGGCAGGCTGGGGCCTTCAGATTTCCACTTCAACAAAACGCATCGCTCTCTTCGGTCGGTTTCCTGTCTGCAGCATTGCAGCGCTGTGCGAGCCGACGAACGGCAGCACTGGGCCGATCCAGTTTCGAAATCCCTTTTATCCGCTTTCACAAAGTCACTAGAGGCATTAGGCATCCCTATCTTCGTAATTCTGGAATTAATCATGGCGCAAAAAGCCACCATTTATAAAGTTGAACTGTCCGTTTCCGATATGGATCGTCACTATTATGAGACCCATAAACTGACTGTTGCCAAACATCCCTCAGAAACGGATGAACGTTTAATGGTCCGTATTCTCGCTTTTGCACTAAACGCCAATGAGCAACTGGAAATGACCAAAGGTCTCTCATCGGATGACGAGCCAGACATTTGGCAGAAAAGCCTGAGTGGTGAGCTTGAGTTGTGGGTGGCGTTGGGCCTCCCCAGCGAGAAGATTGTTCGTCAATCCTGTGGCAAATCCAACGAGGTGGTTGTCTATTGTTACGGTGGCAGCGCGGCTGAGGTTTGGTGGGAGAAGATCAAAAACAGCACCACCCGATTTGATAACCTACGGGTGTTGAACCTAGTGGAGAAAGACACCAGCGAACTGGGTAAGTTGGCTAGCCGTACAATGAAGCTCCATGTTAATATTCAGGACGGCGAAGTAATGGTTAGTGTCGATGATGGCATCGTTTACATTAACCCAGTAAAATGGAAAAATTCTGCGTAATTGGCGGATGCCGGCAATGTGGAAGCTGCAAGGCTTCACGAGAAAAACTGACCAAGGTCCGGTCTTGTCCCGCTTATGTTCCAGTCTCTGAATTCATTTATGCGGCCTTTCGCTCAAATGCCAAGCACTGCCTGACAGCACATGCCTGCATGTGTGAAAAGAGGCTTTTGCCGCCTAACGACGAAGGACGGCGGCGCGGGTTATAGAAACCATTGATATACTGGAATATCGGGCCCTCAGCCTGATCGTGTGTCCCAACGGTTACGCCAGATCAGATCAGCCTTGCATTGTACGGCAGGGTATTGCGTAGCAATGTCCCGAGAGGGGCCCAACCGATGACGCGGCGCAATTGGGCTCTGCCAATTCGGATTACACAGGCTCAAGAAAGCGAAGATGTTTTGACATCCCCAAAGAAAACGTCAGTGCCTTAACAGCACTACTAAAGTCGTAACGTGTTTCATATCGGATGAATTTATTATCGGCATTTTGATCGTCCGTGTACCGATATGTGCCAGTAGAGCTTAGCTGGCCGGAACGACTGAAGACCCATGCATTTAAGCTGGCAGTAAAGGCACTTAGGCCAAAAATTTAGGCCCACTTGTTCCAAAATTTGCACCCAGCGAATAATTCATAACCAAGCCACGGTGCATTCAATCGGTCATCACACATCTGATATTTAGGTGTTTGTGGTGAAGGATCTAAAATGCCCGCGACAGGTCGACTAGGATTAAGCCATCGTGAGAAACGTCAACTATGGCACCGCTGGAAGGGGTGCCTGCGCTGAGTGAGATTGGCCGTGCGCTCAATAAGCATGCGGGTTCTGTCCACGGTGTGCTTGCTGTGACCGGGGGCATTGAGCCTCGTGCCCGCGTATGTTCCAACCGTGCTTTACGATTGAGCGACCGCGAGGAAATATCGCGGGGCCTTGGGCAGGGCTTCAACTTTCGACACATTTATTGAATGATCTGCCGGTCAACCTCGACAATTAGCCGCGAAGTATCACGTACGCCTATCGCGTTGTTCAAGGTCGAGGGCGAAAACACCGCCAGCGTCATGGGGGCATTGAAGCGCGCATCCAGTCTTTGCCGGAGGGGGTGATGCGTTCTTTGACATGGGATCGCGGTCCTGAAATGGCGCAGCACAAACAGATCACACTGGCAACAAAAGTCGACATTTACTTTTGCGACCCGCCAAGCACCCTCTCAGGATCATGCTTTGCACGGCCCTGCTGGGCAATGCGTGGCACCGTGGCACGAACGCAAACACCAACCACTTGCTTCGCCAAGACCTCCCAAAGAAAACCAATCTGGCTGTGTATTCTCAAGACAATCTTGATTTGGTTGCAATGCGCGTGAATACGCCCCCAAGAAAAACGCTTGGCTTTAAGACTCCTACCTATATTTTAGCAAAGATGTTGCGATGATCCATTGAACGCACTGGGGCTGTTTTATTATTTCGTAATGATCTCTGGCCCCATTACCGCATTCGGTATGAGTGTCGAGATGATCGGAATATAGGTCACCATAATTAGGAACACGAACAACACAGCCAAGAACGGCAAGGCAGCGCGGACCACGGACATCATCGGCATACCCGCCACGCCAGATGTCACAAACAGGTTCAACCCAACTGGCGGCGTGATCATCCCGATCTCCATGTTGACCACCATGATAATACCCAAGTGGATCGGATCAATACCCAACTCGATCGCAATCGGGAACACCAATGGCGCCACGATAACCAACAAGCCTGAGGGTTCCATAAACTGACCACCCACCAATAAAATCACGTTTACAAGGATCAGGAACACCACGGGGCCGAAGCCTGCGTTTAACAAAGCCGCTGAAATCTGTTGCGGAATTTGTTCATCCGTCAAGACGTGCTTCAAGATCAGTGCGTTGGCGATGATAAACATCAGAGTCACAGTCAACTTGCCCGCTTCAAACAGCGCGTCACGCACATCACGGTGAAAAAACGCTGTAACCAAGGCCTGCGGTTTTTGCAGTAAACTTAGGTTTTTCTCACCCTCTGGACGACTAAGTGGCCCCAAATCGCGGTAGACAAACACCGCTACAATGAACGCATAGACAGACGCCACAGCGGCAGCTTCGGTTGGAGTGAACAGCGCTTTGGTCAATCCTGGCACGCCATAAATCCCAACCATAATGATCACGATCAGCATCAACCCCCAGAACGCATCGCCAAAACTGCGGCCAACTTCGCCCCATCCTTGCCATTCACCTGCTGGCATCTTTTTGATCCGCGCCATGACATAGATCGTGATCATCAGCATTGCACCGGCCATTAGCCCTGGAATGATCCCTGCAAGAAACATCCGGCCCACAGACACATCCGTAGCGGAGGCGTAAACCACCATCACAATGCTGGGTGGGATCAAAATACCCAAAGTACCTGCCACGGCTATCACGCCTGCCGCGAATTCCTTGGTGTATCCTGCTTGTGTCATTGCCGCGATCACAATGGATCCGATGGCAACAACAGTGGCTGGCGAAGACCCTGACAAGGCCGCAAAAATCATACAGGCAAACACGCCTGCAATCGCCAAACCGCCGCGCAGATGTCCAACGCATGCGATGGAAAACCGAATGATCCGTTTGGCCACCCCACCCGTCGACATGAACGTCGAGGCAAGAATGAAAAACGGGATCGCAAGCAAAGTGTAATGTCCGGCCATTGCCTGAAACATCGTCTGTGCAATGGACGCAAGTGACGTGTCACTCAGCACCAGCAAGAAGACCATCGATGACATACCAAGCGACACAGCAATCGGCACACCAATCAACATCAGGCCAACGACCATAGTAAATAGAATTACAATTTCCATGATGTCAGGTTCCTTGGTTCATGTGTTTGACAGCTTCGACATCGTCTTCAGCCTCATGGCTGACAATCAGGCTTTCCGTCTCGCCTTTGATCAGACGAATGGTAGCTTGGATAAACCGGAACAACAGCAAACCGATGCCAATTGGTAGGATGGAATAAGGAATAAACAGTGGGATTTTCTCGTATTCATCACCGTCATTCATTATCGGTTCGATCCAGCGCAACCATTCGGGAAAAGGTATGTCATTTGCTGGATACCAGCCACGATATGACGTGCCCCTCATCTCTTCGAAACCCGTCGGAAACCAGCGGCCTGTGGTTTGTGGAAGGTTGGCAAAGTTTGCCCAATAATCCCACGCACCTTTAAATAACAACGATGCATAGGCGATGCAGACAGCAGCCGCGATCAAGGCGAAAAACCTGCGCCGCGCCGGTGAAAACAGATTGATGACGGCATCGACACCAAGATGTGCAGTGACTTTGACCGCATAGGAAATACCAAAAAGCACCAACCAAGCAAAAAGAAACGTCACAAGTTCCAGACCCCATATCAACCCAGATGCAAAACCGTATCGCAAAATAACATTGGCAAAGGTGATCATGGTCATAACGCCCAGCAACAGTGCAATCACGGTCTCTTCAAACTCGTGTATAAAGCGCGCAAATGCTGTCTTGGGTTCATAGCGTTGTGCCATGGCCCTGCCCTCCCGAAACAATATAAGAAATACGCCCAACCAGAGAAACCAGTCGGGCGTTCAGGCCTAATAACCTTTAGTGTTTGGCATTGATCGCTTGAGCTGCGTCGATGTTTTCCTGGCCAACATCGCCAACAAATTGTGCCCAAACCGGTTTCATTGTAGAAACCCATTCTTCGCGCTGTGCTGCGTTAAGTGTGCGTACAACACCACCAGCGTCCAAAATCGCCTGCTTGTTTGTTGCGTTCACTGATGTGGATTCAGCGTTGCGCGCTGCAGTCACTTCATTAATGATCGTTGTCAATTGGTCACGCACATCAGCTGGTAGGCTGTCCATGAAGTCAGTTGAAGTCACAAGCAGATAATCGATGATGCCGTGATCTGTTTCTGTCACACCGTCTTGAACTTCAAAGAACTTCTTGCCATAAATGTTTGACCATGTGTTTTCTTGACCGTCCACAACACCTGTTTGCAAGGCGCCATATACTTCTGAGAATGCCATTGGCTGTGGGGACGCACCCATTGCTGCCATCTGTGCCTTCAAAACGTCTGAATTTTGGACACGAAACTTCAGACCGTTTGCATCTGATGGTGTGTTCAAAGGAACGTTTGCTGACATTTGCTTCATGCCATTGTGCCAGAACGCCAGACCCAAAAGACCACGTTTTGTCATGGATTGTTTCATCGCTTGGCCAGTGTCAGAGTTTTGGAACTCGTCAACTGAATCGATGTTTTTGAACATGAATGGCAAATCGAAGATGCGGAATTGCTTGGTGAACTGTTCGAACTTGGACAATGATGGTGCCGCCAGTTGAACGTCGCCTTGCAGCATAGCTTCTAGCACTTGGTTATCGTTATAAAGGGTCGAATTCGGAAACACTTCGATGCAGGCTTTACCATTCATCTCGTCGTTCACGCGCTGTTCAAGCAAAGAGGCCGCGATGCCTTTTGGGTGCTTGTCAGTGTTTGTAACGTGGCTGAATTTGATTACGATTTCGCCGTCATCGCAAGCAGCTTGCACTGCGTTTGCGGATACCGTCATTGTTAGTGCCACTGCGGCAGCTGTAAAAAACTTCATATGTGTCTCCTCCCAGAGAATAGTATTGTCTATCGCGCAGCGACATAAGCTGCCGCGTCGGAGGTATTTGACCCCACACTTCACCCATCAGCAACAATTTGTTTATCTTTTGTCTAATCTGAAATTAAAACAAACAAGAACAAAAGGTTATCAATCCGTCGTTCCTAAACTACATATTTTCTGGTTCAAATTTGTGCGGATATCCGCACAACCACGACAAAGACAGAGCGGAAATTCGAACGCATTACCGCCGATAATCTTCTGCACGAATCCCGTAGCGCGCCAATTTGTCGTAAAACGTCTTTCGCGGTAACTTTAGCGCCTCTGCCGCTTCAACAGCACGCCCATTATGACGCCCAAGGGCTGCAGCAAGCAACGACCGTTCAACCCGCGCCATTTGTTCACTTAATCCCAGTTCTGCTGCCTCGGAAATGTCTTCTGGCATCCCCAACACGAACCGCATTGCCGCACTCATCAGGGATCTTGCGTTGCCGGGCCAATCTTGTGTCATCAAGCTGGCTAGGAATTCTGGGCTGACCTCAGGTGGTGTTATTCCGGCCTGCTCGCTTG
The DNA here is from genome assembly GCA_905182355.1 of uncultured Paracoccaceae bacterium. Lineage (GTDB taxonomy): Bacteria > Pseudomonadota > Alphaproteobacteria > Rhodobacterales > Rhodobacteraceae > Ascidiaceihabitans. Next base: position 32,928 of record CAJJBH010000001.1, on the reverse strand, counting down.
CTTGCGCCACATAGTGGCGAAATAGGACCGGAATATCTTCTGGTCGCTCAGCCAATGAAGGGATACGCAGTCGGGTCACATCAATGCGGTAAAACAGGTCGCTGTTTAAAATGCCATCTTCAACCGCTTGATCTAGGTTTCGCGTGCTCCCAGCCATGAAACGGACACCAGAATTCCCCTCAAGAAGTTCAAAAATTGCCAATTGAGTTTCGGCAGGCAATTGGGAAATTTCGTCGATGAAAAGACTGCCATTTTGGGCGACGTCCATCGCATCACCCAACTGTTCTGGGGACATGCCAGAGCCGGCACGCTTTACAAAGGGCGCTTTGGATCGAAGGGAACTAAGATGGATAACTTCTGCCACTTTTGAAATACCTGTGCCAAGCGCACCCGTTATCAGCACGTCGGTTTCAAGCTGGGCAACGCGACGCACGCGCGTGCGCATCGCCTGCGCCAGATCAGAGTCACCAAACAACAAACGTGCCGCTGGGTCCCCTGTTTCGACCAGAATTCGCAAGCGACGGTTTTCCAAAACAAGGGACCGTGTGTGTAGGGCGCGTTCAAGGACCGACAACAAGTCGTTGGGTGAACACGGTTTTTCCAAAAACCCGAACGCACCTTGGTCCATCGCTTTCACTGCCATTGGAACATCCCCTTCCCCGGTGAGTAAAATTACAGGCAAATCGGGATCTTGGGCCTTTGCATACTCCAACAAGTGAAATCCGTCCCGCCCCGGCATACGAATGTCAGACAAAATGACCCCCCTAAAACCCGACGTAATCAAATCCTTGGCAGCAACAAAGGAAGCCGCTATAATGGGCTCCAGATCAGCCAATTCCAGTGTTTGTGCAACGGCGTCACGCACAGCAGCGTCGTCATCCACCAACAATACCTGTGTGATCATGCGGGTTGTTCCTTGCGCCAGTAATTCAATTGCACTGTAAACACGGCCCCCTTGGACCCGTTGCGCCCGCGAATTTCGCCCCCAAAGCCCTGTACGATGCCGTATGAAATCGAAAGCCCCAATCCCATTCCCTCGGAGGCCCCGACCTCTTTTGTGGAATAAAACGGATCGAATATCTTATCGGGAACATCAATACCTGGGCCCGTGTCGCAAAACCGCAGACAAACTGTATCGCCGTGGTCTATACGAATTGACAACGTTTTTTGCGAAACCACGCTCATCGCATCAGCGGCGTTTGTTATAAGATTTACAAACACTTGCCCCAGCCGGACTTCGCCACCATGCACCCAAATAGGACGATCAGGTCGATCAAAACGAAGGACAATGCCATCTTGATGCAAACGAGATTGTGTCATCTCAAGCGCAACGTCCAAAACCGTGACCACGTCGATCTTCACCAAGCTTTCAGTTTCTTGTCGCGCGAACGCCCGTAGGTTTTTAATAATCCGCCCCATACGTCGCGCCAAATCGGAAATACGCACCAAGTTTTCAGTCGCTTTTTCTGGCTTGTCTCGTTCCATAAACTGCAGGCCGTTTTCAGCAAATGATCGGATCGCCATAAGAGGTTGGTTTAACTCGTGGCTAATACCTGCACTCATCTGACCTAAAGCGCTTAACTTACTGGCTTGCACCAAATCGGCTTGGGCCTGTGCCAGCGCTGTTTGCGCCTCCTCGCGTTCCGACGCCTCGCGTAGCAGTTGGACGTTTGATTGCTCAAGCGCCGCAGTCCGTTCCGTCACACGTGCCTCAAGCATCGCATTTGCCTGTGCCAAAGTGCGCCGCCGTTCGGTTGCAACAAACAACATTGCACCAAACGCTAAAAATAACGCAGCCACCACTGCCGCCTGTAGCAACGCCAGACGTTGCGCAGGCCGCACATCCATTAACCCCTCACCGATCAAACCAACAACAGGCAATGCACGGGTCAAATGCAGCGCGGTTTGCGGCAAGTATGGCCCCCAGCCAAGTTTCCAAACTTCGTGTTGCCCTAGCTGGTAACTGTCAAAAGGCGGTGCAATTCCATGTGGCGGGACCAACCCTGCCTGCGCGTCAGTTTTTCGCCAAAACACCAATTCAGATCGGTTGGAAATAAACACGTCACCTGCGTCATCCGTAAAGAAGACAGCAGGATTTCCGCCAACCCAATCCCATTCAATAGCCGCAATATTAACAACAACAACAACAACCCCCAACACCCGTGATGTGTCCCCGAAAACGGGTGCCGCATAATAAAATACACGTTCGTTGAACGCACCCCGCACCCCATGCGTGCTGCCCAACGCACCCTGCATGGCCCGTTTGACATAAGCGGTGTGGCCCAAGTCCACACCAAGTGGACCACGTGCCGATGACAAAACACGCCCCCGCCCATCCACCAACATGATATCAAGCGCCGCCGTTTTATCCGCGATCTTCAGCAATAACGCACGGGTTGTTCCATCTGTGCCAGATATAATCCCAGCCACCAATGCGGGCCGATCAGCGGTAAGGACAGTCAATTCACGGTAACGCTGCAATTGGCCCGTCAAACGATCACTGGCCAATGCCAAATCCGCCTCACCTTGACGCGACAGCTGGCTCAGTGCCTGCACATAGCCATAGCGCCAAACGCCCCCAGCCACGGCAATCACCAGCAGCAAAAACGCCACTATCAGCGCCAAACGATATAATAATCCACGTCCCATTGGCACTTCTTAACAAAGCACCCCTTGCAAACACCAGCGTCACCGCGTTTTTGTACGTTTATGATAAAACTTTCCCAATCCCCGACTGATCCTGTCTTTGTCCAAGACCCTTATGCTTTTTACACTAAGGCCCGCCGCAACACGCCAGTCGCCTATTGGGAGGATTACGGCATGTTGGCCGCTTTTGATCACGCCACGGTCCACGCCCTGTTGCGCGACAAACGATTGGGGCGCGAGGTTCCAGCCGATTTGCGCCAACCCGTACCCGATCATTTGAAAGCATTTGATGCCATTGAACAACATTCCATGTTGGAAAAAGAAGGCGACACACATCGTCGCCTACGTGGGCTGGTCTTGCGGGCCTTCACATCACGGCGCATTGCCAATCTAAATGACGACATCTTGGAAATATGCGCAGACCTTATTGCGGCGTTTCCGAAAACGGATTTCGACCTTATCTCCGCCTATTGCACCCAACTGCCCGTGCGGGTGATTGCCCGTTTGTTGGGCGTCCCTGAAGAACACGGAGATGACCTGCTGCGCTGGTCAAATGCGATGGTGGCGATGTATCAGGCCAATCGCAGTCGGGCGATCGAGGACGCGGCCAACACCGCAGCTGCCGAGTTTTCGGCCTTTTTAACCGAATACATCGAAACGCGGCGCGACGATCCGCGTGACGATTTGATCACCAATCTGATTGCAGCTGAAGAAGACGGCGTGAAGCTGAGCACAGATGAGTTGATCGGCACCTGTGTTTTGCTTTTGAACGCCGGGCACGAGGCCACAGTGCACAGCATGGGCAATGCCGTAAAAACGCTGCTGGAAAACGACACGCCACGCAGTGCGCTTGAACCTAAGGCTATTGCGGACACCACAGAAGAATTACTACGCTACGACCCACCGCTACATATGTTCACCCGTTACGCTTACGAGGATATCGAGGTTGGTGGCATGTCGCTGAAGAAAGGCGAACAAGTCGCGTTGGTTCTGGGGTCGGCCGGACGGTGCGAAAAAGTTTGGGAACACCCCGACAGTTTCTCACCAAGTAAAAACAGCAAATCGCACGTTGCGTTTGGTGGGGGCTTACACTTCTGCGTTGGCGCACCCCTCGCGCGGTTAGAGCTACAAATTGGTCTTAAAATGTTATTCGAGGCCTGCCCCAACCTAAAGCAAGCTAATGCACCCGTTTACGCAGACAGCTATCACTTTCACAAACTCGAACGTTTGGTCGTCAGCCGTTAAAGCGGCAGCATTGTTGTCGATTTAATTTCCTCCATCGACAACAATGCGGTGACATTAAAGACGCGCACTTCACTGATAAGCGCTTGATAGAACTCATCGTAAGCCCGCGCATTCTTAACCCGCACCTTTAGAATATAATCAATATCGCCAGCCAATCGATGCGCCTCTTGCACCTCTGGCCGATCGTTTAGCGCTTTCAAAAACTTGGCCTGCCACTCCGCCTCGTGCTCAGACGTGCGGATCAACACAAAGAAACATGCCTCGAACCCCAGTGCTTCTGCATCCAGATGGACGGTCTGCTGACCAATCACTTTGGCCTCGCGCAATTTGCGGATGCGATTCCACACAGGGGTCTTAGAACTGCCCACAGCTTTCGCAATTTCGTCCAAAGACTGGCTGGCATCACGCTGCATCTCTGCCATGATTTTCCGGTCTACGTCATCAATTCGGACATTCATTCGCCTGCTTCCTCTAAATGCGTACAGGCGTTCCACCTGAGATCCCATTTAGAACAAACGTCCTTACCTAAGTCAATGGGTGGCGCTTTAACGGGAAAATTTCCTATATTGAGGTCAAGAAAAGGCATTAAGGAGTTTCACCGTGGATCATTTCCCAATCTTTCTCGCAACCGCAGGGCGTCGTATAGTCTTGTCCGGTGGTGGTGATGCTGCCTTAGCCAAATTGCGTTTGTTGCTAAAGACGACAGCAAACCTCACTGTGTTTTCTCTTGACGCAGCCCCAGAAATCAAAAACTGGGCCTCTGCCAAAAAACTGACGTTGATTGAACGCGCGATGGAACCGGGCGATACGATGTGCGCCGTTATCTTCTATGCAGCCGACGAAGACCCGGTTGAGGACAAACGCACAGCCGCAATCGCAAATGCCGATGGTGCCTTGGTCAATGTTGTCGATAATCTGGCAGACAGCCAATTCATCACACCCGCCATTGTGGACCGTGATCCGGTCGTGATTGCCATCGGAACAGAAGGCGCGGCACCTGTTCTGGCCCGTGCAATCAAAGCAGACCTTGAGGAAAAGCTGCCAAGCACACTGGGCACTCTTGCCCGTATCGGCAAAAGCTTCCGAAAGATGTCTTACAAGTTGGATTTTGGCCGTGCCCGCCGTGATTTCTGGCGTGATTACTATTTCAACGCGGGTCCAAAGGCGATTGCCGACGGGATCGACGCCGTTCACCCAGCCCTTGATGATCTGCTACACGATCACATGACCCGCAAAGCCCGTGAAGGTCACATCGCCTTTGTCGGCGCTGGCCCTGGTGATCCCGAGTTATTGACGCTCAAAGCCCGCAAGGCCTTGGACGAGGCAGACGTTGTAATCTATGACCGCCTGATCAGCCCTGAAATCCTAGAACTCGCACGCCGCGAAGCGATCATGCTGGACGTCGGCAAAGAAGGCTTTGGCCCGTCTACACCACAAGAAACCATCAACGATCTTTTGGTCGAACATGGCCTTAAGGGTGCCCAAGTGGTGCGCCTTAAATCAGGCGATGCCACGATCTTCGGACGGCTCGACGAAGAATTAGACGCAGTGACCGCGGCTGGCATCGGGTGGCACATTGTGCCCGGTATCACCGCGGCTTCCGCTGCAGTCGCGTCCATAGGCCAAAGCATGACGAAACGGCAGCGCAACGCCTCTGTCAAATTCCTGACAGGTCACAACATGAAAGGTTTTGCCGATCACGATTGGGCCGCGCTTGCCCGTCCAAACGAAGTTGCCGCGATCTACATGGGCAAGAAATCCGCCCGTTTCGTTCAGGGCCGTCTGATCATGCACGGTGCAGATCAAAACACACCAATCACGGTGATCGAAAACGCATCACGCCCCAATCAACGTGTTCTATCAACAACGCTGGCCCATCTACCGGCCGATCTGGCTGACGCCAACATGACCGGCCCTGCCCTCACATTTTACGGCCTTGCGCCCCGCGCTGCCGCTGAAATCGCTTCAACCGTCATCACACGGGAATTTGCATAATGTCCAAGCCATTCACCCCCAAAGTTGTCACCGCCAATGATTTGCTCAAAGGCGACGTGATCTATCAAACAATATCCGGCTGGTGCCGCGATTTGGCTGACGCCGAAATCCTTCGGGATGAGGCCCACGCTGATCTGCGCCTTATCGAGGGCAGTCAGCAAATCAGCGAAGTGGTTGGCGTTTATCTGATGGACGTAACCGTCTACGGGTCTGCCCTAACAACCACGCATTTCCGCGAAGAATTTCGGGCCACAGGCCCATCCAACTATGCACATGGCAAACAGTCCGAACACAAACAAGAGGTCGTATAAAATGTATACCTACAATGAATTCGACAAATCCTTCATCCAAACCCGCAACGCCCAGTTTCGTGGCCAAGTGGAGCGTCGCATCGACGGCTCCCTGACCGAGGATGAATTCAAACCATTGCGCCTGATGAACGGATTGTACCTGCAATTGCACGCCTACATGCTGCGCGTCGCGATCCCCTATGGCACCCTAAACGGTGGCCAAATGCGTCAGCTCGCCTTTATCGCGGACAAGTGGGATAAGGGCTATGGTCACTTCACCACGCGCCAGAACATCCAGTTCAACTGGCCTGAACTAAAGGATGTTCCTGACATCTTGGACGCTTTGGCCGAAGTTGAAATGCACGCCATTCAAACCTCTGGCAACACAATCCGCAACGTAACGGCGGACCACTTTGCCGGTGCCGCTGCGGACGAAATTGCTGACCCGCGACCTGTGGCCGAATTGATCCGCCAATGGTCAACCGATCACCCAGAATTCCAATTCATGCCACGTAAATTCAAGGTTGCTGTCACTGGTTCCACAAATGACCGCGCCGTGACCCGTGCGCACGACATCGGGTTGCGTATGGTGAAAAAAGACGGCGTCGCTGGTTTTGAGGTAATCGTTGGTGGCGGCCTTGGTCGCACGCCCATGATTGGCAAAGTCATCACCAACTTCCTGCCCCAAGAAGACCTGCTGCCCTATTTGGAAAGCATCGTGTCCGTCTGGAACCAGATTGGTCGTCGCGATAACAAATATAAGGCCCGCATCAAAATCACTGTGCACGAGCATGGTATTGAGGAAATCCGCCGTTTGGTAGATGAACGGTTTTCCATTGTTAAAGGCACATTCTCAGGTATCGACCAACAACGTCTGGCAGAATACGAAAAGCAATTTGCAGCGCCAGAATTCACTGCGAAATCGGATGCGGGCTTCAAAGACGCCTACCACAACGACCCAGTGTTCCGTGCATGGTGCGACACTAACCTCGCTGCACACAAAGCGGATGGGTATTCCATCGTATCCATTTCGATCAAGAAACATGGGCAAACACCGGGTGATGCAACATCAGATCAAATGCGCCTCATGGCGGACTTGGCCGAACAATATGGCCATAACGAGTTACGCATCAGCCACGAGCAAAACGTTATCTTGCCGCATGTTCATAAATCGGACCTGCCCGCGATCCACGCGGCCCTTAAAACTCAAGACCTTGCAACAGCCAACATCGGCTTGATCAGCGACATCATTGCGTGCCCCGGTATGGATTATTGCGCTCTTGCGACGGCCCGTTCAATTCCAGTTGCCCAAGAAATCGCGACCCGTTTTGAAGATCTGAAGCTTGAGCATGAAATCGGCAATCTCAAGATCAAAATCTCAGGTTGCATCAACGCCTGTGGGCACCATCACGTTGGCCACATTGGCATCCTTGGCCTTGATCGTGCTGGCGTCGAAAACTACCAAGTGACCCTTGGCGGCGATCACACCGAAACCGCCAAAGTTGGCGATCGTGCCGGCCCCGGTTTTGCAGCTGACGAATTGGTCCCTGCGATTGAACGTCTGGTTGATGCCTACCTTGAGCTGCGCACTGGCAAGGACGAGGAATTCATTGAAACCTACCGCCGTATCGGCCTCGCTCCGTTCAAAGTTGCGCTTTACCCAGAGGCGCAAGCCGATGCTGCATAATGGCACATTTGACAGGGCCTACCGCAATGACGGACGGGCCGCGTTGCTTAATGCACGCTTTGCCCATTCGGGTGCGATCGAGGTGATCAAAGCCGTCTACCGCGAAATTGGCAAGGTGGCGATGGTCTCTAGCTTTGGTGCGGATTCAGTGGTTTTGCTGCGTTTGATCGCCCAAGTAGATCGCAATGCCCCTGTGTTGTTTGTCGACACCGAAATGTTGTTTGACGAGACCTTGGAATATCAAGTACGCGTTGCTGACATGTTGGGGCTCACGAATGTTCACGTAATCAAAGCAGGTAACACTGACTTTCATGACCCTGCCGGAACGCTTCACGAAACCGACCCCAACGCCTGTTGTTCCTTGCGCAAAACCGCACCTTTGCAAAAGGCACTGTCCCACTATGACGGGTGGATTTCGGGCCGCAAACGCCATCAATCGGGCACACGTGCCCGCCTAAATATGTTTGAGGTCGAAGATAACACACCACGCATTAAAGTTAATCCACTGGCTTTGTGGAGCGCACAAGACACCGCACGCTTCATGAAGGACACGCAATTGCCGCGCCATCCACTGGTCGCAAAGGGCTATCCATCAATTGGTTGCGCCCCCTGCACGACACCTGTTGCGGAAGGTGAAGACCCACGTGCAGGTCGTTGGCGTGAGACGGAAAAAGAAGAATGTGGCATTCATTTTGTGAACGGCAAGATGGTGCGAACAGGAGATACAACATGACAGTACTCGTAACAGACGCTGGCTTTACCGCCGACACTTGGGATAAGGGCTACACACCTTACGGCGAGGCCGCCAATGACGTGATCGCGCTTGATGTGCCATCAGACGTGAACCCTGCTGACATCGCAATCACACCTAGCTTGCAAATGATCCGCATCGATTTTCCCAGTTTTGCAGACGGGCGCGGTTTTACGATTGCGCGCATGTTGCGCTTGGCAGGCTACAAGGGTCGTCTACGGGCGCGTGGTCACGTGATCTCCGATCAATATGCAATGGTGCGGCGCACCGGCTTTGACGAGGTCGAAATCACCCAAGACCTCGCGGCACGCCAGCCACAAGATCAATGGCAATTCCGCGCCGATTGGAAAGACAACGATTATCAGACCCGCATGCGCGGCTGATTGCCCTCTTTCCAAGACCCACAACATTCCCTAGATCGAGAGGCGTAAGGCATCAGACCTTACGATTTTTCAGTTATGACCGAGCAAACACCCGTGAACACAACAACCGCAGCCAAAGCACCTACATTGCCAGACGCCCAAATGGTCACCTCTGTGACCCATTGGACAGATCATTTGTTTTCATTCCGCGTCACGCGGCCTGCCACTTTACGCTTTCGTTCTGGTGAATTCGTGATGATCGGACTGATGGGTGAGCCACATCCTGAAACGGGCAAGCAAAAGCCGCTTTTGCGCGCTTATTCCATCGCCTCCCCTGCTTGGGATGACGAGATGGAGTTTTACTCGATCAAGGTTCAAGATGGTCCGCTGACCTCGCGCTTGCAACACATCAAGGTCGGTGATGAAATCATTATGCGGCCCAAACCAGTCGGCACCTTGGTGCATGACGCGCTTCTACCCGGCAAGCGGATCTGGTTCTTCTCAACAGGTACAGGCTTTGCACCTTTTGCGTCCCTGCTGCGCGAACCACAAACTTACGAAGACTACGACGAAATCATCATCACTCACACTTGTCGCGACGTGGCCGAATTAGAATATAGCCGTAAGTTGATCGAAGACCTGCAATCAGACGAGATGATGCAGGAGCTGATCGGTCCAGACAATTTGGCCAAAATCCGCTATTATCCAACCACCACACGCGAACAAAGCGCCAAGATGGGCCGGATCACCACATTGCTTGAAAACGGGACGCTGTTCAAAGACCTTGGGATCGATGGCATGTTAGCTGATACGGACCGTGCGATGGTTTGCGGCTCTATGGGCCTCAACACAGATATCAAAGTTATCCTTGAAGGTTTTGGCCTTGAAGAAGGTGCCAATTCTGATCCCAAACACTACGTCGTAGAAAAAGCCTTCGTCGGCTAACCAAAAATAGCCCTCCCAAAGTATGATCCGCATTCATCTTGCCAAATAAACTTTGGGGGAGCGTCCCCTGGCGCGGGCCAGCCTCACTTACCCTTTAAAGCCCTTCTAACTGTACCCCCTGCACCGTAATCCTGTGCATCAAGCGTTCGTGTCCTGCGTAATCTGCTGTCGCGTAATGCTGTACCAAACGATTGTCCCAAATAGCGACCATTCCCGCCTGCCATTTAACGCGGCAGGTAAAAATCGGTTGTGTCACAAAACGATACAAATACGCCAACAGCGGTGCGCTTTCCTCAATCGTCCACCCGTCGAAATGGGTGGTGAAATCCCCATTGACATAAATTGCAGGCGCACTGGTTACGGGGTGACATATAATAACGGGATGCAACGCAGGGTCGCGAAATGCTTCTGCCTTGCTTTTCAACCCGACCTTGCTGTCGCCAAAACTGCCATCTGAATGCCAAGCCTTCAGGCCTGACAACGCTGCGCGTAACCCGTCCGACAACCCCGTATACGCTTCTGTCATTGAGGCGAAATGAGTGTCACCACCATAGGGGGGCAGTTGTTGGGCTGATAGTATCGAACACATTGCAGGAGCCGGGTCATAGGAATGATCCGTGTGCCACGTACCCCCAATCACCGCGTTCTGGGTTGCCGCAGTCCGAACTTCGGCAATCATCGGGTACTGCGCAACTGGTGTGAAAAACCGGTTGATATCAATCTGACCAAAGAACTCGGCCAATGCGACATGAGCCAGCGGTGTTAAGAACTGCGCGGGCAACACAACGACACCATGCGCGAACAATGCGTCCTTCACCCCCTCCAACTCAGCTGTTGTCGCCTCGTTCAAAGACAAACCAGTCAGTGTCGCACCACAATGACCTGACATTTTAGAAATGGTCCAATTAGCCATATTTAATCTCTCTCGCAAGAGGGTTTGGCCAAGTGGTCCGCAGCAGGCAAGAAAAAACCGCGCCCATGACAGGCGCGGTTTGGGTCGTTTTATGTGGGGTAGATCAGAAGCCGATTGCTTCTTTGATCTTAGCCAAAACAGTTTCCAAAACTTCAGGATTGTCCTTGGCCTTGTCCAACGCTGTTTTCAGCGCAGTCTTTTGGAATGCACCAATTTCAGAACCGTCAATCATTTCGGATACTTTATCCAAGTTGAAACCGTCAACAGATAGCAGATCAGCGATACCATCAGTCGCTGTATCAGTTGCGGCTTCTGTTGTTGCTGTTTCTGTTACCGCGTCAGTCGCAGCTGTCGCTGTTTCTGTTGCCGCATCAGCAACAGAAGTTGCTGTGTCTGTAACGGCGTCGGTTGCTGCAGTTGCAGTATCAGATACGGCGTCAGCTGCTGCTGTGTCGGCAGCTGCTTGTGCTGCCTCATCTGCTGCTGCTTTCGCGGCATCTGTTGCGGCCTGAGCTTCTTCAGCGGCCTTAGCGGCTGCGGCTTCTGCTGCTTGTGTTGCGGCTTGGGCTTCTTCAGCTAGCTTTGCAGCTGCTACGTCTGCGGCCTCTTTGGCGGCTGTTGCTGCGGCTTCAGCCTCTTCAGCTAGCTTTGCAGCTGCTGCGTCTGCGGCTTCTTTCGCTGCATCAACTGCGGCCTGTGCTTCTTCGGCTGCTTTTGTAGCCGCTTCGCCAGCAGCATCAGATGCAGCTTCTAGCGCCGCTGGTGCGTTAACGGCTTCAGCCGCATCATTCATCAATTCTTTTGGGCTAGTGCCCGAATATAGCATATAGCCACCAGCCGCGATTACTGCAGCAACAACGATCCACAATAGATTCTTCATAACATAGTCCCCTCAGTATTACATACGCAGGTTTTGACCTTGCGCCTTATGTCGTGTCAAATGAGGGTCCCAAAGGAAAGGTGCAAGGGGGAAAAGACGTGAATTCGGCGCAGTATAGCCGATTTTGCATCTTGCAGAGGCCCGCGCCCATGTTTACTTTGTCAATCTAGAACCGTGTAATTACCAAAGGACGAATATCATCGCTCGCAGACCTCACAACGCTCCGCCACAACGTGACACTGGCCCACGCATCAACGACAAAATCCGCAATCCCGAAATTCGCCTTATTGGCGCGGACGGCGATAATGTCGGTGTTGTAACACCAACCCGTGCAATGGTCATGGCTGAAGAAGCTGGGCTTGATCTTGTTGAAATCTCGCCAAACGCCAATCCCCCTGTTTGTAAAATCATGGATTTTGGCAAGTTTAAGTACGAGACGCAAAAGCGCGAGTCCGAGGCCCGTAAGAAACAGAAGATCATTGAGATCAAGGAAGTCAAATTCCGTCCCAACACGGACACCAATGATTACGAAGTCAAAATGCGCAACGTATTCAAGTTCCTTGAGAACGGCGACAAAGTGAAAGTAACACTTCGCTTTCGTGGCCGCGAGATGGCGCACCTTAACCTTGGTCGCGAATTGCTAGAACGCGTTGCAGAAGACACCAAAGAACACGGCAAAGTAGAGAACTTTCCAAAGATGGAAGGCCGCCAAATGGTTATGCTGATTGGTCAGCTGCCATCTAGGGGCTAAGCACTTTTTTTGCTAGAACGATTTATGAAGGCCGCACCCTAACCCGTGCGGCCTTTTTTCATGGCCAGACCAGATAAGAAAGTTATGTCTTTGATACTGCTGCAGCACGCGGCTGTGGTCGGGTCGGAATTTCTTTAAGCAATCCGCCAACACCCATCGCAGAGATGTCCCCCTGTGTAAGCTTTATCCCACAGATCAGGCGTTCCAACACCCAATCCGCCCCGTTTAACGCCGGCGAACGTGCGCACCCCGGCAAACCAATCACAGGTTTGTCACCCAAGTATCCGAAGAACAACAAGTTCCCGGGATCAACTGGCATCCCAAACCCAATCACATGCCCACCCGCTTGGCACAGTGCTTGTGGCCCCACGTCCATCGGATCAGACGTGGCAGACGCCGTCAAAACAAAGATAACTTCACCAGCCGCCTTTTTTATCGCATTTGATAACGGTTCGGTGCTGTGCGGGGTGATTTTACGGTCATCCAATATCATGCCCATGCGCTGCAACCGCCCAAACAGCGCGTTGCGCCCCTTTTCAGTTGGCTCTTTGCGCCCAACTTGGGTCTCGATCAAGGTCGCGGATGCGTATTGGGGTGGCATGACGCGAATGGCGTGTGCGGCCTTCTCGCACGCCTTTGCCAACGATAGACTGGGCACGCCATAGGCAATGATCTTGATTGTGGCGATCATAGTGTCCGCGTCACAACGATGAAACGGCGCAACTGTTGCCACCGTAATCATCGGGTCCACCGCGTTGACGGAATGAATGGCATCAACGTCCAAAACAGCCACACCACAGTGCAATGCATAAAGGTTCACACGACCAGCACCTGCAGCAGAAACCCGCAATCCCAAAGTTTCGGCATGCAGAGCAAAAGAATTGGCTAAGGTTTGCGCTGCTTGGTTTTCCTCAACATCATCCACGGCCAACTGGGCCACAACAAGGGTTAGATGCCCCTCTTTTTCCAGATCATCGATATGGGTTTGTGTCAGAACCGTTCCCTTGGGCACACGGTAGGAAAACTGCATGTCGTAGGGGCGTTTACTGGCCTCCATGCTGTGCGCAAGGATTGTACCAACAGCATCCTGTGTTGAGATTTCCCCGAACTTCACGAAAGTTTGCGCAAGATTTGGACCATTTCAGACAGGATCGAGACCGCAATTTCTTGGGGACTTGCCGCACCTATATCCAAGCCAATTGGGCCATGAATACGATCAATCTGGGTTTGAATGAAGCCGTCCTCCAGCAACCGTTCGATCCGTTTGGCATGTGTGCGTTTTGACCCTAAGGCCCCAATGTAAAACGATTTAGACCGCAATCCTAAATGCAAAGCAGGATCATCCAGCTTTGGATCATGGGTCAGCAAAACCAGCGCGGTGCGGGCATCAAGGCCGTAAGTTGCAAGCGCATCGTCTGGCCAATCCTCAAGAATTGTCTCGTTTGGGAAACGGGCTTTTGAACCAAACGCGCCGCGCGGATCAATCACAACAGGATCAAACCCCGCAATCCGCGCCATTGGCATCAAAGCTTGGGCAATATGAACCGCCCCCACAATGGCCAGCCTTAAAGGTGGGTTGTGAATAGCCACAAAGGTTTGGCCGTCGTCCTCAAACCCTGACCGATCTTTGGAAAACCGTTCACTGTACCCATCATGCACCAAACGCCGTGCGCCTGTCGCAATGTTCACCTCATATGCGACGCCAACGCGGGTTGTGCGGGCCTCGACCAGTTCCTCTAACACCTTTACAGGCAGGATGGTTCCAATCGGTTCAATATAAATCTTGATCGTACCACCACAGGCCAAACCAACGGCAAACGCGTCCCCGTCACTGATACCGTATTCCAGAACACGGGCGGTTCCCTTCTCCAACGCGTCAAGTGCCTCAACCACGACGGCACCTTCGATACAGCCCCCTGAAACGGACCCCTGCATTTCGCCATCACCAGAGACTGCCATTTGCGCACCAACACGGCGCGGGGCGCTGCCCCATGTTTGGATCACGGTGGCAAGGGCGGCACCTTTTCCCGAATGATGCCATTTCAAAGCCTGTTCTGGTGCGTCGTCAAACAAGTCCATCTAAGTTCCCTATTCGTTGATCTTAACGTGCCTAAGAGTTGAACGATACTCACCCTACAAGCACGCAATGACCAGAGCCAAAGGATCACTTTGTTGTACTAGATAAGGTGCAGGTGCTTGCGCTTGCAGCCAAGCACCCCTAACTCTGTCAGGCAACGATAAATTCCCCACGCTCGGAGCGCATCCCTATGCCCATGCAGGCCAAAGACATTGAAGACTTGATCCGCGAAACATTTCCAGCCGCATCGATCACTATTACCGATCTGGCAGGAGACGGAAATCACTATGCGGCCGAAGTGATCGACGAAAGTTTTAAAGGTCAAAACCGCGTTCAACAACAACGCGCGGTTTATGCAGCTTTGAAGGGCAAAATGGACGGTGCACACGGCGAACTTCATGCCTTGGCCCTGACCACAAAAGCGCCCGCTTAAAATCACATACGTTTCCAAAAGGATAATCCGATGACTGATGCAGCAACACAAATCAAATCCCAGATTACAGAGAACAGCGTTGTTCTGTTCATGAAGGGCACCAAAGAGATGCCGCAATGTGGCTTTTCCAGCAAAGTCGCAGGTGTTTTGAATTACATGGGCGTTGAATTTTCTGACGTGAATGTTCTGGCTGATGACGCAATCCGCCAAGGTATCAAAGACTTTTCCGACTGGCCAACCGTGCCGCAGCTTTACATCAAAGGCGAATTTGTTGGTGGCTGTGACATCATCACCGAGATGACATTGTCAGGCGAACTCGACACGTTACTGGCCGAAAGTGGTGTGGCGTTTGACAAAGACGCTGCTGACAAAATCCGCGAAGCAAACGCTTAAGACGAAAAAAGGTGCGCACCACACACACCTTCAAATTATATAATTGATAATTTCAGGCCGTTGGTTTTAACCAGCGGCCTTCTCTTCAACTGACGCCGCTAACGATTCTGCGCGCGCAGCCAGTTCCGCCAATGTATCTGTTACAGAAGCTGGGATAACCGGAATTTCAACCCGCTCCGGCGGGGGTGGTGCCATATTATGTAGCCCCTCAAGTTCCGCCTCACATTCGTTCAGCTGGCCCTGCAGTTGATTGACTTTGTCTTCAAAACTGGCCGTTTTATCTGCCAGCATTAGGCCTGCCATCAGCAACATACGCGCTTCAGGCATACGGCCAACTTGGTCTGACAAAACTTGGGCTTCGTCATCCAGCGTTTTGGCCGCTGACTGCAGGTAATGTTCTTCGCCCTCTTGGCAGGCCACCTCGAAAGAACGGCCACCGATCACTATTGTAATTTCTGGCATCAGGCTGCTCCTTCTGCGTCATTGATCAACGGCGTCAGCGCGTCGATAATTGCGTTGGTTTCCGACACATCTGCAGCACGCGTTGCTCGCAGCGCCTCAAGTTCAGCCATCATCGCTTTGTTGATAAGATGTGGTTCGCCCACGCCTGCCTCGTTGGCGGCACGCAACGCTTGGTTTGAGGCCCGTAAATCATCGTTGGCTTTGCGCACCCGCTGAACCTCAAGGTCCAGCTGGGCCATCCGCTCATTGGCACCTGTGGCAGAAGCCTTCACTTCAGCCAAGTCATCATCCTGACGTTGCTTAAGCAAACGCACACGTTCGCTAAGGTGCGCGTTGGCCAGCTTTTCATCATCAAGCGCTTGTTCCAGGGCCGCTGTGTCACCACCGCTCTTGGCCCCAAATTGGTCTAATCCGCCAGCCACACGGTCCAAGGCCGCTGTGATCCGTCGCTGAAGTTCATCAATATCGCTCATGCGCTGCCCTCGTATTTTGGTCCACTGTATTCATGTGCAAACTGCGCTTTGATCCACAATCGAATCGCAACACCCACATCATTTAACTGACTTTACCCAATGCGCAAAAAAAATGCGCCCCCCTTTGCGAACAGTGCCTTGCAAGGCTTCGCTCATGTAACTTGCCACCTGAACGGATATCCTCGACTTGATTTTTGCGTCTTGCCTGATATGCAGCGCTAACTGTGCCACTTTTCAAAGGATGATTTCTCGTGGATTTGACTGCCCTTCGCACCGCAAACCCTGATCACTGGTCCAAAGCCACCGCCATTCGCGCGCTGACATTGGATGCTGTAGCCGCTGCAAATTCTGGACATTCAGGCATGCCAATTGGTATGGCAGATGTTGCAACCGTGTTGTTCCAGAAGCACCTGAAGTTTGATGCCTCTGCACCGCATTGGCCGGATCGCGATCGCTTTATCTTGTCTGCCGGTCACGGGTCTATGTTGCTGTATTCCCTGCTTCACTTGACGGGTTATGAAGACATGACGTTGGAGCAGATCAAAAACTTCCGCCAATGGGGCGCGATCACCGCTGGTCATCCTGAATATGGCCACGCCACCGGGATTGAGACCACAACCGGTCCTTTGGGCCAAGGCATTGCAAACTCAGTAGGTTTCGCGATGGCCGAAGAAATCCAACGCGCCACATATGGCAAAAAAGCGGTTGATCACTACACCTATGTCATGGCGGGCGACGGCTGCTTGATGGAGGGCGTCAGCCAAGAGGCGATCACCCTTGCGGGCCGCCACGCTTTGTCCAAATTGATCCTGATGTGGGACAACAACAACATCACAATCGACGGCACGGTTGAACTGTCTGACCGCACCGATCAAGTGCAGCGTTTTAAATCCGCAGGCTGGGCCGTGTTGGAAATCGACGGCCACGATCCCGTTGCGATTGACGAGGCATTAACGCAAGCCAAAAAAGGCAACAAGCCAACGATGATCGCCTGCAAAACCCACATCGCTTTGGGCCATGCCGCGCAAGACACATCCAAAGGCCACGGCGCTTTGACGGATCCAGATCAGATGGCAGCTGCAAAAGCGGCTTACGGCTGGACAACTGGTCCATTTGAAGTTCCAGCAGCTACAAAAGCTGCATGGGAAGCAATCGGATCACAAGGCAAAGCAGCCCGTCTTGAGTGGGAAGAGCGTTTCGAGACCCTACCAAACGGCAAACAAGAGCAGTTCAAACGCGCCTATGCTCTTGATGCACCTAAGAAATTAAGCGCTACAATCAAAGCATTCAAAAAACAGATGTCTGAAAGCGCACCTAAATTGGCGACGCGTGCATCCTCTGAAAAGGTGCTTGAGGTTGTGAACCCGATATTGCCTGAAACCGTTGGCGGGTCTGCGGATTTGACTGGATCAAACAACACGAAGACCTCCGACATGGGCGTCTTTGATCTGGACACACGCGAAGGTCGTTACATTTATTGGGGCATCCGTGAACACGGCATGTCATCCGCAATGAACGGTATGGCGCTGCACGGCGGTATCCGCCCGTATGGCGGCACATTCATGTGTTTCACCGACTATGCACGGCCTGCTATGCGCCTTGCCGCCCTCATGAAAATCCCAACGGTTTTCGTGATGACACACGACAGCATTGGTCTGGGCGAAGATGGCCCAACGCACCAACCGGTTGAGCATTTGGCAATTTCACGTGCAACACCAAACACTTATGTGTTCCGCCCGGCAGACACGATTGAAACGGCAGAGGCGTGGGAAATTGCGCTGACAACCAAAGAAACGCCTTCGGTTCTGTCTCTGACTCGTCAAGGACTGCCAACGGTGCGGACCGAACATAAGACCAAGAACCTGACCGCCCAAGGCGCTTATGTTCTGGCGGACGCTGACGGCAAACGTCAGGTGATTTTGATCGCCACGGGGTCCGAAGTTGAAATCGCTTTGGCTGCACGTGACATCCTGCAGGCTGACGGGATTGGAACCCGTGTGGTTTCAATGCCTTGCATGGAGTTGTTCGCGGAGCAAGACGAAGCGTACCGCAAACGCGTGCTTCCGGGCGGACCTGTCCGGGTTGGCGTTGAAGCGGCTGTGCGTCAGGGCTGGGACCAGTGGTTGCTGGGCGAGCGTGGCAAATTTGGCAAGGCTGATTTTGTTGGTATGGACAGCTTCGGCGCGTCGGCCCCTGCGGGCGAATTGTACGAACAGTTCGGGATCACAGCGGCGAATGTTGCGGCGAAGGCCAAAGCACTGTTGGCATAGGTTAACCCACCGTACGCCCACCGTATGATGGCTAAAAAGCAGCGTAATGTACAAAATGCTATTGTAATTGTACATTACGCCCCCTCTTCCCAAGCGTAAAATCAGCTGATTTTTGGGAAATGTACAAATGAGTGGCCTAATTATACAAATTGGGGAGCTGGGCCCTGTTAACTCTTCATTCAGATTTGAGCCGTGTTAACGTTTGAACAGGCGAAGTAACTGTTCTTTAACGAATGACGCTTTTCCTCCGCCTTTGACATTGGCCTTCTGAACCGCGATTGTTGACTATGACAGTTTTTTAATGGCCTTTGACGGAAAATGTCATCGCAGCTTATGCAATTCGATCAACAGCTCTTTTTGCGCCATAAACTGGCAATCAAAGAACGACCGCAGCGCAATCCACGCCATTGTGGCGCGGGATCGCTGCACACCGAAAGGACCAACAATGGCCAAAGGTAAAAACGCGAAAAAAGAAGTTAAGAAACCTAAGAAGGAGAAGCCGAAGGCCACTGCAACTGCAGGCGTTCAGGGCACGAAATCTGCGGTGTCGATCACGGGTAGCAAGTGATCTAAAACGATTGGGGCGGCGGCCAGTTTGTTGGGGTTGTGAAATCCCGACAACAGATTTGGTCGCCGTTTGACCATTGGCAAGATGCGCCGTGATACTGGATTACAGCCAATGGCAGCGACAAACAAAGCAAAGGGTGCATTTTTGCCGTTTGCGATTTGGGGAGGCAGGAAAGGCTTACCCTTACCCCGCCGCAATGGAATGGAAGATTCAATCGCCCCCCCCTGCGCATCAATAACAAGTTGTCATTCATGGTCTGCGACGACCGTCAGCGGCCATTGACCCTGCCCTTATCTGTGCAGAAGGCGGGGCCCGTCGAAGCAGCCGTTCGTACACTATGTTGCAAAACGCCAGTCTGCCGGACAAAGTGACCGTCTAAACAGTCGATGCGAATAACCGCTCATTCAATAAACACAAGCCATTGGTACATCTTAAAAAAGCTGTCATAATTCCAACAAACATACAAACTGGGGACGACTCATATGCTTGTTGTCGGATGGCGAGAGCGGGTTGACCTCCCGCTTCTGGGCCTTTCAAATCTCAAAGCAAAAATTGACACTGGCGCGCGGACTTCTGCGTTGCATGCAACCGATATCGAAACGTTCGATCGCGATGGTGTCCCTTGGGTGCGGTTTCATACGAAATTTAGTGATGATTCAATTGACACAGATGTTGAATGTCCAATCCATGAACGACGCGATATCAAGAACACAAGTGGTGTCCCTGAAACGCGCATTGTCATTCGTACCAAGTTCCGTATTGGCCAGCGATTATGGACGATCGATCTGTCGCTCACAGAGCGCTCGGATATGAAATTTAGGATGATCGTTGGGCGCACAGCCTTGCGAAGACATCACATTCTAGTTGATCCAAGAAAAAGTAATTTAACGACGCCAACTTCAACAATGCCAAAAGCTGAGACAAGGATTTCCTCATGAAAATTGCAATGCTGGCTCGCAACCCGAACCTTTACTCACACAAACGACTTGTCGAAGCAGCCGAGATCCGTGGTCACGAAATTAGGATTGTGGACACCTTGCGGTGCTACATGAACATTGCTTCGCGAAAGCCCGAGATTTACTATAACGGTGAGAAACTCACTGGGTATGACGCCGTGATCCCACGGATTGGTGCATCGATTACCTTCTACGGTATGGCGGTTTTACGGCAGTTCGAAATGATGGGCGTTTATCCCCTTAACGAAAGCGTTGCGATCGGTCGATCACGTGACAAGCTACGGTCGATGCAGTTGTTGGCCCGTGATGGTATCGGCTTGCCGGTCACCACGTTTGCACATGACCCCAAGCAGACCGAAGAAGTTCTGAAAGTTGCAGGCAGCGCCCCGCTTGTCATCAAATTGCTTGAAGGCACGCAAGGCATGGGTGTTGTTCTGGCCGATACGGATCGGTCCGCCAAATCGGTGATTGAAGCGTTTCGCGCTACAAAGACCAATATTTTGGTGCAAGAGTTTATCAAAGAAGCTGGCGGCACTGACATCCGCGTAATTGTTGTCGGCGGTAAGGTTGTGGCAGCGATGAAGCGCACAGGTGCAGAGGGTGAATTCCGTTCTAATTTGCATCTTGGTGGTTCCGCTGAGGTGGTCAAACTCTCCCCCGAAGAACGGGCAACAGCCATTGGTGCCGCCAAGTCGATGGGATTGAATGCCTGTGGCGTCGATATGTTGCGTGCCAATAGTGGTCCACTGGTGATGGAGGTGAATTCATCGCCCGGTTTGGAAGGCGTTGAAAAGGCAACTGGCTTGGATATTGCTGGCAAGATGATCGAGTTCATCGAAAAGCACGCCAAACCCAACTCCACAAAAACCAAAGGTAAAGGTTAATGCCCAAGCCCACCGATTTTGTCATAGGCAACGAAAGTGTACCAGCTGGCACCCGCCGGACAGTACATGTTCCCGTTAGCGTTTTGTCTGATCATACTCCGGTGACGATGTCGGTGAATATCACGCATGGTCGGCTTGATGGCCCCACGATTTTCGTAAGCGCGGGGATTCACGGCGATGAAGTGATCGGGGTTGAAATTGTGCGCCGATTGCTGCGGTCCCCTAGTCTTGCATCTATCCGGGGTACTCTGATCGTTGTTCCGATCGTGAACACCTACGGCTTCTTGAATCACTCTCGATATTTGCCAGATCGACGCGATTTGAACCGTATGTTCCCCGGGAGTGAGACAGGATCACTTGCATCGCGCCTTGCGCATATCTTTATGACCGAAATTGTCGCGCGTTGTGATCTTGGTATTGATCTCCACTCAGCCGCCATTCATCGCACCAACTATCCCCAAATCCGTGTTTCGCCAGACAATCCAGAAATGCTGGATCTCGCCAACGTGTTTGGCGCACCGATCATAATGCAATCAACCGTCCGCGAGGGATCACTGCGCGGATCAGCCAAAGCCATTGGGATTGATGTGCTATTGTTTGAAGCTGGCGAGGGCCTGCGCTTCGATGAGTTCTCAGTAAGGTCTGGCGTTGCAGGCATTCTACGTGTGCTGCGTTACAAGGGTATGCTGTCAGGCAAAGGTATTGCCAAGGTCAAAGCCACACCGCAATTTTGCACCTCAAGCAAGTGGTTGCGCGCACCAACTGGCGGCCTATTGCGCACGTTCCGTGCAGATGGCGATCTTGTCCGCGAGGGCGATTTGATGGCGTCCGTCTCTGACCCGTTTGGGGAGACAGATGACAATATCGTGGCGCCATTCGATGGCATTATTGTTGGTCGCGCTGTTATGCCCATCGTGAATGAAGGCGACGCCGTTTTTCATCTGGCCCGCGTGAAATCTGTTACCAAGGCCGAGGGCATGGTCGAAGACCTGAACACGCAATTAAGCGATGATCCGATGTTCGATGAAGATGAAATCATCTAGGGACGCAGGGGGAGCTACAGCCAGATGCAGTGATCATTGCCGCCGTTGGCTGCGCTTGAACGTAATGCGCAGCTTTACGCTCCGCCTGCCAGGTCTTCGGCAAGCATGAGAGCGTTGCCATCGGGATCGTAAAAAGTTGTCGTCTTGACCATGGCTTCAACCACGTCTATTTCACCGTCAAACTTCACTTTGGCCTGCTCTAACTTCTGCCGGGCTGTGTCCAGATCAGCAATCCCAAAAACAGGAACACAGTTTCCAGGTGCAGGCTTGGTGTGTTCGCCAAGGCCAATGGTTACGCCAACAGTGTTCGTTTGAAGTTCCGACCAGCCTGCTTCGTCCGCATGATATAAGGTCTTAAACCCAAGCAGACTTTCGTACCATGTAGCGCTTGCATGGCGGTCTTTGACTGACATTGAAATATTGATCGTTCCATCCACCGAAATAAGTGCCATCGTCTTTCCTTTTGTGTTTAAGTATGCTAACTATACTTTATGTACATTAGATCGTTTGTCAATATCACTTCAAGGGCATGGGCGTTGCCCATATTATCAAGCCTTCATGCAGGTGTTGCTGGACGGCAGGCAACTTTGCTTGCAGCAACTGGTGCAAGCAGGACAGCATTCGCTCAAAGCATGAATCATCTTATCAAAATAGGATTATTGGAACGAAACCCTGGTTACGGTCATCCGCTGCGGCCAGAGTTTCGCCTGACACAGCATGGGGTGGAAGCCGCTGCAATTGCCGACAAAGTTCAGCGTGTATCTACCCTTGATGATCAAGACCTCCTACGCAAGTCATGGACATTGCCGGTGCTGGCGTCACTTCAAACACCAAGCCATTTCAACGATATCAAGCGAAACCTACAAACAATCACAGATCGCGCTTTGTCACAGTCATTGAAATCGATGGAAGTTCGAAATTGGGTCCATCGCAGCGTTGACGAAACTGCGCGTCCACCAAGATCAATCTATAGTGCTGTTAATACTGGTGAAATGTTAAGTAAAATCACTGGGTCCGAAATTAATTTTGCTCATCAAAGGTGAAGTTTGCAGCAAAACGGCCCTTGTTTGTTGATGCCGCGACGGCCTGAAAAGCCCAGTCCTTATTGTGGCTTGTATCAAGGCCATCGCCGTTGTTGCGCATGTCTTTGGGGGACGCGAGAAACGGCCCGAATTGCGCCCGCCCCTTCAGACCACACCTTAACCTGCACTTGGGTCCAAGAAATGGGCGCATTTCAGATGCTGTCGGTGGATCCGCTGGCTATCGCGTTTTTGTTGTTTGGAGTGGCACTTTGGGATTTGGGCCCTGCCGAAGATCTAATCCTAAAAGGCCTGATTGCACTGTTCTGCGTTTGGGGAATTGTTTGGTTCACTCAGGTGAAAGGACTAAAGCGAACCGGTGCAGGCCTACTACAGCTCCCCCATTTGGCGATCTGGTTCAAAGGAATTGACCGCTAAAGGGGGGGGCAATTTCAACGCTATGGCCAACTTGCGCTCAGCATTTGGACAACACCAGTTGGCAACAAAATCGCATGGTTCACGATCCAAGCGGGAAT
This sequence comes from uncultured Paracoccaceae bacterium, assembly GCA_905182355.1. Taxonomy (GTDB): domain Bacteria; phylum Pseudomonadota; class Alphaproteobacteria; order Rhodobacterales; family Rhodobacteraceae; genus Ascidiaceihabitans. Next base: position 9,349 of record CAJJBH010000001.1, on the reverse strand, counting down.
ACCCTTTCGCTGACCGAGCATGTTCAAACCTTGGACATTTAATCCAAAGCGGAATGAGATTTGCGAGTGGCCTGACCAAATGTTTGGTCAGGCCACGATCGACGAAGCTACGTTCTAAACGAGATATTTCTTGAAGTGTGCCAGCGTGCGTTCCCATGACAAATCCGCCATGACTTCGTCAAACCGCGGGGTGCTGTCATTGTGGAACCCATGATTGGCCCCTTTATAGATATGGGCCTCAAAGTTCTTCCCGTTGGCTGTAAGCGCGGCCTCATAGGCGGGCCAGCCGGCATTTACGCGCTCGTCCAACTCACCATAATGCAACAACAATGGGGCTTGGATTTTGGGGACATCTTTGGCGGCAGCTTGACGGCCGTAGTATGGAACTGACGCCTTGAGTTCTGGATATGCAACCGCTGCGGCGTTCGCAACACCACCACCATAGCAAAAGCCGGTGATCCCAACATTTCCAGTTGATCCTTCATGCGCCATCATGAACTCAACTGCTGCAAAGAAATCATTCATCAATTTCGTAGAATCAACTGTGCGCTGCAGTTCACGCCCTTCCGCATCGTTACCCGGATAACCGCCAACAGAGCTAAGACCATCAGGCGCAATCGCCATAAATCCGGCCTTTGCCAGACGGCGCGCGACATCTTCGATGTATGGGCTAAGGCCGCGGTTTTCGTGAACGACGACAACAGCTGGAAGTTTACCTTCTGCGCCCGCAGGCCGCACCATGCAGCCACGCACATCACCATGACCGTTGGGCGATGGGTATGTGATGTATTCAGGCACGATATCTGGATCGTTAAAGGAAACCTGCTCAGCCAAAGCATAATTTGGGGCCATCAACCCCAAAATGGTCGTGGCGGTCATACCGGCGACCGCAAATTTCGTGGCACCTTCAAGGAATTCACGTTTTGTGATCATGCCATGCGCATAAAAATCATAAAGTTCGAGCAATTTGGGATCAAAATCTTTTGCTGTCAATCTAGTCATCATTATTCCTCCTCATCATGATATTGTAGAAACGATATGATGCAGAAAGCCGCTCGGGCAACCTTTTTAAATGCCAAAAGCGGTTTCACGCCATCACAACACTGTGGCGGTATTCTTATCGTGATTGGCACAAAATCTGCGGTGTCGCTCAGAGGTAACAAGTGACCTAAAACGGTTGAGGCTGCGACCAGTTCGCTGGGGTTGTGAATTCACAACAGAAGACTTGGTCTCCATTTGATTGATGGCAAGATGGACTGTGCTACTGCGTTTCAGCGAATGGCAGCAGTGAGCACTGACCTACCAAGTTCTGCCTTGCAGCGAATGGCAGCTTCTCGTTATTATCCGCTATTATGGAAAACACTGACGTAATACTATCGCTACTACCAGCCCGTCTGAAAAACGCACGCCGCGCTAAGGGGCTGTCGCTTGATGCTGTGGCCAAACTATCTGGCGTGTCGCGCAGTATGGTCAGTCAGATTGAGCGAGGGGAGTCGTCGCCAACAATCTCGACGCTGTGGAATCTGACCAAGGCGCTTCAGGTGGATTTTGCGGGGCTTCTTGAAGATGATCAGGAAAGCCGCGTTGAAGTTTTACGCAGCGGCGATGTCCCTGCGATTGATAATCACGGCACAGGATGTTCGATCCGCATTCTATCGCCCCCTGAAGAAGCAGGGCGGCATGAGGTCTATGATCTTCGATTTAGCCAAGAAGGTGTTCTGGATAGTTTGCCACACGCGCAGGGCGCACGTGAACATCTGACAGTAGTCGAAGGACGTTTAACCGTCACCAGTGGTGAAGCGGTTGAGCAATTGTCAGAGGGTGACACAGCACGTTATGCGGCGGATGTTGCTCATAAGATTAGTGCAGACGGGCCCGCCCGTGCATTTTTGGTCGTGCATGGCGCTTAGGAAAATCCACCTTCACGGATTTTTATCCACCTTAATATAATTCCAGTATTGCGGAAAATTATCCGCTGTGCCATCCTCCTGAAAACGGAGGACGCTATGACGTCTGCATTTCTAGATTACATGACCGAAACGCTGGCACAGATTGATGCCGAACAGATGACGAAACACGAGCGTCTGATTTCGTCCCCACAAGCAGGACAGATCATCGCGAACGGCAAGTCCGTGATTAACCTGTGTGCGAACAATTACCTTGGGTTGGCAGACCACCCCGATCTTATCAAGGCGGCGAAAGAAGCGATGGACACCAAAGGGTTTGGCATGGCCTCGGTCCGGTTTATCTGTGGTACGCAAGACTTGCATCGCGACCTCGAAACGCGGCTGGCACGTTTCTTGGGCAAGGACGATTCTATCCTATTTGCGGCTTGCTTTGACGCCAACGGCGGGTTGTTTGAACCGCTTCTTGGGCCAGAAGACGCGATCATCTCAGACGCGTTGAACCACGCCTCGATTATTGATGGCATCCGGTTGTGCAAGGCCAAACGCTACCGCTATGCGAACTCCGACATGGTTGATCTTGAAGCGCAGTTGCAGGCCGCAAAAGCGGGTGGCGCACGTTTCATTATGATCGCCACAGACGGGGTGTTTAGCATGGATGGCTATCTTGCCAAACTGCCGGAGATCACCAAGTTGGCAGAGGCTTACGGCGCACTTGTCATGGTCGATGATTGCCATTCCACCGGCTTCATGGGGCCAAAGGGGGCTGGCACGCCTGCGCATTTTGGTGTCGATGTCGATATTCTGACGGGCACGCTCGGCAAGGCTCTCGGCGGTGCAATCGGCGGCTATGTTGCCGGACCACAGCCCATAATTGACCTGCTGCGCCAGCGTGCGCGTCCCTATCTGTTCTCTAATTCCCTGCCTCCCTCCATCGTAGCTGCTGGGATCGAAGCCATCCGGCTGGTCGAGGAAGGTGACGACCTACGTGCGCAACTGTTTGAAAATGCAGCCTACTGGCGTGCAGGCTTGACTCGTTTGGGCTTCGATCTGCTGCCCGGCGAACATCCGATCATTCCCGTCATGTTGGGGGAGGCGCATTTGGCACAAGACATGGCCGCACGCCTCTTTGATGAAGGCGTCTATGTCAGCGGGTTCTTCTTCCCGGTTGTTCCGCGCGGCCAAGCCCGCATTCGCACGCAGATGAACGCGGCACTAACGAAGGATGATCTGGATAACGCCCTGACGGCATTCAAGATCGCAGGGAAAGCAGTTGGGGTCTTAAAATGAGCAAGGAAATGAAAGCACTGGTCAAGGCGCACGCCCGCGAAGGCCTATGGTTGCAAACCGCTCCAGTGCCAGAGGTTGGGCCTGACGACGTGCTGATCCGCATCAACAAGACGGGCATTTGTGGAACAGACATCCATATCTGGAACTGGGATGAATGGGCCAAGAAGACTGTCCCTATTCCATTGATCACAGGGCACGAGTTTGCGGGGGAAATCGTTGAGCTTGGGCGTAATGTTGAAGGATTAAATCTGGGGCAAAGGTGTAGTGGCGAAGGTCATCTGATTGGTAAACAATCACGTCAAAGTCGTGCCGGAAAATTCCACCTTGACCCAGAAACACGCGGTATTGGCGTGAACGAGCAAGGCGCATTCGCTGAATATCTGCGTCTGCCTGCCTTCAACGTTGTGCCTTTACCGGACGAAATCAGTGACGATATCGGTGCGATCCTTGATCCATTGGGCAATGCCGTTCACACTGCCCTGTCGTTCGATCTGGTGGGGGAAGACGTGTTAATCACCGGCGCTGGCCCAATCGGCATTATGGCGGCGGCTGTTGCGCGGCACGCGGGCGCGCGCAATGTGGTAATCACGGATATCAACCAAGATCGCCTCGATCTGGCCGCGAAAGTTGCAGATGTAACGCCAGTTAACGTAACAAAAACCGATCTGGCCGACATTCAAGCGCAGTTGAAAATCATGCAGGGTTTTGATGTCGGCCTAGAAATGTCGGGCAATCAAATTGCGCTTGATCAAATGGTCGAAGCTATGGTGATGGGCGGACGTATCGCGTTACTTGGGATTCCACCGGGCAAAAGCCCTGTCGATTGGAGCCGGATAGTCTTCAAGGCGATCACCTTGAAAGGCATCTATGGGCGCGAGATTTTTGAGACGTGGTACAAGATGATCGCTATGTTGCAAAACGGGCTGGACGTGTCTGGCGTCATCACACACCGCTTTGCGGTCAAGGACTACGCCGACGGCTTCGCTGCGATGAAATCAGGGCAATCGGGGAAAGTCGTATTAAACTGGCGAGCGGCCTAAAACTTGATCCGATGATTGTATCCGCAGGAAGGCCTGAGATACCCCAACAAAGTAGCCGTTAACACTGAAGTCGCAACCGCAGCAAAAATCCGGTTCGAGCCCAAAGAATCAGATGCTGCGAATGTGCATGAACGACTACAACGGATGGAAAACAGGCCTTAGCGATCATTGCGAATTATGACCCCGTTCGCTCCAAAACGGATCTTTGGTGTCTGATCAGTACAAAACTGGATCTGTCGCGGTTTAAAGGTTGTTGTACTCACCGATGTCCGTTGACGAGATGACCGGATCTGGGCTGAAAAACCCAGTTGACCAACACGGATACTCCTCGGTGGTTACTATGAGCCAGAAACGCTCTTTTTCTTATCAAATCACCCTATTTGGAACCATAGGCGCTGACCTCAGACACATATTGACGGACCACCAAACAAGGCAGTACTAGAAATAAGTGAGCACCAAACTGAATTTCATCATAGTTGCCTCAGGTGCGATCGTCTAGGACAAGCCTTGCGCAGCCATGCCACTTGATCAGCCTTAGTTTGGCCTTATTGTTCGTCTAACGCTTTAGCTTACGCTCTGAGGATACAGCATAATGAGCGACACCAAAATCGATACATCTAGAAATCAGAAATGTGCTAGGCCGTCGATCCTTCCATTTATCGTTGTCGTTTTGGTCATCGGTGGGGCGTTGTTGTATTACTTATCAATGATGCAAAAACGGATGCATGACGAAGCCATGCTTGAAAATGCGCGTGTTTACTCTGGTGTACTCCTTAGCACGCAAGCATTCTATGCCACTCAGGTCCTTTCCAATGTAGACCCAGACAAAGTTAGGTTTACGCATGACGTTGAGAATGTCGAGAATGCTCTGCCGTTCCCTGCGACATTGACGATTAATTTCGCAGATTATCTTTCCGAAAACGGTAGTAATTTCACGGCTGCCATGCTGAGCGAGCACCCGTTTACATGGAGAGAAAAACGAGTATTTTCTGGTTTCGAAAGCCGTGCGTTTCAAGCGGTCAACTTAGAAAATGGCGATGAATACTTCGAATTTGATCGTGCCGACCGCGGTAAAAACGATCAACTCAACTATGCCAGTACGATCAGAATGAAGGCAGCCTGCGTGGCATGCCATAACAGCCATCCAGCGTCTTCTAAGACAGACTGGAAAGTAGGTGATGCGAGAGGCATCCACGTTGTAAAACTGCCCGTGAACTCGCTTATTGCAGGCCTTTCCCGTCAGTTCACATACCTGATCATTATTCTATCGCTTATTACTCTTCTGACAGCCGGAGCCATTACAATTGTGCGCCAACGTGAGTTCGCGGCGTTGCAAAAACTCGAAGCGCGTAATCAAGAACTGGTAACTGCGAATATTGAGAAAGATCAGGCAAACAGAGCTAAGGGCGATTTCTTGGCGAACATCAGCCACGAGATACGGACACCTATCAATGGCATACTGGGGCTTGCCGACTTGATGATGTTGGACAGTCCGCGTGATGAGGAACGTGAGCGACTAAAGCGTATCCGAAACGCAGGTGGCAGCTTGTTGCATGTTATCAACGACGTGTTGGATTTCTCCAAAATCGAAGCGAACGAGATGACGTTGGAGGACATTCCTTTTGAAATTGAGGACGTCATTCAAAGCGTGGTTAGCGTTTTTCTACTTGGCCAGAAAATCGAAGGTAAGCCAAAGCTATTTGTGCAGACTGACCCGCGCCTCCCTAAGCGTTTAAGTGGGGACCCGTATCGCGTTTCTCAGATCCTTATGAACTTGCTGAGCAATGCGTTCAAATTCACTGTAACGGGACACATTGTTTTGTCTATTCAGCGTCACGCTTCGAAACCCGATGTTATACAGTTGGCCGTGACCGATACTGGACCAGGGATTGGTGAACAAGCGAAGGAACTCCTGTTCAAACCGTTTTCTCAAGGAGATGGCACGGTGACACGGCGCTATGGTGGGACAGGTTTGGGCCTCGCTATCTCTTTCGATTTGGCGCAACGCATGGGCGGTTCGCTTGATATGGAGACGACGTTAGGCAAAGGAAGCACGTTCACGCTCACGCTGCCCCTAAAAGCAGCAACAATTGACGAACCAAGCATTATTACACAGGTTCCCAAGACTTTGAGCCACATTCATATCTACGACACTGAACACACGCGGCGCTCTATCTATCAGGATTTTTTCGAGAAACTTGGAGTTGACGTTAAAATTTTGGCGACGCTGTCCGCTGTAAAGGATGCTCTCAAAGGTATCGATCGGGATCCCTCGGGAACAGATGAGCTTGTGCTCGTTAACCTCGACTGGGATGTATCACAGGATGTGTTTGATTTCGTTGAGAACCAAGAGAACAAACGGCTCGTTGTCGTGTACCCGCCCAGCGATGCCCGACCTAATTCGAAAAATTCCCTACTTCGGCGTCCGCTGCTGCCGACTGTTCTGATGCGTCATATTTCTCTACTATTAGGCGACGCTCCGCAGCCGAAGGCAGCCGCTAAATCCTCTGAGGACCACGCGCCGCTTCCGCTGAAAGGAGTTTCTGTTTTGGCAGTTGACGATAACGATATTAACCTTATCGTCATAAATGCCTTCCTTGAAATTGTTGGTGCTGAAGCTCAAATTGCCAATTCTGGGGCCGAAGCGATTGAGATGGCTTTGAATGAGCATTTTGATGTGATCCTAATGGATATTCAGATGCCGGATATGGATGGGTATGAAGCTGGACGCCGTATCCGCGCCGCCGATAAAAATGTCCCAATTATCGCACTAACGGCGTACGCGCTTAAGCAAGATAAAGAACGCAGTTTTGCTGAGGGAATGGTAGATCATCTTAGTAAACCGGTGTCACGTGATGAGCTCTATCGTGTTCTTAGCTGTTTTACATCTTTAGCTTGAGACGAAGTGGCCAGTGACTATCAAAAAGCGTTATTGAATCTACAAACTGTGTTTTTGATCACCCCGTATTTATGCGTGTGCCGCGAAAGTCGGCTATGATGAACTACACCAGAGCGTTTTCAAGAGTGGGCGAGCGGCAGGTTTGGGCCGTTTGCCACTCTAAAGGCGCAGTCTAAGGCGACAATGCTCCATTCCGGAGAACGGCGGCTCCGAGCCCAAAGATATTTAAAGCGACGGTGCTTTGAAGCGTTACCTAGTCTACAGCCACCCAGCCGCTTTCATTGGCCAATGGGTTGTTATTGATGAAGTCTGGTGCGCATTGCGATGGACAGACGTGCAGCATGTCAAACTTGCGTTCGACCATTTGCGGGTCTTGGTCTTTTGTGGTGCGCCTGCACATTTGATCAGCATCGGTGGTTGGGTGAAAATCGCCTCGCGGCTACGCATTTTTTGCACTAGTTCCCACGTATAAGGTGCCAGATCGCGCGACAATTCGACGTTTCGCCGTTCTTGCCAAGCGCATCTTCCGGCCCCTCAATCGCGGCCCAATCAAGCTTGAGCCCCACCGCCACCACTAGAAAATCGTAGCTGAGCGTCTTATTGTCATCAAGCGTGACGGGGTTCTCATTCGGTTAGAGCAAGGCGACGACTCCCGTGATGTGGGTCACTTAGGATGCCATAACGCTCGCGTGGGCCGTGCGTTCTCTTCCTTTTTGAAGGTCCCCACACCCACCATAGTCCAGCCTGGCTGGTAATAACGGGCCGTTAAAGGTTCAATGATGGCGATGTGCAGCGATGTGTCCCGTTTGTGCAAACTGGCTGCCGTTGCAATACCTGCGGCCCCGCCGCCTGCGATAAGAATTTGGTGATCTGCCATGATAATTAGGGCCTCCCTACCCTCGTTTTGAAGCGTCCTATAATTTGTTGATCGGCACTGTGAGGTAGACATGGCCGTCCATATCAGGCGCGGGTATTTTTTCTGTATTCATGTTCACCTGAATGGACGAAATAATAAGTTTCGGCATCGCTAAATGCACATCGCACGTGGTGCGAAAATCGACAAATTCCACCTCCGACTTACCACCGCCGACATGATCATTCACGATCTTTTGCGCCGCCACGGTGGTCCGCCAACAGAACGTGTCTCGGGTCTTGGTTCTGTATTCCTGGCACAAAAACAGCGCTGTCTCGTCAGGCAAAGACAGAATGCGTTGGATCGAGGTGTAAAGTTCCGTCGCTGATCCACCCGTAAATTCCGCACGCGCGGTGCCGAAATTCGGCGTGAACAACGTGTCGCTAATAAACGCTGCACCGCCAATCAAATAAGTCAGGCAGGCGGGCGTGTGCCCTGATGTATGCATCACCACCACATCCAGATTTCCGATCTCAAAGACATCTCCGTAGGCGAACAACCGGTCGAACTGGCTGCCGTTCATCTCAAACGCGGTGCCCGCATTGAAAATTCCAACCGAAGGCCTGTTGCAACACTGCAATGTTGGCCCCAATCGCGACTTTACCACCCAGCTTTTCAGCGAGATACGGCGCTGCAGACAAATGTTCGGCATGCACGCGGGTTTCCAATATCCACGTACATGCCAACCATTGCGCGTGATGTCTTCGATCTGCATATCGGCGTGCGTGGTATGGGTCCGGCCCGCGGCCGCAGCGAAATCCAAAAAGGAACCGCGGGATCACGTGATCGCCGACTTCTAAACTGGTCACGCCTTCACCGATCCCAATAACGACGCCCGCGCTCTCATGGGCCAAAATCGCAGGGAAAATCCCTTCGGGTCATCGCCTAAGTGGGTGAATTCATCCGTATGGCACATGCCTGTGGCCTTGATCTCGACCAAAACGTCGCCCGCCTTCGGGCCGTCCAGTTCAACGCCCATAACAACAAGTGGTTTTCCAGCCTCTACGGCGACAGCGGCACGTGTTCGCACTTTTTCTTCTGAAGAATTGCTTGATCTTTGGTGCGATTCAATCTTGTATTATGATAAGCTTTCTCACAATACAAGAGTACACGTTGTAAATGCATCTCGAACGCCTGATCAATCTGCTGGAAATTATTGCGGTGATAGGCCGCCCCGTCTCTGCAACCGAGGTGCAGGCGGCCAGCGGATTGCCCAAGCCTACCTGTTATCGTTTGGTGCAAATTATCGTTTGGTGCAAACCCTGCATGAACAAGGTTTGATCGAGGAACCAAACGGTGATGG